>JAKBCC010000074.1 GCA_021808105.1 Planctomycetota bacterium
GCAAAGCCATGCCGCGGAGCATATATCCGGGCAATGCCCAAAGCATTGCACTGGAATTTAATTTTCTGGTAGCGGCGACGCGCAGTTTATTTAAGACCAAAATGCTTAATGATAATTTGCGTGGCCCGATCAGCCTGGGTTTCCCGCGGCAAAACTATCTGCAATATCCTGATATTTATCAGGCTACCTGGCGCTTGCCCAATGGCGAGGTGGATGCCAAGCATGAATGGATGAACTACGAGCGAATGAGCCATGTCATTGGTTTGGCAGGACCCCGATACGGACTTTGGCTTATTTTTCCCAGCCATTCGTTTCTGGATGGAACCGAGCCGTTATTACAGATGACCTCGTTTGTCGGGCCTCTGTTTATTATCGGGATGGATAAAAAATATTACGTTCCCGCCTGCACGTATGTTGGCGCACATTGGCAGAAGCTCTATGGCCCGATGTATTTTTATCTCAATACCGGTGCCAATACCGATGCCCTGTGGATTGCCGCCAAACGTAAGGCTCTGCAAAAGGAATCGCAGTGGCCCTTTGCCTGGCTGCAAAATAAGGCCTACCACCGGCGCGGCAGCGTATCAGGCAAGGTAGCCATCGCTAATGGCGTATCACCTCGTAAGGCCTGGGTTATCTTGAGCTTGCCCCCTAAAAAAGTGCCGGCGAATCTCTATGGATCGTGGCTGCGCAATATCAATTCCTATATGTATTGGACCCGAGCCAATGCTGATGGTTCCTATACCATAAAAAATGTCGCCCCCGGCCATTATGATCTGTTTGTGTGGAAAAGCGGCATTCTGGGTGAGGCCCGAAGAAACGGCATTGTGGTAAAGAACGGCAAAACCGATGCCGAGAAACTCCTGACACTTACACCGCTATCCTTTGGTAAAACCCTCTGGCAGATTGGTGTAGCCAACCGAACGGTAACCGAATTCCGCAATGGCGGTAATTTCCATATCTGGGAAAATTACCTGCGTTACGGCAAAGATTTTCCGCACGGGGTCGATTACACCATCGGCAAAAGCACCCCCGCGCGAGACTGGAACTACCTGCAACCTGCCATTGTGCAGGGCCACCGCACGCCCACCACCTGGAACATCCACTTTACGCTCAAGAAAGTGCCCGCCGGTTCACCGGTGCTGACGATGGTCTGTGGCGGACGTAATGCGCGATTAACCGTGTTGGCCAATGGGCATCGCATTGGGAAAATTCATACGAGCATCGGACTGCAATTTGTGCGAACGGCACCGTATGGTGAGTTAATTATCGAAAACTTTCATTTCGCTCGGGGAATCTTGCATAAGGGGTTAAATGATATTTCGCTGACGTTTGCGGGTTCTGCCGGCAGGTCGGGGCAGCATATCAGACGGGCGCGACAAAACTGGACCAGCTTTATGGCCTACAGCTGCATCCGGCTATCGATGGGGGCAAAGCATTAGCCGCAACGGCGGTCCAGAGGATGCGCGGCGGCAAAAGGGGAAACTATTTTATTTTCTTCGCAAGCACTTCGCACGAAAGTACCGATAATATAGTATGGTATAGATAAGGACAGCCAGGTGGAACTGTGTCGGCGAGTTGGAATTCCGGTAACTATGCGTAAAGAATCGATAACTCAACTCTGTGCGGTCGCGGTGATGGTCTTTGGGCTTTTGCTGGTCCCCCGTCCGGTTGGGGCACAAAACATAAAAAAAAGCCCTCCGCTGACACGCAAAGAAGTAATTGCGGCGATTAATCGTGGCGTGGCCTATCTGCTGAAAAAAGAGAAGCCTGGTACATTTTGGGAAGAAGATGTACCGCCCCAAGACCGATATTCCGGTGGAGAAACATCTCTGGCTCTTTACGCCCTGCTGCAGGCCGGCAACACACTGAACCGGCCAGATCTGACGGTAAATTCCCCTGAAATTAGACCGGCGTTAAAATGGCTGGAAGAACTTAAACCCAAAAGTACGTATGTGGCATCCCTGCAGATCAGTGCTATTACCGAAAGTCCCACCAATTCACCGCTTTATTTTAAGGCGCTGCATCGGGCGGACAAATATCTTATAGACTCGCAGCATTCCGATGGGGGTTATCGCTATGTCTGGGACGGCATCAAGAAGCATGAAGTGAAGCCGGGCGACTGGGATAATTCCAATAGCCAATACGGCTTGCTGGGCGTCTGGGCGGCTAAACTTATGGGATTGTCGCCCTCGGAAAAGTACTGGATTCGCTGTGAAAAACATTGGCGCGAGTGGCAAAATACCGATGGCGGCTGGAGTTATATGGGCCACGGCGCTTCTACCCGTTCCATGACAGCTGCGGGATTGGCCAGCTTATATGTCGTGGATCAATATCGCCATACCGGCGTGCATCTCAACCCGCATAATGATAAGGGCATTCAGAATGGATTGCGTTGGCTGCGGGCGAATATCCAAACACAAGCTAACTTGTATTATCTGTACGGACTGGAACGCGTAGGTTTGGCCAGCGGTCTTAGACATATCGGGAAATGGAATTGGTACACCATGGGTGCTCGTACCATCATGAAAAATCAGGACCACGCCAGTGGAGCCTGGAACAATTATGTGCCCTACGCGCCAACCAACATTATTCCAACGGCTTATGCCCTGCTATTTCTTACGCGCGGCCTCAACCCCATTATCTTTAACAAACTCCAATATAACGGCCCCTGGAACGCCCGGCCGCGCGACGATTACAATGTGACACAATGGCTTAGCACCACGTTTGAACAACAGATTAACTGGCAGAGCGTCAATATAAGGTCCGATCCGCGTACCTGGCTTGATGCGCCGGTTTTGCTTATTACCGGACATGGCAATCCCCATTTCACAGCCGCTGACATTGCAAAATTAAAGTGGTATCTGAACCACGGCGGATTTATTTTCTCCAATGCCGACGGCAACAGCAAATCGTTCACGCGAGCCATTAAAAAAGCCGCTTTCGCCGCTACTGACGACACCATGAAAATGCGCACACTTTCTGCCGGCAACTGGATTTATCACGTACAGTACCAACTGCCCGCGACCATGGATTTAATGGGACTTTCCAACGGCATCCGTGTGAGTTGGGTGCATAGCCCCCTGGATGTCGGAGCGCGATGGGAAAGCCTGGACACAGATTTCCACAAAAATGCCTTCCGGCTGGCGGCCAATGTTTATTTCTACGCCACCAGCAAGCATCGACTGGTGCGGCACTTAAATCCAAAAATTCCGAAACTTAAAATTACGGGTATCCTCCGCCCTCTGGCGCTATCGGTCATTCGGCATTCAGGAAAATGGAATCCGGAACCTGAGGCCTTCAAGGCTTTTGCTGACTATGCCGCTGTTCATAAATTAAAGCTTTCCATCAGCACCACCACACTCAAAAATATGGGGGAGAAAAAGCCCCTGATCGCTTATATGTCCGCCATGCGGAGTTTTGACCCGTCCTGGAGAACGGAACATGACATCCGAAATTTTCTTGACGCCGGCGGAACTCTGATTATTGAAACGCCCAATGCCGATAAAAATATCACGCATTCAGTGCGATCCATGATCGCTCAGTTATATCCCCTGGCCACAATGGGGCAAATTCCTCAGTCCAGCCGTATTTTTAATGGAGCCATTCCCGGCTCGGTCGCGATACCTAAGGCCTTCTACCGCGCTTATTTCCTCCGGCAACACGGCTTTTTGGATAAACCTGTACTTTACGGCCTGCATCGCCGCGGCCGCTGGATGATTATTTATAGCCCCTACAATATTGCCACGGGGTTGACCGGTTCACATGCCTGGGGAGTTATGGGTTACAGTCCGGCGACCGCTCGACCGCTGATGCTCAATATGTTGCTCTATGGCGCACAAAAGCGTAAATCATAACCTCCATGCACTGTTTTGCGTTAAACTTGTTCTTTATGACTTCGCCCAAACATCATCTTGATATTCTTTTGAATCCCGGTAATCGTCGGGCATTTTCATCACATGGGCGACACTGGCAGACCAACCGCTATGTTTATCCGGTAGTTTCCCGCCGCAGTGGCGGCATCAGCATTGGCGTAAATCTGAATCCGGATAAGGTCTGCAATTTTGATTGTGTATATTGTTGCGTAGACCGCAACATTGCCGGTGGATCGCCAGACATTGATCTGGAGATTTTGCAATCTGAACTCAGCGGCATGTTAAACATGGTTCAAAGCGGAAGCATTTATGAAGTTGAGCCGTTTTCCGGCGTGGCACCAACATTGCGGCGAATTAATGATATTGCCTTTTCCGGAGACGGAGAACCCACCACCAGCCCGCAATTTTTTTCCGCTTGCAAAGTGGCTGCGGAAATTCTTAAGATCTTTCAACTCCCGAAAGTGAAAATCGTGGTCATTACCAATGCCACGATGTTGCACCGCCCCGCCGTTGAAAAGGCGTTGCGCTTTCTGGATCAGCATAATGGCGAAATGTGGCTGAAGCTCGATGCGGGAACCCAGGCGTATTACAGCGAAGTAGACCGTTCGTCAATTCCATTCCAGCGCCTGTTGGACAACATCACGGCCTGTGCCCTGCAACGTCCCGTGGTTATTCAGACGCTCTTGATGAGCCTGCATGGTCAGGCACCGGCACCAGCGGAAATAGCCGCATATATTAAGCGGATTTCCCAGATTTGCGCCGCCGGAGGCCACATTAAATTAATCCAGATTTACACGGTCGCCCGGCAGACGACGGAAGCATACGCAACAGCCTTACCGCCGGAAACTTTAGCGGATTTGGGGAAGCAAATTGCCGCAGCGCTTCCCGACATACCTGTAAGTGTGTTTCCATAGGAGCCTGTCCGAGTAATCGCAATCTCGGCCATTACTCGGACAGGCTCCTGGGATGCTCCGGCGGCGTACGCTGTCGCAAAATTTCTTCCATGTCAATAGCGTCAATATCAATTCCAGCTGGATCGCTTGGCGTTGCCGAAGGTTTGCTTCGCGGAACTTGGGATTCAGATTTCCGTGCAAGGGTTGTGAAGCCAAATTCATGCAGCCAGAAATCGGTATCTGAAGTTCGGCCCACAGTTTTGCGCTGTGGCTCGGCCGTCTTCCATCGCAGGCGCATGGCAGCTTTTCGCCGCAGTATTCCGGCGAGATATTTTTCACAGGCTATGGTTCTGGCCCCACCGCGATGGGCACCGGCTTTTACGGCCCGATCATTGCTGACCACCGTGATATGCCGGGCACCGGTGCTCTGCTCCACCATGGCAATAATTACCGAATCAGCGGAAACACCGCGACCGGAATATTTCAAGGTTACGTCCGGAAATTCCGCGTTTGTCGGCTCATCGGGTTTGGGTGAGCCATCCATGACCAGTACAATTTTTTTATCCAACCGTTCCACGAGGCGGCACAATTCACGCAATGAAAAGCCGTGCCACGGCCCCGGCATGGAACTTCCGGCGTGCAGGCAATTGTAGGCGTCGATGATGATCATAGAGATAATCCTCTTCGGTTCGCGCCGGCCCACCGCCAATCCCAATGTGTGGGCGTGACCGAGTGATTATTATTGTAATGCATGAAAGGCGGAATTTTACCGCTTCATAAGAATTATCTCGGAAGCGGTTGAAAACCTATGACTTCCAAGGATAATGGCGCATCCTCGCCCGGGTGGCGGAATGGCAGACGCTCAGGACTTAAAATCCTGTGACCG
The DNA here is from genome assembly GCA_021808105.1 of Planctomycetota bacterium. GTDB lineage: Bacteria > Planctomycetota > Phycisphaerae > WQYP01 > WQYP01 > JAMDCX01. The sequence continues at coordinate 5,652 of JAKBCC010000074.1, forward strand.
TTTTCGGTCGTGCGGGTTCGACTCCCGCCCCGGGCAATCAGTAGAATCAACGCCGGCCTGCTACACAGGAATACCCCCCTTCCATTATGCGCCGTAGGGATTTTTTGATTTAAGGCTTGCCTGCCGCCCCGGCACATTCAATGTGCCGGCTAACATACCCCAAAATCAATCAGAAATACCAATGCGGTCCAATATGCGCACATGTTAGCCGGTGGATTCATCCGCCGGCGGCGTGGGACGGTAACGGCATCGTATTTTCCGAGACCCCGCAATCGCCGCGTCTTTGGTCTCCTGCGGCACCAGCGGGAAGGTGGTGAGGATGTGGGTGAATTCTTTTTCGGTTAGGCCGTAGAGACAACGAAATCCGGCCGCGAATGCTTTTAGACAGTCAATAAAGGCAACGCAATGGCGCGATGAGCATGGGTACTGCGATGCCCCCGCGAGGCGGACGTATCCGTCTTCCGCGATACCCGACTTATCCGCTGGCGTGCCTCTGTCGAAGCCATTATTCCCGTTTTATTGGGCATCTGATCGTATGTTCTGCCATTGAGTATTCGACCCGTTGCGTGCTTGTTTACACCACCCCATTGCTTGAAGAAGAAGGCGACCCCGTTACTTTCACACTGACAGCGAATCGATTGTACCCACGCCTCTTGCATGGGCCGCGCGCCCGGCCCGGATTCGCCCCCGACAATGGCCCAGTCTATGGCGGATAATTTCAAATTGTCCAACGGTCCCAATAGCGGCTCAATCGAAAGAAATCGCACATGCGCCGGAACCGCGGCCAAGTCCGTAATGCGCGAAACAACCCGCTGATCTTCCACGCTGACCCCCATCCAAACATTCTCCGGCCAAGGCAGGTGCGGCGCAATCTGACGTAACCGTTGGCTACGCTTGGTTAAAACCTGAAACGTGTGTTGAGGACATTGGGCCATGGTGTCAAAGATCCGCCGAATGAAATCGTCTGGAACTTTATCGTGAAATAGATCGCTCATGGAATTGACAAAAATGACGCGGGACCTGGCCATGCGGCGCGGCAGGTCCAGCAAATCCGGATGCAGCGTTACCTCAAATTCGTTGCGGTATCGCGGATTGCCCATGGCATAAAGCCGGGCGGCCATTCGCTCGGCATAACAGTGCCGGCACCCTTCACTGATTCGTGAACACCCGGTTACGGGATTCCAGGTAAATTCTGTCCATTCAATTTTGCTGGTTTTCGGCATAGCAGCGGTTCCTAATCAAAAAGCCGTTTTTCAGGAGGTTGCAGATGGTCTCGAAATTTAATTTTCTGGGCCTGTTCCCATTTGATCGGTCTGTTCCCGACCTCCGCTACCTTGCCACCGATCGTTGCTGAGGCAATTCCCTTACGGCCCTTTATTGCGTCCAAGATCCTTTCGGCTCGCGTATACGGCGTGTCCTGCAATATCCACGCCTTTAGATCATCATAGCTTCTTTCCCGTCCGAAGCATTGCGCATTGAAATAATCTTCCGCGTCACGCGCGAGGACGGCGGGCTCGTCCGGGGCGAACATAAAGTTTTGTCCAGATTTTCCGTCCGTAAAGACAAAATTTTTGTCCACCTTTCGCATCGCCTCCTTCATTTTTTCAAGGCCTCTTATATGGTTCGTGGCAAATAGCAAGTGATAGCTGGCGACTCCGTTGTTTCGGCGCATTTCGAAAGGAAAGGTGAATTTGACCCCTGCGGCTTGGCGCAGCTGCTGGCGGTAAGCGGCCAGAAGTTTTCGAGCGTTCGATTTGGCATCTCCCGAGAAGGAAATCTCGGACCAGACGGCACTGCCAAATGCTGTGTCCAAAACTTGCTGATGTCCCGCCGCGACACCGGCCTTCCGGATACGCTCCATACCATCAGCGTCCAGCAACAGAAAAACCTCAGATCGCTGGCTGGCTAGCATGTCTCGGACGGTTTGAAACGGCACGCCCTTGACACCAAATGGGTCAAGAAAAGCAAAAAAAGGCATGGATGATATGAACGCATCCTTGTGCTCCCCTTTGATCGCACTGAACGCGAGTGCAAATTCGTTGTTGATGAGCTGTATTTCTAGACCGGGCAATGTCTCAAACTTCTTAAGTTGCGATTGCAGGCTCCCGAATCGCTTCTTATCTAGTTCTACGAATATCATCCGAATTATTTTTGCTTTCCACTTCTCCCCGGCCTTGGCCCGAGCCTCGCACGCCGCCTTTACCGCAATAATCGGAGACCCTTCCTGTCCATCCTGATAGATGCCCGGTCCCGCGAACCCGTCAATGTACAACATGTCCGTTGCGGCGGTCCGGCCGAGAATTGCGAACCAGGCTTGGAGGTAGGCGCGCAGTATGGCAATTTTGGCCAAAGTGTGTTCTGTTGCCTCCCATGTGGCATCGCTTGGTGGTGCGGACATAAAATTCTTCTCCTATTATAATTTAAGTATCCTAACAAATCCCAAACAAATAGCAACACTGGCGGTTCAAGAATTATTAAATTCTCGCAGCGCGGCGTCTTTGGTTTCCTGCGGCACCAGCGGGAAGGTGGTGAGGATGTGGGTGAATTCTTTTTCGGTTAGGCCGTAGAGATGGGCGATCAGGGCGTCGAGTTGGGCGCGGAGTTTGGCGCGCTGCTGCGGGTCGGTTACGCCGTCTTTGTGGCTTTTCAGACCGACTTGTTTGGCCAGAGCATCAAATTCCGGCGTGGTGCAGATCAGTCGGGCGGCGCGTTCCACGATCGGGGCGAAGGACGGGTCTTTTTCGGTTAGACGCGGAACGGGCATCTGATAGACGTAAAACATATTAAGATGATTTGTTATTTTGGAGCGAATTAAGAAATCGAACACGAAACTATCAAACGCCGCCGCAATAAAACAGAGCTCTTTCGGAGCTGGGGAACATATCTCATTGGGTATACCCGTGGGCAAGGTATTGCCCGCGAAGCAGCCTTTCGGGACCAGTGTCGCAATAGCCGCTCGCTCGTTCGTGCTCGCCGCAATATCTCTGAACCCCAATCGATAATCCTGATAATCCAGCTTCTGGCCGGTTTCTTTTTCGCGGCCAAGCAACGCGGCGCGGCCTTCTTTCTCATCCACCCAGTAACGCGGCGGGGCGAGTTTGTGATCAAACTGCCAGATCATTTTCCCTTCATACAGCGGCAGGCGGCCTTTCCCCGGCTCGGTTTTGAATAGATAACTGTCGTTGGTCATGTGGAATTCGCAGGAGAATCGCACATTCCAGACGCCTTCCAGTTTTTCCCCCAGCAGCGGGAACTTCAGCATTTTCTCGGCAATCTGCACATCCAGATCGCATTTGAATTCCATAACGGATAATGAATCCGGCGAAAGCCGCCGCACCAGATCAACCGCAATCGGTACAGCGCCGTGTTGGGGAAAGCGCTCAAGTTCCTGCACGTCATGCCGCATAAACGCGGCCGGGAATTGGCCCGTTACACCGCCCTTCTGAAATGTGAGGACAACGAATTTGAAGCTGCGGTGCACGCCCTCAAAGATTTCCTTCCGGTTTTCAAAACCGAACAGACCGGTGATACGGGTTTGCCCAAAAAGCATTTCCCGCAATTGCTTGGCCCCCAGGTCGGTGTAAATACCGGAAGGGATAACAATGCCGCACAGACCGCCGGGCCGCAAAAGATTGCGGCATTGTTCGGTGAAGAGCTTGTAGAGATTGACATCCGTGCCGGCCTTTTTGCCACTGACCACGCTGATCTGATTTTGAAACTGCACCGCTGAGCGATAATAGCTGCTTAAATAGGGAAAGTCGGAAAGATATTCCAGCCAAGCCGCGCGAATGTCGGGGTCGTCTTTGAGCAGGCGAGCCTGTTCGGTCTCAAAATCATGGATCAGCATTTTCTTCCGGCTTACCAGATCGGAATAATCAAGGAAGAATTCCTTGGCGTTGGGCTTGAAAACCTCCCATGGCGGATTGGTGATAATGGCGTCGAATCCGCCGCGGTTATTGAGTACTTTGTCAAATTCAAAACCCCAGTGGAAGGGCTTGAGCCGCTGGATATCCTGGATGTTCAGGGATCGTTTTTTTGCCCGGCGGGATGAACCCGCCGGCTCGCTGAGGCTGTCGGCCGGGTTCCATACGGCCTGCTCGAATTTGATGCCCAGTTGCTCAAATTCATCCAGCAGCATGTCATCCAGCACGGCTGCGCATGCGTGCTTTTTCCCGTCGATGTCATTACGCAGCGCGGATAGATCATCAGCGTAGGTGGCGGTATGCCGATAGTTTTCAATGAGGCGGTTTTTCTCTTCCAATATTTCGCGGTAAGATCTCTGGCGGAAAAGATTGCCTTGGCGTTCTTTCTTCTCGAAGGAATGTTCATCCACCCGCAGCAGGCCAATAAGCGAATTACCGGGGAGAATATTGAAGTCGATATTGGGCAGCGGCTCCAGTTGGTCAACAGTTTCCGCGGACGCCACCAATGCCAGAAACAGCCGCAGGCGGGCGATTTCCGTAGCTTCTTCCATAATATCCACGCCGAAAAGATTGTCGGTGATGATGCGTTTTTTGATGTAATAGGCAATGTTGGCGTGTTCGCGTTCGGTTTTCTCCAGCCACGCGGAAAGTTCCCGGTTATGCAGGAATTTAATGCGGCCGGTGACGGCGGAATAAATGTTAATCAGTGTGTTCATGGCCGCCACAAGAAACGCCCCGGAGCCGCACGCGGGATCCAAAAGCGATAAACTCGGCAGCACGTCAAAGATCAGTTTGTTGCAGACTGGCGCGTCGAGATCAATGAGCAGATCGGCCACGGATTCATAAGCCCGGCGTTTGACTCCGGGCAGCAGGGGCGTTTCCGGCGGGGTATTAATGGCATCGAGAATCAACTGATGAATAGTTCGTTCGCAAAGATATTCTGTAATTTCCGGGCGAGTGTAGTATGCGCCGAACGCCTTTTGGTTAATATATTTCTCAAATATATAACCCAGAACATGCGGGCTGATTTCCCGGTCATTTTCACCGGGGGTGTCGTTGAGATTCCAGGAATAATCGGAAAACAGCTTTAACAACCGCTGGAAAAATTCATCGGAGATGGTGATGTTTTTATTTCCCGTTTCAATGCGGTGCGGCAGAAACAGGCCGCCATTGAGGTAGCGAATATTTCCCAGTGCCCCGCGTGCGTCAGCGCTGCGTTTTTCTTCCGGCTTGGCAAAACCTTCAAAGAACAGCAGGTGCAGGAATCGGCGGTAGAACTGATTTGGCCCGGCACGCTGGGAAGCGGCGAGTTTTTCCTGGAGGTAAAGGACATTGCCGTCGCGGCTGTTTTTATTCTTGTAATCCAGGAAACCTTTGCGTTGCAGGAAGTAGATGAACATCAGGCGATTTCATAAACGCCTACACCCGAAAGATCGGCAATCTGCCGACGGACGAGTTCGACGCCATTGACGGACATGGCGACCGGTTTGGGGGATGGCGGATTGGACCAGCCCAACTGTTGCACAAATAATTTATGGAAATCAAATTCGTTAAGCAGGTCACGGGCGGTCGTGAATTTCAGCGGCATAATGCGTTCTCCACGGGTATGTTGCGCCGGGCGGCACGGTTAAATTGCGACTGGTTCGCGGACATGGGGATTAATTATGCGGCAACACCGGCGGTTTGGATAGGGGGTTGGTCGCCAAAGATGGAATAACGTAACGAAGTACGAACTAATACACTGGCGAGCCGCCGGGTTTATCCCGGCGGGTTCCCACGGGGATCAACCCCGTGGCTCGCGTAAGGAAATGCGCGGAGGTTGGGATCAACCCCGTGGCTCGCGTAAGGAAATGCGCGGAGGTTGGGATTAACCCCCGTGGCTCGCGCAAGGACCGACCCCTTGGGTCGTTTGTGGGGTCCGGGGGGATAAACCCCCCGGCTCGCGCGGGGAGTTGCACGGATTTATATTCTGGGGATCACCTGCATTTGAACGATTTCGCAGAGAATTCCCTGCTGCTGGCGGATATAATGTTCCACTGCGTCAATTGCTCTTTGGTCTTGTAGATAGCGGTCGCTGCCGCCGTGGGTCCACCAGCGGCCGGGGCGGCCTGCTTTATTACTGAGTTCCGCAGAAGTTACGCCTTTGAAAATTCTGAGAACCGCAGAACCATCGTCGGGGCACTTGGTGGTCAACGTATGGATATGGCTGGCCATGATTGCAGCGCGAATGATGAACCAGTGCCGCTGGGCCGCTGCCTTTACGAGAGCCTCGGCGGCGGTTGCGGCCTGGCTGGCGCTTAGCCAGACTGTATTGTGCTTCTGGAGGCGTTGTGCCGAGGCAAGCGTTCTTGCGTCGCCGCGCGAATAGGGGGTGCCACGTTGGTTGCGTTTAGGTTCAAAGGTGCCATCTTCGCGAAGTGTGTTGGAGACATAACCGCGTGGATCGCCCGGCAGCCATGTGCCGTAAGTGGTCCAGGTGATGAACAGTGCAAATGGTGGATCGGACATTTCATCTCCCGGAGAGGGAGCCGGGGGGATAAACCCCCCGGCTCGCGTAAGGAATACACAGGCGGCGGGATAACCACCGGCTCGCATAACGAACTGCACGGGTGCCGGGATAATTATCGGCGCATTGGATTTCCGTGCATGAATTATCGTCGATTAGATTGGAATCCACTATCGCCGGAACCACCGGAGAGAAATACTGCGAGCCGCCGGGTTTATCCCGGCGGGTTCCCACGGGGATAAACCCCGTGGCTCGCGTAAGAAATTACGCAGGTTCCAAGCCTGCTTCTATTATCCCCGCAAACCTAATGAACAGATAATTTGCGGATTCAGGTCATGGGGGTTTTCGCTGATGCTGCATAACTGATTTTCGGAACGCAGGTCGATGGCCAGTTTCGCCAGCGCATCGTCGTCAACATGGTCCCGGATGCGCCGGGCCAGTAAATTCTGCGCGGACGCTTTCAAGGGATAACGGTAAATCTCGTCGAGCACTTTATCCAGATCAGCCGGGCGAAAAAGGCTGTTGGCGGTGCGGGCGTGCAACGCTTTGAGGCGATCATACACCTTGCGGCGCACGCTGCGAGCTCCGCCGAGCTGACCGCCGACACGATTCTGGTCTTTGGCGGCCAGTTCCAGCGCCTGGCCGACCAAGTCATTATGTCCGGGCAGCCGTTCGGCGGGCAGCGTCTCGGCGGGGCATTGCGCGGCTTGGAGAATTTCCAGCGGGGATTCGGTGACAACCTGTCGATGCGCGTCAAGGAAAATCAAGGAATTATTGCCCTGCCCGGTTTGCACGAATGTTACCACGCCTTCAGGATGTGCAGCAGGGCCAGTCGCCGGACGGGTGGAATAAATAACATTGGGCAGATCCTCAATGGTTTTGGCCAGCGCGGGATTATTTTTCACCGCGTTTTGCCAGATCTGATAGGCATAGGAGGAAATATCCACATCGGATTCCTCCTCCTCTTCCAGAACCCGGGAATTTTCATTGTAAAGATTTTTGAACAACTCCAATTCGTTGACGGGATCGCCTTCAATAAGCATTTCGTCGGCACCGATGACTTCCCCTTCCTGTCTCTGGCGCTGCCGGATGCGCTGGTGCAAACGGATAATGCGTTCTACGCCATCGGCGGGCAGAAAGCTGTAACACAGAATCTGATGGGCCTGCTGCCCGATGCGGTCCACGCGGCCCACCCGCTGAATAATACGGATCAGCGCCCAGGGCAGGTCATAATTGACAATCATGGCGCAGTCCTGAAGATTCTGCCCTTCGCTTAATACATCCGTGCTGACCAGCACGCGCAATTCATCCGCTGGGGCAACTTGCCTTTGATTGCTTTCCGGGCTGAAGCGGTGGGCCAGAGCCGTGGGGTTGTCGCTCTCACCGGTGACCACGGCAAGATTCCGAATATCGGCCTGCTTTAGCTGCCGGTAAAGATAGTTGGCGGTATCGGCGAACTGGGTGAAAATCAGAATTTTTTCACGCGGGTGGACCTTTTGCAGCATGTGGATCAATTCGCGAAGCTTATGATCACGTGCGGGATTCCATAGGCCTACGGCACTGCGAACGGATTCCAAAGTGGCGATGTCCTGCCGCAAATGTTCGACCAGCGCGGTATCAAAAAAAGCCGCCGGAAGCCAGCGGTACCGGTTGTTAGCCTTGAATCGGACATAAAGCGTGGCGATGTCATCGGGAGAATCGCCGTCGGGGATCCCCGCGTCGGCTACTTCGCCGGCCATATCCAAAAGTGCATCCGCGTCATTGATGCCGGTTTCAAAAATTGCGGCATCACTGGAGCCAATGGGGACATCCAGACCGTTTTGCAGCGCATGCAGAGTAACTTTGTCACGCAAAATATGCCGGTCCATGGTCAGTTCAAACGCGGCCCCACTGCTCTCCAGGCGTTTGAATAAACCTGTGCGGCAAAAGCCAATCAGATGCTTCCCGGCGCGGGCCAAGTCGTTGATCAGATCCTCATGCTCTTTTTTTGCATCCGGGCGGTACAGTCCGATTTTTACATAATTGCCCAGACCGTAGCGCGGCAGGTGCAATGTGTTAATGGCGTTGACCGTGGCATCGCTGAACATGCGGGCATATTGATCCTGCGGGTCTTTTTCATTGATGGAAAATAGGACGCTTTTGGCGAGGCGATCCGGGAAATAAGAACGCTTTCCGCTGGTGAATTGCAGATAGGATCGGCCATTTTCCGGATCAACTTTTGCATAATTTCTCTTAATCCAACCGCGGGTGCGCCGGATCAGGAATTGATCCATGAGAATGCGCCAATCTTCAGCCAGATCGCTTTTTTCAAAAGCGACAATCGTATGTGGGTCGGCCTGGGTTTGCGCGGATAAAACGTCCAGCCCGCGCGTGCGGATAAAATGTTCAGGGCGCACGGGAAGCTGGGCTTCCGGGTCAAGAAACAGCCGCAATTGACTGGATAAATCCAGCAGGGTTTTGTTGTACGGCGTAGCGGTCAGCAGAATCACCTGGCAGGTGGCGCGCTCGATGTAATCGCGGACGGCTTTATACGCGGCGGTTTCGCGGTTGCGCAAATTATGGCTTTCGTCAATGAGCACGGTGCGGAACGGCTTTTCATCCTTTAACAGTCTGTGCACCAGACCTAACGACACGACTTTGGCATTGACGGCGTAACGAAGGCGGTAATCCTCCCACATGCCGATAAGGTTCCGGGGGCAGATGATCAGCGTTTCGTGATTTTTTTGCTCCTGGAGAACTTTAGCGATCGCCGAGCCGATCAGCGTTTTACCCAGGCCTACTACATCCCCGATCATCACGCCGCCATGACGCTCGATGATACGCGCCGCCATTTTGACCGCCGCCTTCTGGAAGTCCAGCAGCTTTTCGCCGAACTCATCGGGAATGTCATATTCCTCTTCACTTAAGCGCGCATCTGCGGCGAGGTGATACGCCATTTTAAGATATATGTGATAGGGCGGGGGCTGCGTTTCCCGCGCCCAACTGGCGTCAATTATTTCCACAAGTTCCTGGGATATGTCTATGCAGAAACGGTCATTCCACCGATCCAGAAACCAGCGTGCCAATTTATCCCAGGTATCGGCATCAGTAATATCGACGTTTAATTCACCCTGTTTGGACAATCCTGCCATAGTTAGATTGCTGCTGCCGAGAAATCCGATCTTGGGATTTAACGCATCCGATCGCTGCAACAGGTAGAGTTTGGCGTGCAGCGGATGTTTGAGGAAAAGTTTGACGTGGAGTCTGCCCGTGCGGATTTGCCGCGCTAATCTTCGCAGACCGGCTTCATCGGCATCGGTGGGAGCGCCGAGGGTAAGCTGATCGCGGAAGCTTTCGGCCATTTTCTTTCGGAGCCGGGCGGCACCGGCATTGTCCATTTCGTCGGACGCCACAGGGTTGGCCGCCGCACGCAGTTGGTCTTCCTCCGCCGGGCGGTGCATGCCCACAAGCAACCGGCAGCAATTCCCATCGGTACCGGACCACTTCTCGACATACTGGTCGATATAGCGCCATCCGCGAAGATTAAAATAACCCACACAGAAATCCGCCCGCTGCGACACGTCCATCGCCTTTTGCAGCGTGGGCAGGAGTTGCAATTCGATATTGTCAAATATTTGTGGCACTTATGCGGTTCCTAAACGAGCTGGCGTTGAGAGTTCCCCGATTAAATGACCTTCATCCGGCCGTCAGCTTGGTAATTCACCAGGGCGATAATCTCCGCCCTGACTTCGGCGGGCAAAATCTCCCAGTCTTTCGCCAAGTTGGCCGCTTCGCGGCATTTTAACCATGGCCTTTACACTTAGGAACAGTACCAAAACAATTTCCCGAGTTGCGGGGCGATTGAATTGGGCACCGCCGACAAAACCAGCGGCTTTTTGAGGGAGGGCCGCGTTGCGGCGGCGGGATTTTTGGCGGTCGGCGGAGCATCGTGTCAGAGCACCGTGGTGATAACCCGGTGGTTGGTTCGCGGCACTAGATCAACCACCGGATTAGCATCCGGTGCTCTGCAAGTACCGGCGACGATGGCGTAATTGACACGGAAGGTTCTCCGAGGAGCCGCGCCCCACCACGGGCACGCGTTATACTATGGTTGACAATTTATCGAACTCCTATTAAAGTGATCGGAATAGTAGTAATTGGACTGTGAGATCAGGACATTCAGACGATGACGCTTAAACTTACGCACCTTAAGGAACTCGAGGCGGAAAGTATCCATATTATCCGTGAGGTGGTTGCGGAATTCCAGAATCCGGTGATGCTGTTTTCCAGCGGTAAGGATTCCTCGGTGATGCTGCACCTGGCGCGCAAGGCCTTTTACCCGGCCCGTGTTCCGTTTGCCTTTATGCACATTGATACCACCTGGGACTTTAAGGAAGTCTACGCCTTTCGTGATAAGCTCGTGAAGGAATATGACCTGAAGTTGATTGTGAGCACCAATTTTGACGCTATTAAGGCCGGTATAAATCCGTTTGACTCGGGAAGTGTTAAGTACACCCATAACATGAATCTGCAGGGCTTGCTGATGGGGTTGAAGAAATACCAGTTTGACGCTGCCTTTGGCGGAGCACGACGGGAAGAGGAAAAATCCCGCGCCAAGGAACGCATCTTTTCCTTCCGTGATAAACATTATCAATGGGACCCAAAAAATCAGCGGCCGGAAATGTGGAATCTGTATAACGCCCGCATCAACAAAGGCGAAAGCATTCGCGTATTTCCCCTGTCCAACTGGACAGAACTGGATATATGGCAATACATTCATGTGGAAAATATTCCCATCTGCCCGCTGTATTTCGCGGCCCCCCGGCCGGTGGTGCAGCGCGATCCGCAATTGATTTACGTTAATGACCACCGCTACCCATTAAAAGAGGGTGAAACGCCGGTTGTCAAAAATGTCCGTTTCCGCACGCTGGGCTGTTACCCGCTGACCGGAGCCATTGAATCACAGGCGGATACTTTGCCCAAAATTATTGAAGAAATGCTGCTGTTCCGGCAGTCGGAACGTTCAGGCCGGGCGATTGATCATGATGAGCAAGGCTCCATGGAACAGAAAAAACGCGAAGGATATTTTTAATGGCCTGCAATCGGTTGATACCGCCGCCGCAACGCGGGCGGTACAGCCTCGTGAACGCATGAACATAATATATTACGATCATCCGCCTCATAATGGCGTGAGAAACAAATAGCCAGGAGTTTATCCGCATGACCGCCATCGAATCCGCCTTGCATGAAGACATCAACACGTATCTGGAACGCAACCAGGCCAAGGAAATGTTGCGTTTCCTGACCTGCGGCAGCGTGGATGACGGCAAAAGCACGCTGATTGGTCGCTTGCTGCATGACACGAAAATGATTTATGAAGATCAACTTGCGGCGATACGCCGCGACAGCGTGCGCCACGGCACCACCGGTGGAGACCTTGACTTAGCCTTGTTAACCGACGGCCTGAAAGCCGAGCGCGAGCAGGGCATTACCATTGACGTGGCGTACCGGTATTTCTCAACGGATAAGCGCAAATTTATCATTGCTGACACGCCGGGCCATGAGCAATACACGCGCAATATGGCCACCGGCGCATCGACCTGCCAGTTGGCCATCATTCTGGTCGATGCGCGGCATGGAGTTGTAGCGCAAACCAAACGCCACAGTTTTATCTGCTCTTTGCTGGGAATTCAGCATGTTGTGGTGACCATCAACAAAATGGACCTCGTGGACTGGTCGCAGGAGCGGTTTAACCAGATCAAGGCCCAGTACACCGAATTTTCCGCCAAGCTGGACATCAAAGATGTACACTTTATCCCCATCAGCGCTTTAAAAGGGGACAACGTCGTAGAAGTCAGTGCGAATATGCCCTGGCATAAAAGCGGCCCCCTGCTGAATCATCTGGAAACGGTCCATATTGCGTCCGATCGTAATATGCAGGATTTCCGATTCCCGGTTCAGATGGTGCTGCGACCCAACCTGGATTTCCGCGGTTTTGCCGGCACGATCGCCTCCGGCACTGTGCGGCAAGGTGATGAGGTTATGGTGTTGCCGTCGGGGCGGAAAAGCACCATCCGATCCATTGTTACCCTGGATGGCAAACTTGCCGAAGCGCATTGCCCGATGGCTGTTACGTTGACGCTGGAAGATGAAGTGGATATCAGTCGCGGCGATATGCTGGTGCACGCCCAGACGCCGCCGCAGTTCGGGCAGGATTTTCCGGCGCGGATTGTCTGGCTAAGTGAAAAGCCCCTGGATTTGACCGCCGGCTATTTAATCAAACAGACCACCCGTACCACGCCCGGGGAAATCACGCTGCTTAATGGAATTGATATTAATACCCTGGATGACAAACCTCTTGAGACGCTGCATCTCAATGAAGTTGGGCGATGCAGCATATCGGTAACCCAGCCCCTGGCTTTTGATGCGTATCGCCGCAATCGGGCGACGGGATCTTTTAT
>JAKBCC010000075.1 GCA_021808105.1 Planctomycetota bacterium
GAAATGCCCCGCCTGCTTTGTTGTCGGATCTCGCAGACTCATTATTAAGAGTCGGCTCGATCCTCCGCCGCGCATACGGGACATTTCAGACCCATCGCAATCCCGGCCATTACTCGGACAGGCTCCTGCCGTAGCATCAACCATACCGCGAAAGAAACCGTCTTCGGGCATGGATAATGGGTTGGGCAATACTCCGGTGCAGGCGGATGTACCAACTGCGTTGATCAGCCCGCTGAAAATCCTCCCGCGAACAAATGTCTGCCGCCAGTCGCGTTTTGTGCTTGTAAAAGTGGTACCAGTCTTCTTTTTGCAACCGATGTAAAATCCACCGGGACAGTAAATTATCTCTCGGCCCATGCTGACAATAAAAGGATATCTGGAAATCAATCAGATACGGTTTACCATCCGTTCCAAAAAGAATATTTTCCCGCTTATTGGTATCCACATACGCAATATGCCGCGCATGGATGGCTTTCAAAAGCGTTTCCAGGCGATTAAAAAAATCCGCCCCCGGCGCAAATTCCGGTTTCAAATCATCCCCCGGAATAAATTCATGAACGTATCCTGTTAGCCCAAGTTCCCCCATAAATACCGGCACCCCCTCCAGACCATCCAATGCCCTGAAAACCGCAATTTCATGCCGCGCGACAATTCCTCCCAGCCATTGCAGCGGCATACCAAATAGCGGAAACGTCCGCTGCAATTTAACCACCGCTTGTTTCGGCACCTCGCAGTGATTGCTATCGCCACCATCAACATTGGCCCCATCCCCCACCCGCTGATAAAGCCCGGTTGCCGCAAAAAAATCATGCTTAAAAAGCTTCACAAACTCAAACCTGCACCCCCTAGCCATCACCGCCCGCGGCAAATGCCCATACCCCAACGCAAAAAAAGACGCCGGTGCCCGCCGCCGCCCCCCCTTGGCTTCCACCCCTGCTTGTGTATCATTCTGTTCCATCGCACAGAAGTATATCCCAAAACCGCTTTTTGGTTAGGTGCTTTGGATTGAAGATGTTGAACCGCGGATTCCGCTGATAACGCGGATACAAATCGGGCTGCGGCCCGATAGATCAGGTGAATTTAGAGAGGTGAACAGTGGAGCGAATAAGGCTGGGGCATAAGAGTGGCAGTCGCCGGAGTACGAAAGTCCCACCCGCGGTCGATGCTCTGCTCCCCTGCTGCTCAAGCCCCACCAGCGCGAAGTTAAGATTTCAAACTTGAGATTTTTACGAACCCCGGCGTTTATCCGCGCGATCCGCGTAATCCGCGGTCTTTTTGCAACCTACTTGGCGATCAACGGAAATTGTTCCGGATGCAGAATCTGGTCCAGTGACAGGTCAACATCAAGGGCCGGCCAATACAGGTGTGTGCCATGATACAACTCAACAGCAAAAATTTGCTCCATTGTGGCCGACCGGAACCATGGAAAATCACCGAAGGCAAGGAAGTATTCCACACCATTCACCATCAACCAGAACCCATGGGGCGACAGGTTAAGAACTTCAGGATTTGAAGTGCCGATGCCAGTGTTCGCGGATCTCATTTTGTCGCTCCTTTATGAAAACGATACGGGGACGCATCTAATTGTTTTATTTTACCTCTCCTGCCATGCGTCCCTTGATCGTCCATTGAACCGTATTGTATGCTCCCACCTGACGAGTGCCATCATCTGTCGCAGGCATCAGCCACTGGCACACATACAACCAGCCTGGGGCTTACGCTGCCAATACGCCGCCAGCGAGAAACGATATACTGGTCACCGGGCTTTGAAGCCGCCCATGGCGGCCTAACGCCAAGTTTCTTCAGGCATATATGGATGTGGGCGCCCGGTAAAAGGAAATCGCTTGCCTCATTCATTCGGTGCCGGAGAACACGCTTCTCCGGGCGCCTTCTCTGCAAAGGCGCGGCTTCCTGATCGTCGCCGGCAAATATTTACTGTGCAGAAATGAGCCTGTGCAACAAAATCTCTTGAGGCTACTGAACTTCGCTATTGATACACGGGGAATTCCAGGGCCTGTTCCAGGCTCATGGACGCCAGGCCGCGCGATTTTAGAATTTTCAGAATCTCCGGCAAGGCTTGAACGGTGGATTCCTGCGAACAATTTCTGCGGACGGGTTCCAGGCCGTCGTGCAGGGTCACGATATCTCCGGGGCGGATTTGGGATGTGACGATCCGGCAAATAGTGTGCGGCGAGATCTTTAATGTATCCCATGCGCGCACACGCCATGCGATATAACGCATGGCGCATTGGCGCACAGCTCGAGCCTGCGGTGGTGTTTTAAATCCCATCGGGGCACGAAACAACGCCGGCTTGCGGCCGGTAATATCCGCCAATGCCGAACTGGTGCGCTGCAACTGATCCCGCCAATAGGCTTCGCCGTGCCACACACCATGATGGTGATGATCCCAGGTGTGATTTCCTATCGTGTGTCCTTCGGCTAGCATGCGCACAACGAGTTCGGGATGTTGTTTGACGTGCGATCCAATGAGAAAAAAACTGGCGTGGGAATCGTGCTGCCGCAAGATATCCAACACGCGATCGGTGAATCCCGGGGTGGGGCCATCGTCAAAGGTAAGTGCTACGGCCTTGTGTGGATGAATGGTTTTAATGACGGGGGCCACAATCTCGCTGCCGGAGTACAGCACGCTGTACCACATTGCCAGTGCCGCAGCCGCGGATAGTCCGGCCGCCCCTGCCACCAAGGGGTGTTGCATGATCAGTTCGCTTGAAAAATTTGCGGTCATCCGATCTTTCATTACAGGACTGGCATTCAGGGAATTCGGGTATTCAGGCCCGCTTCACTGTTGTTATGCAGGCGAAGATGCAGGACAAAGTGCAACGTAGAATCTGAAATATCTATCGAGTCTTTTCCCTCACCGGAAGGCGTATTAAAGGCAATAACGTAGACCGCCCCGGACGGCGTTTCTACACGCAGTCGTGTCAGCCGCAGACCGCTGCCATCAGGCGTGAAATCCCATTGAAAGCGATTGTTATTGGCATCCTTGTACACCACAACATCGGAAGCCGCATTGACCGCAACTTGCCATGGACCCTCCGGGCGGCGACATGCCAGGGAAAGGCCGGTTCCAATGGCTTTTGCCAGCGCCGCATACGCCCGGTGAGGCTGAACAAAAAAGTGCGTACCGGCCCAATTGCGATGCAGAACAAACGCACATTGGCCATTGGTCGATTGCAATGCAAGCGTAAAGCGATACGCGTTGATCAAATCCAGATGCCCGACAATGGCGCGGATATGCTGGTCGTAAGTCAGTGAACCGGTAAATGTAGTATCACATGGGCCGGCACCGGCGGCTACCCATGATTTGATTCCCCGCTGGGCCGGCGAGTTAGTTTTCATGGCCGAGGATGGCGGCGGATTGCGGCACCCCCCTAGTGTGAGCAGCAACATAGCGGCCAAAGTAGTCACCGCAGATGAGGTGTTAGTCATCACATGGCCCCTGAACCATAATAGTTTCGCACACCTTCACCCAGTCCCACGTTGGGTGCATAGCCCAGAATGGTGCGGGCCGCGGTAATATCCGCTTCGGTATGATTCTGAAAAAAGCTGTAGGGATTATCAATATATTCCGGTTGAAGGTTGGTGTGCATAACGCGGTTTAATTCCGCGATAATGGCATTGAAAGATTCCGAAACGCCGCTGCCCACATTAAGTATATGACACCCTTCAGCTTCCAGTGACTTCACATTGGCCTGAATAACATCCTCAATCCAGACAAAATCCCGCCGCTGGTTACCGTCGTGGAAAATGCGGGGCCGCTTGCCCGCTTTCATCTGCTGGGCTAACTGGTAGATCATGGAGGCAAATTTACCCTTATGTCCCTCGCCTGGGCCGTACACATTGAAGTAACGCAAGCCAATAATCGGCAGCCGGGTATCTCCGTGCCACTTGACAGCGAGGCGCTCCATGGCGAGTTTGGAATAGCCATAAACATTTAACGGCGACGGTTCATCACTTTCCCGCATGGGAGCGGGGCGATTGCCATAGGTCGCCGCGGAGGATGCCCAAACCACGCGCGCTTTCCATATCATGGCCCAGGATAAAATAGTTCGGAACCGCTCCAGATTGTTCTGCATCATTTTCCATTGATCCACCACGGTGGTATCGGTGATGGAGGCCTCATGAAAAATAACGTCAAAGCGTCCTGCGGGTGGATTTTCACAGCGGTCGGTATAGACTTCGCCGGTAAATTTAACGAGATTCTTAAAATCTCCGGATGAAAAATCATCCAGCACCACAACATTGTGTCCATGTGCCGCCAGATACCTGGCCAGATTAGATCCAATAAATCCCGCTCCACCGGTTACCAGAATTCTCATGCAGACTCCAAATGTTTCTTTATAGCTTCCGTTACAACACTACATTACGCTTCACGATTATCGCGGTTGTTGCTGCGTCATACAATGCAGCGTGCCCAGTCCCCATACCAGATCGCGGCAATAAATGGGAATAATCGTGCGATGGGGAAAGCATTGCTCCAGAATTTTCAGCGCCCGCACATCCGCAGGATCATTAAATACCGGAACCAGCACACCGGCGTTGCAGATATAAAAATTGGCATAGCTGGCCGGCAGGCGCTGTTTGTCAAAATAGACCGGCGCGGGCAGCGGCAAGTCGATAAGGTCAAAACTGCGGCCTTGCGTGTCCCGCATTGTTTTTAAGCAATTCATATTTTCCGCCATGCGCCGATGATTGGCGTCGTGGCGGTTGGGTTCGACACACGCCACAATGGCCGATGGAGAAACAAAACGGGCGGTATCATCAATGTGGCCGTGGGTATCATCACCCACGATGCCGCTGTGCAGGTAGAGAATTTTTTCCACGCCCAGATTTTCACATAAGTGCTGTTCCAATACCGTGCGGGATATTCCCGGATTGCGGCACTGCACTTTGGAAAGCAGGCACTCCCGCGTTGTTAGCAGACATCCGGCCCCATTGACATCAATGCTGCCGCCTTCCAGCACCAGACGAACGATTTGACCATCGGACCGTGCGGCCATCGGGTGATGAATGGCTACGCCCAGAGTTTTGGCCGCATACGCCGGCACGTGCGCATCGCGATGATAGTTGTCATACTTCGCCCAGGCGTTAAAAAGCCAGCCCAGTGCCATCATGCGGTTTGGGCCTGGGCTGCGCTTTTTTACAAAAATCGGGCCGGAATCGCGGGTCCATATCCGATCGGTTTTCAACACGTGAAAACGAACCGCCGATAATTTAACGCATGATTTAGTAAGTATCTCCCGTATGATCGCGATCCGGCTTTGCGATTGCACCAGCAGATGAACCGTTTCCGCTGAAGCGATATGCCGGATAATCTCGGCAATGATCCAGGCAATGGGCGAGAATTTTCCCGGCCAATCCTCCTGATTGTGCGGCCAGGCCAACCAGGTGGCGTCATGCGGTTCCCATTCGGCCGGCATCTGGTAGCCTTTTCTGCGCAAGGTTTCGACGGCGGAAATTACAGAAGATGGCTTAGTTCTTTTTTTTGCGGCGGTCATTAGGAGTTCCGTTAAAAATACTTTCAGAAACAGGGCACGCGATTCAGGAAAATCGCTGGGTCAGGCCGGCATAGGCATCCACCCGGCGATCCCGAAAAAACGGCCAATTTCGGCGAACCGTTTCCTGCAGATTGGGATCCACTTCCGCAATGAGAATGTCCTCCTTGTCCACCGATCCGCGTCGCAAAAATCGACCGAACGGATCGCAGATCAT
Source organism: Planctomycetota bacterium (assembly GCA_021808105.1). Taxonomy (GTDB): domain Bacteria; phylum Planctomycetota; class Phycisphaerae; order WQYP01; family WQYP01; genus JAMDCX01. The sequence goes on from JAKBCC010000075.1 coordinate 5,734, forward strand.
GGAACTGCCGAAAAATTCCAGCCCGCCGGTTTTTGCGCCTTCATGCCCGATGCGATTAGGCGACGCCACATAGACCCCATTAGCAATAGCATGAGATCGCTGAATGGTTTGCCACGCATCGACTTGAGCATCACCAAATTCCGCTTTTTCCGCGGGATGCCATCCGATGGCTGTGGGATAAAAGAGCACGTGAACATCCTGCATGGCGGTGAGACGAGCCGCTTCCGGAAACCATTGGTCCCAGCAAATCAGCACCCCAATGCGCCCATAACGGGTTTGAAACGCTTTGAAACCAAGATCACCGGGCGTGAAGTAATATTTTTCATAAAAAAGCGGATCATCCGGGATGTGCATTTTCCGATACATCCCCAGTAGAGTACCGTCGGCATCAATGATCACGGCGGTGTTATGATAAATTCCCGCAGTGCGCTTCTCAAAAAGGGAGATGACCAGCACTACCTGCAGTTGGGCTGCCATTTTGCTGAACCGCTCGGTACTGGGACCGGGGATTGATTCCGCCAGATCAAAAAGTTCCGTCGATTGGGTTTGGCAGAAATATTCGGAACAAAATAATTCCTGGGTACAAATAACGTTAGCGCCCAAGCCCGCGGCCTGACGTATTTGCTGCTCGGCATGATCTCTATTGGCCGCGGGATCCTTCCCGCAGCGCATCTGCATAATCCCGATGTTAAATTTTTCCTTTGCAGGCATTTCGCCTCCTTCGCGCAACATCATTCTGCTTCGACCCCACCGGGGCACAAAAGCCGGAACAAATAGTTTGCTGATTATACGCAAAGCGTCAACCAGAGTAGAATACAGCACGGCTTTGCCCTGCAGGTTCCGGAGCGTAACGGCATGACTCAACGATGGCTCACCGATCTCTGGCCGAAATTTTATTTATGTCGCCGGCAATCAAGGACGCCCGTTCGCAAAGCCCTTGAAACTTTAACGCTAATCCGCGTTTGCGCAGCTGCAATGATCACGTGCATGGCTTTTCCCGCAATCGCCGGCGCTGCCAATGCGAACTCGACCTTTGTAGCCGGTCAAACCAGTCCCCTGCGGGATGAAATTACACCGCAGGTCCGGCAAACCGTACGCCGCGGTTTGAAATGGCTGGCGGCGCGGCAGAATGCCAATGGCTCCTTTGATTCGGGCACCACAGCCATTACCGCGTTGGGCGGATTGGCCTTTGTGGCTGGCGGCAATTTGCCGGGGCAGGGACGATACGCACGAAATGTTTCGCACGCTTTACGTTATATTCTGGATCACTGTCAGCGGTCCGGCCTCATCGCCGGCCCCACCGACGCGGACCCCATGTATTCCCAGGGATTTGCCACACTTTTTTTAGCTGAGATTTATGGTGAATCTCATGCCGCCGACCTGCACGAAAAGCTGCAACGCGCCATTCGCCTGATTATCGATGCGCAAAACGCCCAGGGCGGTTGGCGATATCAACCGGTACCGATGGATGCTGATATTTCCGTGACCATTTGCCAGGTCATGGCCTTGCGCGCCGCGCGCGAAGCCGGCATCGCGGTTCCCAAGCGCACCATCACGAAGGCCATCAGTTTTGTTCATCGCCTGCAAAATGCCGACGGGGGATTCAGTTATATGCTCAATATGGGCGGATCGGCTTTCCCGCGTTCGGCGGCGGGCGTAGCAGCCCTGCTGTATGCGGGAATTTATCGCGGTTCAGCGATTGGCAACGGGGTGCATTATCTCATGGACTGCCTGCCGGGAACGCCGCAAAATAATCAGGGAAATTACTTTTATGGCAACTATTATGGAACCCAGGCCATGTTTCTAGCTGGAGGAAAATATTGGGCTAAATGGTGGCCGGCGATCAGTGGTGACCTGATCAAGCGCCAGCAAACGGCCGGTAACTGGACCGGCGGCGCTGGCCAAAGTTACGCGACGGCCATGGCCTTAATTATTCTGCAGATTCCTGATCGGTATCTGCCGATATTGCAGAAATAAGCTGGAGAAATCCTTGAATCGGCGTGAGTTTAGTCTGATGAGCTTGCTGCTCTTGGTCATTGGAGCCGTTATTTGCTTAACGCCCCCGCCGGCAGCCCGGGCCGCTGCGGATACTGGCGCTGCGTTGCGGTGGCGCGTGCGATTAGCAGCCCTGACGCCTCAGGGCCAAATAAAAGTCATGGCTTCGGCGCAAGTTATTTCCTGGACCTCATCAGGCCGCATCAAACTTTCAGCGGCGGGGAAAACCGTAAATCTCACCACGCGTGACTTATTGAGCCTGCGCCGCAGCACCCCAGGAGCAGTGGAGAAAGGTTCCCAACGGTCACCGTGGTGGCTGCATCTTCGCACTGGAGATATTCTGGCCGGCACCCCCATGGCCTCCAGCGGTGGAAAGATGACCTTTGATTCCGCAGTGTTTGGGAAATTGACCGTACCGATAGATGATGTTGCAGGGCTTACGCGCAAACGCACAACGCCGCCGCTCCAGGGGATCGCGCATGATCACGTCCAATTTATCAACGGAGATCAACTCTCGGGTGCCATGTTGCGGTTACTGCCGCAGGCGGTGCAATGGAAAAGTACGCTGGGAACCATCCGCATTCCCCTGGCTCACATCAAACGTATTAACCTGGCGGAGACTGTGGTGCCGCGTGCGATCCATGGCCCACGCATTCGTATGACATTCATGGACGGCACGATGGTGACGGCATCAGCCATAACATGGCGCGGGCCGAGCCTGGTTCTTACCGGTCCGGCCATCAAGCCCATGAGTTGCGGCGTCGCCATGCTAAAACGCATTGACATTCTGGATGGGCATATAATGTGGCTTACAGCGCTAGCCCCGCAGAAATATGTTCAGATACCGTATGTTGGAACACCGTGGCGTTTAGCAAAAAATCTCAGTTGTGTACTGCGAAAACTTGACGTAAACGGCAGGGGCTTCAGACATGGCCTGGGCACGCATGTGGCGGCGCAACTGATCTACAATCTTGCGGATAAATATAACCAGATGACGTTTATCCCGGCCATGGACCGATCGGCCCGGCCGTGGGGATCATGCCAAGTTGTGGTGCAGGGAGACGGTAAGACCCTGTATACTTCCGGGGTCATACGATGTGGAGAATTATTGCCGCCGGTTTTGCTTTCTGTAAGGCACGTTAAAATCTTAAAATTCATCGTGAGCGGAACCCAGGCGTATGGCGTGCGAGAACGCGTGGATATTCTAAATGCGGCTTTAGTGCGTTAGCCGCTGGTATGGATGGACATCGGGGCATTGGCCATGGAGACATCTCCACAAGTTTATCAAGCGCGTTGCGTCTGCGGACATGAACTGGAAATTCCAGTCCAGCGGCTGGGCCGCCATCTGATTTGCCCGGTGTGCAGCCGCACATTAATTCCCCTGGCCGCCACCCCTATCACCGCTGCAGCGTCACCTGCATCAACACCGCCCGCCGCGCCCGCACAGGCCCAGCGTCCCTGCCCATCCTGCGGAGAAATGATTCTCCGCATTGCCCGTAAATGTCGATACTGCGGTGAATTTGTGGACCCACCAGCCGCCCAAGCCGCGGGTGCGGATTCCGGCGCCACGGAGAAAGATGATGCGACGCAGCCCAATATGGGCGATGCGGTTTTTGATGTTTCGGTTTCGCAATGGGATAATTTTTTTCGCTATCTGACCTGCAGCATCGTGCTGGCGGTTTCGGCGGGAGCCTGCAAAATACCCCCGCTTAAAGCGTATGGAGGAATCATTTTTGCGGTGGTGCTGACCGTAGATGTCTTTGCAGCATTTCTTATTTACCTGCATTCCCGTAACAGCCGATGCCTGATTAACGCCGATCGTGTGGAAACCCAGAGCGGCATATTCACCAAACAAATTGACTGGATTTCCATCAGCAGTGTGTTGGATATTCAGCTGCGACAGGGCTTTCTGCAGCGTCTGCTGGGAATCGGCACCATCGAAATTCGCAGCAATGATCAGGTCACGCCTATGATGGAAATTCATCAGATTCCGCAGGCCCGGAAAGTATTTGAATACTTGCAGCAGCAGATCAGCCGCCGCCATCAGCAGGGCGTGGCGCGATTAATCTGATATTTTCCACGCCCGACGCTATAATTCCGGGTATGTGAAACCTGCTCCGGAGACAAAACGATGACCGACGCCAAGGATTATGATCTGAAACCCCAAGCGCCTAAACCCGCAGCCCCAGCCATCATTTCCGCTGAGGCACCCGTTGATGCACCGATTTCACCGCCTGCCTCATCTCCGGCTGCTAACGTCGAAGCAGCACAACTGAACAAACAGGCCGCCGCGGAACAGGAAGAAGACATTCGCAAAAACAAGGGCTTGGCCTTGTTATCTTATTTGGGTGTTCTTGTGGTTATACCCATGGTGTTTGGGCTGCATTCAAAATTCGTCCGGCATCACGCCAATCAGGGGTTGATCCTCCTGGCACTGGAAACCATCGTCTGGGCATCCTGCAAGACCGCCATGCTGCTGGGTTACCCGTTGGTACATTTATCGGCCATGGTGTATCTGACATCTCTGATCGGTGGTCTGATCTGGCTGGGCTTTACCTTATTGGCATTGCTGGGACTGCTGCATGTTGCCGGCGACAGTTATGCCACGCTGCCGGTCATCGGTGAATATGAAATTATCAGCATCATGGGTAGTGATGAGTCATGAGAGCGCCGAGCTTTTTTGACGCCCACCTGGATCTGGCCTATCTTGCGGAAACCGGCCGAAACATGTTGGATGATCCGCCCGGCGATTCGGATAACCCCGCAGCCCTTACCTTAAAATCGTTATCTGAAAGCCGCGTGCGCCGTGCCGTGGCCACGGTTTTTGTCCAACCGCGCGGACTTGATGATTCCGGTGCGACTGTTGACGGCTCCTGGTGCTACAGTTCACCGCAGGAAGCCTATGAACAATCCGTGCAGCAACTGAACCGGTATGACCAATGGCATACGGCCGGCCACGTGATTTTAATGGACAGGTCACGGACAATACCCTCCGAAAAGCTTGAATTACTGCTGCTGCTGGAAGGATGCGCAGGCCTTCGCAGCGTCGATGATCTGGATGATTTTTATCATCGGGGTATTCGCATATTAGCGCTGACATGGGTAAACGGAACACGCTGGGCCGGCGGCGATCAATCCGGCGGTGATGTTACCGCCGACGGCCTGGCGCTGCTGAATCGCGCCGATGCGTTAAAGATGGTGCATGACGTATCCCATCTATCCGAACGCGCGTTCTGGACCGTGCTGGAAAAAGCCGCCCGTCCCAAGATTGCCTCACACAGCAATTGCCGCAGCCTGTTGCCGGGAAAAAAGCATCCGGAAAGACACTTGTCCGATGCGCAGATCACAGCCCTCGCCAACGCGCAGGGCGTGATTGGCATTAATTTGTTTTCCCGGTTTCTTGTCAGCAGCGGCAACGCAGTAATCCATGACGTCGTTCGGCATATTCAACATATTGTCGAACTTACAGGCCGCACTGACGTCATCGGATTAGGATCCGATATGGACGGCGGCTTTTCCGCACGTGATCTTCCCGCCGGCATCCGCCGCCCCGCCGACTTGGAACACATCTGCAACGCCCTGGCGGACGCGGGCTTCACCGACGGACAAATAGAGCAGTTCGCATGGAGCAATTGGAACAGCTTTTTTTCCAAAGCCGGGCTGATTTCCTGATAATCGCTTTTCACTGAAGTGCCTTATTGCATCAGGGCCTTATTCCAGCGTTTAAGCTGTATGGAAAGCTGCTTTATTCCACCGGCACCTGCCGACCGGTAGGCCGCAACAACATTGCCCGCGCCCAACACATTTCGCACATCAGCACCGATTTCCGGTGACATGCCTCGCATGGCTTCCAGCGGTATATCCGAAAGCTGCGTAAGGCCTTCCCGCTCGCAATATGCGACCATGGAACCCACGATCTGATGCGCTGTGCGAAATGGCACGGATTTTCGCACCAAATACTCCGCCAGTACCGTAGCATCCAAAAATCCTTCGTCCAGCCGCCGGGCGATGGATTGGGGTTTCAACTTTGCGCTTTTTACCAGCGGGGCGGCGATCTGCAGGGATAATTCCACCGAGTCAAACCCCGCAAAGAGCCAGCGTTTATCTTCCTGCATGTCGCGGTTATACGCCAATGGCTGTCCCTTTAACATGGTCAACAGCGCCACCAACTGGCCATAGACACCGCCGGTGCGGCCGCGAATTAATTCCAGCATGTCCGGGTTGCGTTTCTGCGGCATCATGCTGCTGCCGGTGGTGAACTGATCGGCAATACGAATGAAATCAAACTCGGTGGAGCTGTATAAAATCCATTGTTCCGCCCAACGCGATAAGTGCATGGCCATCATGGATAGCGCAAAGGCGAACTCCACGACAAAATCCCGATCGCTGATGGAATCAAGAGAATTTGCGGTTATCCCGTTCATGCCCAGTTGCCGTGCCACTTGTAAGCGATCAATGGGTAACGTGCTGCCCCCTACCGCACCGGAACCCAATGGGCTGATATTGGTGCGCTCTCGGCAATCTGCCAGCCGATCGCGGTCACGCTGAAACATTTCCACATACGCCAGAAGTTCGTGGCCGAAAAGTATCGGCTGTGCCCGCTGCAAATGCGTGTAGGCAGGCATGACATGTTCACCATCCTGCCGCGCCAGAGTCACAAACGCCTGCTGCAACCCCGTCAGCAGTTGATCGACACGATCTATTGCGGCCACACACCAGAGCCGTATATCCAGCGCGACCTGATCATTACGGGACCGAGCCGTGTGCAGCATACGGCCCGGATCGCCCACGCGTTGAATCAACGCGGCCTCCACGGCCATGTGAATGTCTTCCTGCTTAAGATCAAATTCAAATGAGCCAGAGCGTATATCGTCTAAAATACTGTTCAAGCCCTTGCGAATGGCCATAAGATCAGATGCGGAAATCATTCCCGTTGTGCACAGCATATCGGCATGCGCCAGGGAGCCGCGAATATCATGTTCGGCCAGGCGGTAATCAAAGGAAAGCGATTCCACAAATTTTTCCGCCAGGGGATCAACAGCATCGCCGATACGAGCCTGCCACGCTTTGGCGGGTGCGGGAGAAACCACGGATTTTGCAATTGGTTTGACACTTTTTCGGCTCTTTGACTTTGGCATGTTTTATATTCTCTTCTTTAAAACAACAGCTACCGGTCATGGTCATCATTGGCCATGTCCCAGTCTTCGCCAATCCGTGTTCACACTTTCAACCACCGGATCAATTCGCTGATTTTAGAGCCTGCTGCGATCTGCCTCAAGCATAGCCGGGATCGCGCTCAATTTTTTCCTGGCGAAATCGGTAAGGCGGGGCGCTGTTGGCTCCCCCGCTTACGGGGCGACGGCTAAACATTTCCGGAACAGGCGGTAGTTTTTCGGCCCATCCGATGAAATTCACATTTCACGTTCAAGTTGTTCCGGCATATCCGGAACGCCGGTTTTAACAGTCCGCTGTTCCACATCCACGCGACTGATCGCGACATAGGCCACGAAGACCACAATAAGCAATGTCAATGCAATGCTGACAACCGGCGTGCCATAGCCCAGGCCGCTCATGCTTTGCGGTTTATCAAACCAGTCCGCAAATGACGCACCCAGCGGACGCGTCATGATGTAGGCAAACCAAAATGCCAATACGTCGTTAAACCCCAGCAGCCAGTAGCCGACGCCGGGGATCACGAACAGAATTGTAAATAAAATGCCGGAAATCAGATATCCCAGATGCAGCGTGGCGGCGGTAAAATCTCCGGCGGCGGTTCCCAAAGCAAAAGTTGCCAGCACCGTGGACCAGTAGAACATTTCGCGACGCACGGTATAAATGCTGTGAATTGAAAGTGTGCGCTCCACGCGGTACCACAACATGAGAATCGCTATTACTGCGACCGCGAATACAGATGCGGATAAAAAATACGGCACACCCAAAACAACGTGCGCCACATCCGCCACCATGGTTCCAAAAATACTGACCATGACCACCAGCAGCCAGTATACCCAGGCAATGTAACGCTTTACGCGGAACTGCAACACCACCGCTGCGGCAAATCCCAACGCCCCCATAATAACCGCGGCATACGGATTGATATGAAATACCAGATAATCGGAAGTGGCCTCACCCATCGCGGTGGTCAGAATTTTTATTATCCAGAAATAAATTGTAATTTCCGGCACCTTGGATAATGCCCGGCGCGCTGTTTCGTAGTGGGGCGTACTGCTCATCTTGCTCCTTGCAGTGCAACAACTTAATGGAGGCCAGAAGGCTTATGTTAAAAGCGCCTCGGCCAGTCAGGCTTCCGACAAGCCTGATTTATCCGTACCATATATTTTTACAATCAAAAAGTAAATCAACTCTGTGGCCGCCAACTCTGTGGCCGCCGTCGTCACTACTTGCAGTGGACCGGATGATAATCCGGCGCTGCCAACCAACCACCGGGTTGTCACCACGGTGCTCCATGACGCGATGCGCTCCGAGAGCACCGGATGATAATCCGGTGGTTGATCCAGTGCCGCCAACGGACCAGCCCGTTATCACCACAGTGCTCCATGACGCGACGACGCCCCGAGAGGCCAAAAGTCATCCCGGCGCGCCGGGATCGCGAACCGGCGATTACACGGAAAGCCCTCGGGTTCCGGAGTCCGGGGAGGCGGCGGCGGCGTAGCGGTGCGTTTTGCGCATGTTTCGCGGGGTTTCGTTGAAATAAGCATGAAAAGATGTGCTGAATTGCCGGGGGGAACTGTAGCCGGATTTCTCCGCCACCTGGGCAATGGGCATATCGGAATCCAAAACAAGCTGCCGGGCGGTTTCCATTTGGATACGCTGAATTTCGGTGGCAGGCGTGCGGTTTAGCGCCGCAAGAAAATGCCGCTCCATGGTCGGTCGCGAGACGGCCAGTTGATCCGCCAGCCACTTAACGGATATTCCGCTGGGCAAATTCTGCTGAATAAGTCCCAGCGCCTCACGCACCAGATCATCTTCAACACCGAAAATATCCGAAGACAAACGGGTAATAACCCGGATGGGCGGAATCAGCACGGTCATGGTCTTCATTTTCCTTCCGCGCATGCGATGATAAAGCATTTCCATGGCGCGCAAACCGATATTGCGGCTATCTAAAAGAATGCTGGATAAATGCGGCGTTCGAAGCTGGCCGTACAAATCATCATTATCTGTGCCCAGAATCGCAATATCTTCGGGGACTCTGATTTTTAAGTGCCGACACGCTTCGACAAGGTAGGCCCCCAGCAGATCATCACCGGCGTAAATGGCGGCGGGCTTGGAGAGATCCTTCAGCCAGCGGGCGGCGGTGCTGGGATACAAACCCGCACGGTCTTCAGCCTCCCCTTCCTGCTTTCGAAAATACTGCGCTGCAGCGCCCCGTGCGGCAGCCTGCGCTACAAAGCCGTCACGCCGCGCGTCCGACCAGTACCGCTGTGACATGCCGTAATACACGAGCCGCCGAAATCCACGATCAATAAAATAATTTGCGGCGATCCGCCCCACCGCAGCATCATCCGTAACCACGCGGGGCAGGCTGGACGTCTCCAATTCGGCGGAAACATCGACAGCGGGCACCCCCCGAATGGCGATAGCCTCCGACAGTTTCCAGGCCGGCGGGCAACCCGCCACAATCACACCGTGAATATCGCCGCGAATCAGGGCCGGCAAATCCGCGGGTTCAAAATTATCAGGAAAGAAAACGCGAATCTCCGGCTTCTGGCCGGCAAATTCCGCCACGCCGCGCAAGACATCACGGTTGTAAGCAACCGCCAGATTACCCAGAAACAGCACTCTTTTATTTTTCCGCATACGTCACGCTCCTGCCTTATATCGTAACGAAAGCGTTCAAATCATGATACAAATCCAGAAGTTTTTATTCACAATTTGCCCTGTTTTTAAGTTTCAGGATGGGCTAAACTATATTTGAGCGTGTTAAAAACGCCTAGTGCGTCATGGCGAGGTGCGTCATGGCGAGGTCAGCCAATAGCAAGTATGTGTCTTAAGGTTCTTTGGAGTGAAGAGATAGATCGGCACTACCCTACCGACGGGAAAGCCCTTATTTCATGCACCAGAACCCCTTTATGGATTGAGGAAATGATGGATTCAACCAAAACAGCGTTCCGGCCCGTGCGTACAAGGCTGGCCGCCCAATTCGCCGCGCGGGTCATCATGCTCGCCGCCAGTGCTGCGGCCCTTACCACAACGGCTGTTCAGGCCAGCCCACCAGGTAGCGGATATCAACTGTATTGGTCGAGCCAATTCAACGGTAACGCGCTTAATGCATTGAAATGGGGCAGCGGACTATCCTGGAGCAACGTGCCACCCAGCAGTAATAGTTATTCACTTCCACAAAATTTGTCCGTCAGCAACAATACCCTGACGATGACCGCCCAGCAGCAAAACTACTACGACAGCGGCAGCAACACGACCTATAACTACACAACCGGCTCGGTGAATACCGCGAACCAGATGCACTTTTCCTATGGTTATATTGAAGCCACCATGAAAATGCCCGCTACGGTCGGCACCTGGCCGGCATTTTGGATGTTGCAAAACGGCTGGCCCCCGGAAGTTGACATCGCGGAAAACCCTGAATTCAACGCTTCCTCCTTTTACGACTATCAAGCGACCTATCATTACACGAATACCGCGACAAACTCTGCCGCTTCCGCCGGAACAGGCCCCTATTACACCGGCACTAACCTCACTGCCGGTTTCAACACGTATGGCGTACAGTGGACGCCTTCTAATATCACCTTTTATTTTGATAACAATGCCATTTACAACATCAGCAGCAGTCAGGCCAATCTGGCCCAAAGCACCAATATGTATCTGCTTCTGGACTTAGCTGTGGGCGGCTGGCCCGGCAACCCACCGGCCGGAACAACATTCCCGGCCAGCATGGAAATTCAAAACGTGAACGTCTGGCAAACGGCCCCCAGCAACTTGGTCATGAACTGGGCAGGCAATGGCACATCCAATTGGAACAGCGGCGCATCCTGGCAGAACGGCAATGTGCCCACGCTGGGTTCTGAAACAGCCGTGTTTGGCCAAGGCAGTTCCAGCGACACCAACGTGCAATGGTCTAATTTCCAGACCGTCGGCAACCTCACGTTCAACGGCGGCACAACCAATTACACCCTCGGACAACTTAACACCTCGGGGTTGATGCTCGCGAACGATACGGGGACAGCCACCATTACAGCCAATGCGTACCAGGGACATAGTGACCTTGTTTCCCTGGCCTCGGAGTTGGAGTTGTACAGCAACACCAATATTGTCAACAACATGTCCACGGCCATTCAGATCGATGGCAATATCTATGGCCAGGGAGCCTTGGGCGTACAAAACGGCGGCGTTGTTGTTCATAGTTCGATCACCAACACGGGCGGAGTCAACATCAACAACAACGGAAACCTCACGCTCATGAATGGAATGATAGGCAACGAATCCGTTACGGTCGGTGCCCGCGGCACATTAGGCGGAATCGGTACCATCAGCGGTCCGGTTTCCACCGCTAGCGACAGTACACTCTCCCCCGGTGCAAGTGATCCGGGTGGCACGCTGACGATTGCCAATACACTTTCCATCGGGGACGGTACGAACTTACACTATTATTTTTCCGCACCGTCAGGCAGCATAAATTCCAACAGCCTTATTCTGGTTCTCGGCACTTCGAGAACCAATGGCAATGTGACGTTAGGTAAGAATGTTACCGTTTCACTGCAAACCGGCAGCACGCTTTCCGCCGGCACCTATCACCTGATTTCCTACACCGGCCAATTGGATAATTTAAGCAGCAATTTCAGCGGCTGGACGCTTTCCGGATTTAATCTGCCGGGAATGTCCTATAACTTCAGCACGCAGAATTCCAGCAACGCTCTTGATCTGGTGGTCTCAGCGGTACCCACACCTGAACCGGCAACACTACTTCTGTTTTTGCTGGGCGGGCTGGTACCGCTGATGCAGCGGAAACACCGTGTAAAAAGCTGATGACGCTAATAGGAATAATTGGTACAAGATCAGAAGTTTTTTTGGAAGAAATGCCCTAGCAGTTTTATTTTCCGGAGCTATACTCCACATAGATGATTATAAATGGTGTGCGAGTGTCACGTCACACACGATTCTGCGGGCGACTTAAGGTGTACTTATCCTGAACTCGATGAAACAGGGAGGCATTGGACGGTGTGGCCGATTGGCAGGCTTTCAAAACCTTTAACGGCCATCAGGACAGACTGAAAGATGTCTGGTACAAAAGGATTGGTCGAGGCAAAAAACCTTGACATGAACGTAAGAATGAACTACAGTAACATGTAGATGCAAACATGTATGGCGGGTGGTTGATCCACCTTCGTGACTGAAGTAACGCCTCGTTTCGCTTTTCAGTCAAAACATAACAGGAGGTTTCCATGAACCGCAACGCTCGTAACGCTTTTACGCTGATCGAACTGCTGGTGGTCATTTCCATCATCGCATTACTGATCGCACTATTGCTGCCGGCCTTGGCCCGTGCCAAGGCACTTGCGGAGCGAACTGTTTGTGCCAGCAACCTGCACGACAATGGTGAGGCATTAGCTATCTATGCCGCGAGCAACAAGGGGTTTTTGCCTTATTGCTATACCCGCAATGGAAACCACGGAACGCCTGATTTTCAAGAAGGTCCGCCAACCTGGCTTTGGGA
>JAKBCC010000076.1 GCA_021808105.1 Planctomycetota bacterium
CAAAGCGGACAGATGGCAGCGCCCGGACCACACCAACCCGGACCGCAGGTTAATGTAGACCTTACGGAAGCCCGGCGACGGGTATTTTCCGTCATTGGCGCGGCTAATCATCCCGGAACCTACAATATTATGTCACCGGACTTCCGGTTACTCGATGCCTTGGCTCTTGCGGGCGATGTGCCGCAGACGCCGGGCATGGATTACCTGTACATCATTCGACGCGTGGAAAAGCCATCACCAAAAGCCGCCGCAACGGAAAGCTCCAGCAGCGGTCAGACCAGCGGGCAATCCAACATGCTTAACCAGATTGCCAATCAGTTGCAAAACGGCAAAACACCGACGAATTCCAACAACGCCTCTGAAAAAGCGTTGATGAATCAGGCCGTGGAGCAGACCGGCCCCGCTACCAGCGGTCGATTTGTGTATGTCAATGGGCAATGGGTTCGCATCGGCGGCTCTGGGGCGACAACCAAAGCGTCACCATTCAATTTTAACGCTCATAAAACATCCGCTTCTTCCGCTTATGCCGGAGAAGTGATTATTCGCATTAACCTCAAGAAGTTAATGGCTGGCGATCCGCGTTACAATGTGGTCGTTCACTCGGGCGACGTTATTAATGTTCCGCCATTGAAGCCTTCGGTTTATTTTGTCATGGGCAATGTCGGGCGGCCCGGCGTGTATTCCATGACGGGACAAAAGCTGACTTTGGAACAGGCTGTGGCCGCCGCAGGCAACTTCGGCCCCCTGGCGATTCCGCGGCGTTGCGAACTAATTCGCAGAATCGGCAGTAACCAGGAAACAACGATTCAGGTTAATATGCAGGCGATATTCAGCGGGCAGGAGCCGGATATTTTCCTTAAACCGTATGATACCTTGAATGTCGGCACCGATCTTTTTGCAGCCCCGTTGGCGATTATTCGCAACGGCCTGTCCGCCAGCTATGGCTTCGGCTTTACGTATGATCGAAACTACTACATCCAGCCGACAATTATCCAGTAGTTTCCTGTAATCGCCCGGCGCGGCGTTGCTGGTTGCACGTACTTTTGACCCAGAGTGTTGCTCGCTGGGTGTTATTTTGAAAACCATTGAACACCGGCGGCATCATGGTTATACGGATTGCACGCGGAGCATGACTCATGCCGGCTTCAGAAATGTCCAGCGCCTCAGCCGATCACGGGTCATCCCCGTTGCCCTCACCCCTGCGCTACGATTATATTGCATCTCTACGGCCTGCAAATACGCCTGAACGCGAATTGCCGGGGTATGTGTTTGTCATCATTGCGGCGATTGCCGTGTTCTTTTATCTGCTGTATCGCATCAATTTTCAACAGTTGGTGCATGTATGGAGCACCAATCCGAATTTCAGTCAGGGCTTTCTAATCCCGGTTATCAGTGCCATGTTTATTTATTTGCGATGGAACACGTTGCGGAATTTACCGCTGCAACCGGCCTATATCGGATTAGCGATGCTGGCATTCGGTGTTTTTGGCCAGGTGCTGTTCCGAATTACCGGACAGGAACAATTTTCTGATTTGAGCATGCTGGTGGTACTATTTGGATTGGGATTGTGGCTTCTGGGCCGGCAGCACATGAAAATCCTCTGGCTGCCTATTTGTTATCTGCTTTTTATGATTAATCCGCCCCAGGCGTTGTATGTGAAACTCACCACGCCGCTGCAATCCATTGCCGCGTCCGGCGGCGCGCACATGCTGCTGCTTTTCGGCATTCATGCCTATCGGGAGGCCACGCAGATTCACCTTCAGGTGGGAGACAAATGGCCGTCCCTGAATGTCGCGCAGGCCTGCAGCGGGATACGCATGTTGACGGCATTTTTCGCGCTGGCGGTGGCGTTGGCGTATTCCACCCACCGGCCCATGTGGCAAAAGCTTGCACTTTCATTATGCGCTTTGCCCATTGCGATATTTGTTAATGCGCTACGGGTAACACTATCCGGTGTCCTGTTTGCGTATGCCGGACCCGAATGGGCGCGGGGCAGCACGCACGCAAGTCTGGGCCTGCTGATGCTGATTCCCGCCGGGCTGCTGCAACTGGGCGTCGCCAAGATGATTGATTTATTTGAAGCGCATCTTTTTGTGGATGACACAGGGCCATTGGGGCATTCCGGGCAGGAGGCCGGCGTATGAGCAACGGCACCTTATCAGCAAAAAAACTCTATCCGCCGCTGGTCGCGATGGGGGTTCTTGTTGCCGGGCTGGTATCCCTGACGGTGGCCTCCCATGCTTTCAATGTAGTCTTGCAAAAGCTGCACACGCCCCTGCAGGCCCCGTTAAGGAGTCTGCCGAAAAAGCTGGGACATTGGGTCATGCCCAAAGGGGCGGTGGATCAGCGGCTTTCTGCGGAAGTTGTGCAGGTGCTTGGTACGCACCATTACCTGCTACGCCCTTATATGAATACAAAAATGCCGCCCGGTTCCCCGGGATCTCAGGTGCGCGTGAATCTGAATTATTATCCCACGGATTTTGCCACCCCTCATGTTCCAAACGTCTGTTGGGCGGGCATAGGCATGAAGCGCATACATGATTCATTTATAACCATCCATCACGTTCCCCATGCCAATGGCACCTATTCCAATCTGGAAATGCGGTTCCTTTCGTTTTATGCTCCAAAAATGAGTGATTCCGGAATTCCATTAAGTATGGATCAACACCGCGGACGATATATCAACGTGGCGTATGTATTTCAGGTGGACGGACGATATGCACCCAATCCGCAGCAGGTCAGTGAGTTATTCTGGCGGACGACCAGCAAATACGGTTATGATGCAAAAATTGAAGTCACGGCGGAAGGCCCCGGCGGCTTGACGACCAGGCCGCAGGCCCGCAAGGCCATTGCCTCGTTCATCCGAGCCTCTTTGCCGGCCATTGAACGGTTGCTGCCGAATTGGAAAAAACTCAATACACCAACCACCCATCCGAGCGTAACGGGCGTTACCAAGCCGGCCGCCACGGATGTAAAAAACGAAGGTGTAAAACAGTAACTCTCGCAAGAGCTTTGAAGGAAACAGCATGGCTAAACGGGTTAATACACGATTTTTAACGATACTGATTGTTGTTCTGATCGCTATATTCGGCGGCATCGCCGGGATTTATTACGTGCTGATCAAAATCAACAACAACCCCACGCGACTGGTCGCGGAAGCCAAAGCGGCCTTGAAAAAAAATGACACCGAAATGGCGCGACAACTTTATCAGCAGGCGGCCGTGGTGGCGCTGCGCGAGCATTTGCCGCAGGCGGCGGAAATTCTTCTTAAACTCGGCGACCTGAATTTTCAGACCACCGGTAAAAATATTCAGCGCTACCGGGCAGCGTTAAGCGACTGGCACGCCGCGATTCAACAGAATCCCAATTTACTGGCCGCTCGCAAAAAACTCCTGAATGCCTTTTATCAGGATGCTTTGCACTCAGGCAATGATTCATCTCTCTGGCAGCAGATTCAGCGGCAGGCCACGCATGTTATTAAACTGGATCCCAAAAACGTCAACGCCTATATGGACCGGGCCCAGGCCCGGTTGCGATCCGTTTCCGGCTTGGCCGCCTTAACGGATCGGCGCTTTACCGCCGCCAAAGCTGATCTGCGAACGGCGTGCAACCTCCAAAAGAAAAACATTCTGCCTTATGTGCTTCTGGCACAGGTCTATCTGCAGCAGGCAGCGGCGGAACATGCGCAGAACCTGATTAATACCGCCGCCATGAATAAGCTTTTTAATAAAGGCATTTCCATTATTCAGGCGTTTGCCGTCAAATATCCCCGCAATGTGGACGCTTTGATTTCCCTGGCGGCCATTTACCGCACTGTACCGGGGCACGCTGCTGAGGCGGCCAAGACACTGGCAGCCGCGGAAAAGCTGGCTCCCAATAGCCCGAAAGTTCTCGAGGCTCAGGCGCAACAACTTCTCTCGTCCGGTGCCAGTCCGGCAAGTATTGCGGCGATTTTCAAGAAAGTTATTGCCCTCAAGCCTGACAATATGAGCGCTTACGCGGCAGAAGGTGAATTTCTGCGCCGGGCCAATCAACCACAAGAGGCCATTAAGTACCTTAAACTGGGCTTAACACATCCGGCACCCGGCGGCGGCTTAACGCCGGAACTCAATCAGAGCGTGAGCCTGCGAATGAATCAGATGCTCATGGGGGCGTATCTGCAATTAGCCATGGAGGCGCCCGGCGGATCGAAGGCCCGAAAAAATTATCTGTCGCGCGCGTCGGATACGCTGACCTGGGTGGCCCAGCGTATGCCGCAATCCGCATGGGTGTACGTGGCTCGTGCCAGGCTGCGCTTTGCTCAGGGACGCCTGAACGCATCCCAACGCTGGATCGCGCAAGCGGATGCCATTCTTTCTCCGGGAAATCCCCAGGATATGTCGCTGTGGCTGACGGAAAAGCAACTGCAGGCCCAGATTTATCAGATTCGCGGCCAATCAGGCTCCGCGCTGGCAGTTTTGACCCAGATTCAAAAATACCTTCCAGGCCAACCCAGCGTCGTGCTGGCCAGAGCCCAATTAATGATTCAGCAAAACCCGAAAAAGGCACTGGCTGCCGCCCAGGCTGTGCTGAAAATTGATCCTAAAAATATTGCGGCGTTAAAAATTGAAGCGTTGTCTTTGGCGAATCTGAATCGCCGCAGTGAATTGCAACGGCTGCTGGCGCATACGGACACGAATCAAAGCTTTTCGCTGGCACAACTGAAAGCGCGTCTGGACCTGGCGGAAAACCAGTACACGCAAGCGCAAAAGACCATGGCCCCGTGGCTGAAGCAATCGCCCGGCGATCCGCGGGTTGTCACCGTAGCCTACGCTGCCATGGCCATGCTGCATCAGCGTGCCGCGGCGCAGGCGCTGATTAAAAACGCCCTGCGCGTGGCACCTACCAACCTGCAATTTATTCTTATCAATGATCAGCTGGCAAATCCCAAATCGCCCATGCCGACCGTCGCCATGGGGCCACTGACCAGCAACATTGCCCAGATATCAGTGGCCGGCGTTTCGGCCCAGCAGGCCCAGCTTGCCGCGATTGCTAAATTACCCGATCCACTGGAGCGTGGATTGCTCATGAGCCGGTTTTATCTCTCTTCCGGGAATAACGCCAAGGCCGCAAGCGTCCTGGTACCCTTAGCCAAAGCCCATCCGAACAATACGCGCGTTCTCGAAGCGCAATTTCGTGTGGCGATAGCCCAGAAGAATTTCAAAGGTGCAGACCAACTGGTCCACCGCGGGGCTGATCTGAACGCCGACGGCTATCAGGGCGCATTTTTGCGGGCGCAGCTGCAAATTGCTCAAGGGAACTCCGCCAGCGCCGCCAAGACGCTTTCCGCGGTTTTGAAAAAACATCCGGATAATGCCAACATTAAAACATTTTACGGCATCGCCCTGCTTTCCTCCGGGAATGTGCGCGATGGCGTCACCGCGCTGACCGGAGCGTTGCAGGCCAAGCCGGATGATCTCGACGCACTGACGGCATTGGTGCAGTACTATCTGCAATCCAATGCACCGGCGGATATTCAACTGGCCAGAAAATTTGTGGATCAGGGCCTGGCGTATTATCCGCAAGATACCCAGTTGGAAAACTGGCACTATCAATTTCTTGATTTGTACGGAAAACCCGGGCCGGAAATTGCGCGTCGCCTGGGCATTTACCGACACAATCCCGGAGATTTGAATAATGTTGCGCGCTTGGCGCTGCTGTATGTGCGGATGAAAGAACCATCACGCGCGGTGGCTCTGTTGATCAAAGCCCGTAAGAACCATCCTGATAACCTTCAACTGGCCAGAGAACTGGGCGAGCTATACGTGCTGGAAAAAAATCCCGGCGCAGCCCAACAGGTTTTTGAATCTCTTGCGGAGAACTCCAACAAGACCGTGGCGTTTGCAGGGCGGCTGATGCTGGGAGATTTTTACCAGAATTCCGGCAACCTGAATCAGGCGGTGCAAGTGTATAACGCGGCGTTGAAAGATCAGCCGAAGGGCCGGCATACCATTCAGCGCCGGTTAGGTGATATGTATTTTAATGCCGGAAAATTTAAGCTGGCATTAAAACAATATACGGGCCTGTATGCGTCCGTGCCGGACAACCGCACCATCACGTTACGGTATGCGGAAACGCTGATCCGCGCGGGCGATCCGGCCAAGGGCATCGCGGTATTGCAAAAGCGAATTCTTATCAAAAATCCCGCCGACGAAGAAGCTCTGGTATTAGAGGGCTTTGGTTATCTGCAATCCGGTGAAAAGAATAAAGCAAAAACAACTTTAACGCAGGCGTTAGCGCTTAATCCGCGGGATCCCCATGCGCTTTATGATATGGCCACGTTGCTGCTTTCACCGCCGGCCCCGCAGTATGCCAGGGCCATCACCGAGTTGCAGTTGCTGACAACTTCGGATGCGTCGGATATGGCCGCCGAACAATTGCTGGCCCAGGCATACGCCGATTCGGGACAATTTGCCGAGGCAGTGTATCAATACAGCACCATTTTGAAATCCGCCCCGGCCGATCAGGCGGCCCGACTGCAATTGGCGACGCTGCTGTTTGATCTTTCACAGCGCTATGCCATGTTAACGCCCGCGGATACCAGCGATGCCGCCGCATCCCTGCGAACCCTGCGGCCGCTGGCTCGGCTCAATGCGTTGCTGACGCAATCGCATGAGGCTTTTCCGGCCAGTCCGCAATGGGTGATGCTCCGGGCACGCTATGATCTGTTAACCGGGCATAAAAATAGTGCGGTAGCTTCCGCTAAACGGGCCTTTCATATGGCCAACCGGAGCACCGCTGCGGCTATTGTCTATGTGCAGGTATTGCAGGCGGTGGGCAATGTGCATACGGCGATCAGCGTAGCCTCCAAAGCCCTGGCGGTTTCACCCGATGCGGTGGAACTATATTTGGAACGGGCCGGTGCGAATGCCAAACTGAATAATTTCACAGCGTCCGCAAAGGATTTTTCTCAGGCCCTGGAACTTACTGCGGGAAATGCGACGCAATTTTTCACAGTGCTTTCCGCCTATCAATCCGCTTTTAAGCCCGCAGGCAAGTTGGATGTCATTATCAAATCAGTCGGTGCACTGGAAGCCAATCCGCATATTAGTAAGTCCCTGCTGGATGCGGGGCGGGCTGTTGTACAGTTCGCCAATAAGGAAAATGCGGCCGCATGGACCTCCGCCAAAGCGGCTCTGGCCGCGAAGCCCAATGCGGTTATTCGTCATGCGGCGTTGGAAATCGCGGCATTTTCATGCTATCAGCTTAAAAACTATACGTCATGCCGCGACTATTATCTGGATATTCTGAAAGTCAATGCAAATAATCCCGCGATTCTGAACAATCTGGCCTATCTGCTGGCAGTTAAGCTCCATGAGCCGGCAGAGGCGTTGGCGTATGCCCAGCGTTGCAATGCCTTGCTGATCAAGCAGGCAGGTTCCGGGCGCTACGCCCCCAATGGCGATGTACTGGACACGCTGGGATGGATACGCTTCTTAAATAGTGATCTTAGCGGCGCTGTGGACGCCTTGGACCATAGCCTGCGGTATAATCCGCCGGCAACGGCGTACTACCATCTGGCAAGAGTGCTGGTGGCCGAAAAAAATAAGGCTCGTGCGGTTAAAATTTTGAAAGAAGGAATTAAATTGGCCCAAAGCACGCATGATCCAATTCTGCCCCGGGCACAGGAACTTCTGAAAAAAATTCAGGGCTAAGTTATTCGGTGCTCTGGTAAGCCGGCAAATTGGGATTGACCAAGGACCAGGGTGGACGGATTGCTTTATAGGCCGTCATTTTTTGAGGAAGCTTCCCTTTTACGCTTGCCACGGGCGTAAAACCGGGTATAAAGATAGAGTACAGCGCTTCGGCTCTGTTCTGTTGTATGTAAGTTTCGTCTTGAGCCTTTTAGAGGGATACCATGACGCAATCAAACGCGCTTGCCCTGGCCGGATCAATGCCGGATCAAAACAGCCTGTCAACCGGCCCTAAGCTGGGTTATATCCTTCGCCGGTATAAGTGGCTGATTCTCATTGGTACCTTGCTGGGACTTGTTGTCGGAGCAGCTTTGTTCCTGGCGTTCCGGCAGTATGACCCGCGCTGGACTGCGTACTCGATTTTCGAAGTGCGGCCCAATTTGCGCAATCCCCTGAACTCCAGGCAAAGCAATCTTTACGCCGCCGACGCCGGCGTCAGCCGGTTTATCAACAGTCAGGTGGTACTGGTCCGCAGCCCGGATGTGCTGCAAACCGCGCTGCAGACCAACGCCTTTCAGCAAAGTTCCAAAGTACCTTCGGAAAAAAGCTCCTGGCTGATTGCCCATTCTTCAGATGCCATGGATTATCTGCGGAAAGACCTGGATGTGGCCCCTATTCCCCACACCAATTTGTTCGAGGTCAGCCTGTCATGGCATCACCGGCACGAAACGGCTGATCTGGTCAATGCCGTAAGTAACGTTTATCTCAATTATGTGCGAAATCAGGAACGATCGCAGCTTTCGCGCGAAGCGCGAAGCGTGGCCGCAGCCGAAGCCAACATGCAAGCGAAAGTTGAAGCGTTGCAAGCCCGCGTGGAAACCTTCCGCGTCGCCCATGATGTTCCCGGCCTCATTGAACAGCATACGGTTTTGGCCAACACACTGGCCACCCTCAATACGTTTGAAATCCGTTCTGAAATCAGCTCGAAGGAAGCACAGGCGGCTTACGGCCAGATTAAATCACAGGTGGCCAACAACACCTTGCAGCTTTCCCCTGAAATGCAGCAGGTTGTCGATAATGATCCGAACCTGCGGGAATTGCAGCTTAATCTTCTGGACCTTAAGCAATCCATTGTTGTTTCCCGGAAAACCCTGGGGGCCGGGTATCGTGGCACGATCGCCTTGGAAATTCGTGAAGCCAGCCTGCAGCGGCAAATTGATCAACTCAAGCAGAAACTCACAGTACGGGCCAGACTGCAAATGCAGCAGGCCGCTCAAACTCGGATGCAGGCCGCCGAAGCCATGCTGGCCTCCACGCAACGCCGCGTACAGCAGGAACAACGACTGGTGCACGACCTGGACGCTGCGGTACAACAATACGACAGCCTCCTGGCCAATTTGAAAACCAATCAGCAGTTGCTCAATCACCTCATTGATCGCAGCACGATGATGAATCTGCAACGCACCATTGACGAATCCAAGGTCCAACTGCGAAACTCCGCCATTGCACCTAAGAAAATGTCCTTCCCTAAGATTTACCATTTCCTTATTGGCGGCGTGGTTTTCGGACTGCTGCTGTCGTTTGGATTGGCCTATCTGGTGGAAGTCACCAACACCCGTGTTAACACCCCGCGCGATGTCACCGGCGTCATGCGTCTGCCCCTGCTGGGCTTTATCCCCGATCATGCCGATGACCCGCTGTTATCCGGCAGCCCCATGATGAGTGTACGCAACTCCCCGGCCTCCATGACTGCGGAGTCATTCCGGCAAATTCGCGGACGACTGGCGGCCTCAGCGTCTGACCGGCCCATCCAAACGCTGCTGGTGGCGAGCTTCTCGCCGGGCGGCGGAGCCAGCACCGTGGCCAGCAATCTGGCTAACAGCATTGCGATCAGCGATATGAAAGTGCTGCTGGTGGACGCTAATTTCTACCGCCCCACACTGCAAAGTGTTTATCCATTTGTTTCGGAAATCGGCTTAGCCGATGTGCTGGCGGGCCGCGCCATGCTGGACCAGGCCATTGCGCAGTCACCGGAAGTACCGGCCCTGCATGTTCTAGGTTGCGGATCACGGTCTAAACTGCCGACGGAACTTACCGATCACCGGGCATTTCCGGATGTTCTGGCGCAGATGAAAACCCAATTTGACATGATCATTTTTGACGGTGCACCGCTGACATTTGTAGCTGATTCCATTAATCTTGCTTCACGCGTCGATGGAGTGATCGCGGTCCTGCGGGCCGGGATGATTACCCGCGGCACGGTTGGGCGTATCCGCGAACAACTGCGGCAAGTGCGGGCGAATCTTATCGGTATTGTTCTTAACGCTGCACAGACCTACAGCGCGGGCTACTTCCGGCAAAATTACCGTACATTCTTCGAGTACGCGGGGTCCGGACCCACGGCCCATCCGACGGACAAAACGCTGCCGGGAGCATAAAACCCAGGAGTCTTTCCGAGTAATTGCCGGGCTGCGATCCCGGCGCGCCGGGACGATTTTTGGCATATCGGGGGAGCATCGCGTCACCGAGCACCGTGGTGATAACCCGGTGGTTGGTTCGCGGCACTTGAACAGAATGCCCCTTGCGATGACAATGTATCAGACGTTGGGCTGGAACTCCTGACTATTGCTACCCTATTTACGGTTGCAATGGCCGGGCACCGGTTGGAAAAGCCTGTCGCTTTTTTCGCCGGAATGCCGCCATGGAGGACCAACGATGCTGATTCGGAGTTTTTGCCGTGGCAGAAACCTATCCACCCTCCGGCTTGTCCTGCAATGTGCTGGTGCTCAACCGGCTGTATATGGCCGTGCGCGTCGTCAATGCCCGGCGCGCCTTCACCCTGTTGTGTAAGAATATCGCGGAAGTCATTTCCGTTGAGAACGGCAACTATTTTTCCTACGACATAGAATCCTGGACGGAAATTTCCCAGCTTAAAGCGCAGTTTGAACGCGATACCCATGATTTTGTCCGCACCGTGCGTTATGAGTTGGCGGTGCCGCGCATTATTCGTCTGCTGGGTTATGACCGCCTGCCGCGGCAGGATGTAAAACTTAATCGGCGCAATATTTACGCCCGCGACCACGGTGCGTGCCAGTATTGCCGTCGCAAATTTCCAACCAGTGAACTGTCACTGGACCATGTGGTGCCGCGCGCTTTGGGCGGGAAAACCATCTGGGAGAACCTGGTATGTGCCTGCGTCTATTGCAATGCCCGCAAGGGCGGTCGCACGCCGCACCAGGCGGGTATGCATCTGCTTAAGCCCCCGATTAAACCACGCCGCAACCCGGTGATCAATGTCCGCCTGGAATCGGATAAATATGCCACATGGAAGCATTTTCTTGACCACGCCTATTGGAGCGTGGAACTGAAATAGTTTCCGCTTCACAAGTTCGCAAACAATTGCAAGAATCTGGAATTTGGAATCTGGAGCCTGGAAGGTTTTGGAATCGCTGGCGCTGCCATTTTGCTGGACGGATAAACCTGTCCCCTGCTGCACATCTGCGGCTACGGCATATTCTGAATGTACTGCGATTACTGCATATTCTGAATGTACTGCAAATACTGAATCCACCATTACGCCCGCAAAATAGCGCGGGGCTTGGTATTACGCCAAGCCCCGCGCCAAGCGGAATAGAGGACTTTCTTTATCCCAATTGGGTTAGAACTTGAACTGGAACTGAATCTGGCCGATCCAGTCATTCGAGCCGGCTGTGGTTCCCAAATTGGAATTGGTGTACTGGGCATCCTGCACATACGTTACGGCGGCTTGAATTTTGGCATTTTCGCCAAAGATGTAATAATTCACGCCACCGGTGGCCTCGTACTGGTGCTGGCTGGTACGATTGTACATAAGCTCACCATATCGTCCGGCGATTTCCCATTTGTGCGGGACCAGAAAATAGCCCGCTTCAAGGTAATAACCGGTTTCAAACAAGGAACTGTGTCCGGTACCTACCAGACTTGTTCCGGGAGCAGCATCAATGTTCTGGGCATATAAGGCGCTATTGAACGCGAACCCGCGGTATTTGGCATGCCCGTCAACCGTGAATCGCGTCAAATTGCCATTTAAGGTACCGATGCCCGCAGGAGCGGTCGTGCTGCCCGGGGTAAAGGAAGCAAACGGATTCTGTGATTCATACCCGGCGGCTGCACCGATTAACCAGGCCAGGTGCTTATGCCATTCAATGTCCGGTGAATCATTAAAATCGGAAATATGTCCGCCCTGGGCGAAATTGACTCGACCATAGACGGCTGGACGATTGCCAAAGTGGCCACCGGGGCCAACATTGCCGTTGTCCTGCGAGGTTGAGCCATTGTTCATCTGAAGCTCGTAATTGAACGTGTGGGGGACAATCTGCCCTTCCAGATCAACGGCGTCAGAACGCACCGGATCAAACGGGGCTTCAGCAACCGCAAAATCCGGGAATTCTGTTCCCGAGGAGAAATATTCGACATGGGTAAAGGGAACCAGCATGGACCCTGCCCGCACGATAACAACTGGGCTGAATTTATAGCCGGCCCAGGTATCAAGAATGGCAAAAGCGTTGTTGTTGCCAACGGTTGCGTTAGAGATTCCAGTTTGGAAATCACCGGAAATGCAATAGATAAAATTCTTGAACACATTTCCGGACAGAATCAGGCGTGCCCGGCGGAAATTAAATCCGCTGGTATTGTAATTGGTGTTCGGTGCGTGCCCTTCGGCCCCGGCATAACTGTAACGGAACTGCAGATAGCCGTTGATGGTCAAGGTGAACGCTTTATTGGGGGTGCGGATAAAAAAACCACCGTCATAGCCGGCCTGAAGTTGGTGATCCATGTACTGTGACTGGGATTTAGAATTGTTCAGAACTTCCTGAACAATCGCCTTGACCTGCGCGGCGTTTTCCACGCTGTCATTGGTTTTCTGTTCTTTGGCTTTGAGTGTCGCCACCTGAGCCTGAAGTGACTGTAATTCCGCCTGTACCTGTGCAGGCGTCATCGTGCCGGCGGCTGCCGGTGCGACGGCTGCCGCGCCCATAGCCGATCCAGCCAGACTGGCACCTGCCACCAGCGCCGCCACAAAGGCCCGCTTGGTGAATTGATTTGATAGTTTGCCCATCCATACGTCCATAACCTGATCTCCTTAAAAAGAGCCTCAAAATAACCGCAGCAGCGATTGGCAACTCTGCCGCGACACAACCACGAAGAACCGGTATTATCCCCGGAATTGTTAGCACTTCATGAAGACGGCGCTGATGATTCGATAAACCATGCAACCGGGGAAATGTTCTCAACGCCCTGCACCAGCCACACGCAAAATTAACATTCGCGTCCGGTCACACGGGGGTAAATGATGCTTTCAATAGTGAAAATGGTGGAAATGCCGAATAGGCGGTACGCCGATGAAGTGAAGTATGAGCCAGGCCAGCACCGCCGCAAACGAAAGCAGTTCCACGATCGCCAACACCCGGCATAATAAATTGGTCCACTGGGCGATGAACTGCACGTCCGCGTGCAGGGTCGCATACCGATTAAAGCTGTAAATAGCC
This sequence comes from Planctomycetota bacterium, assembly GCA_021808105.1. GTDB lineage: Bacteria > Planctomycetota > Phycisphaerae > WQYP01 > WQYP01 > JAMDCX01. The sequence goes on from JAKBCC010000076.1 coordinate 13,202, forward strand.
GCCCCGCCGCTCAAGGTTGCGATACAGGCTAATACCAGAACGCCGCCATTTATGGCTGTCCCATTGAGAATATTTCCGGGAGAAGTTAGCAGTAGCTTAGCACCCGCGATAAAACTCAAACCGGATAATCCCCCGGCCGGCCACGCCAAACGCAACCATGTTCTGTCGGACCACGTGCTGAAAAGTCCCTGCGACGAAATTGTTTCAGACATGGCAAGGGTTCCGTCAAGCAAATACAGTCACGGAAAGGCGTGGAGCAAATTCAGGCGTAGCCGCCGCCGCCTTTGGAACCATATTTTTTCCGACGCTCCGCCGCCACTTTGGCCTCATAGCCGCTGCGGCGGTGAGCCTCCAGGGGATCTGCCGGCAGATGACGCGCTTTGCGCCAATCCGCAAGCAGCGGGCGGACATCAGCGAAAAACGCCTCACGCAAAATATTTTCGCTTTGCACCAGATCTTCGCGTGCTTGCGATCCCGCCAGCGCCTTGCGATCCACCAGACACGCTTTCATATAAAGCTGTTGAGCTATATCCACGGTTTGGATCATTGCTTCAATCTTGGGCTTGAGGTTGTGGCTCTGATCCACCATATAGGCAATCGGCGGCAATGCCCCGGTTCGAAAACGATGATTTTCTATTTCATGGAATATCCGAAAAATCTGATACGGATCAATGGATCCCATGGTCAGATCATCATCGGCATATTTGCGATCATTGAAGTGAAATCCGCCCAGGAGATTTTCATCCAGCAGCCACGCGACGATCTGTTCAATATTCGTCGATTGATAATGGTGGCCGGTATCCACCAATACCTTGGCCCGCGGGCCTGCGGCACGGGCGAAATGTGCCGCCATTCCCCAGTCCGCAATATCCGTGGCATAAAATGCCGGCTCAAAGGGTTTGTATTCCACCAGCATGGTCATGTCATGGGGCATCTGGCCGTGAATTTGCTTAAGTACCTGGGCGGCCCAATGTTTTCGCGCAATAATATCCGATTGCCCCGGATAATTGATCCCGTCCGCAAACCAGAGCGACAGATAGTGGCTTCCAACGGCCCGACCGATTTTCACCGAATCATGCAGATGCTCGGCAGCCGCCGCCCGGATGGACTCCGATCGATTCGTAATACTTCCCCATTTGTATTCCTGATTTTGAAAGACGTTGGGGTTGATGGACCCAATGGCCACCCCGTGCCGTGCCGCCATGGCGGCGACCTCGCCGGCGTCCTGATTTTTCTTAAAATCCCACAGCACATGCACCGCGACGGTCGGGCAGGAACCGGTTAATTGATGGACATGCCCGGCATCGGCAAGTTTTTCGTCAATGTCACCGGCGGCGGCATCCTGAAAAAACTTTCCAAAGCGCGTGCCGGTATCGGCAAATCCCCAGGAGGGCAATTCAATTTTGAAGGCATCCAACAGGGGATAAATAATCTCAGAGCTTTCCAGCACGTTTGTCACCGTTTCCTGAATCCACGCCGATATTCGCCGGCAATGTACGTCCGCTGGGAATTACCCCATTGAGAACATAGCAACCGCCGTTCACTGCCCCGCGGGTGGTTGGGAGAACATCGTGGCCGCCGTTACCTTAATAACGTGCACCACGACGCCCGTATTGCTGACCACTTCACCCTTAACGCCGATATACGACCCCAGCAATTTGGAGATATTTATTTTTGACGACGGCTCCAGATAAGCCACAACCCGGCCGGTGGTGGGGTCCATCAGGGCGTAATTTTTCAGAACGGTGCTGGTCTTGAGAATTCCGTACGCGATGTAAGGGGCTTTGGCTTCCGCCCGGGCCAGTTCCTTTTGTGACTGCTGCCACTGCTGCTGATAAGGAGCCAGAACCGACTTCAGCGGCCTTTGCTTGTGCGACGCGGCGACAATTTCCTGAATCGCAATCTGCTTTTTCAAAAGGTTGATCCGGGCGTTGCTGCCATCCATGACCGAGTGCGGCAAATGTGGCTGCCGCATGAGATTCTCAAATGCTGTTAACAGCGGCTGCAAATGGCGCTGCATAATGGGCTTATCAAATTGCGCCTGCATCTGACGTGTCAAATGGCTATAGGTGCTGAAGGCATCCGGGCTGAATTTTACCGGTGCCGGCAGCCCCCCCGGCATATTAACGGTGTTGGTTGGAGTTGCCGGAGCGGTTGCCGTAGGCGCATTGGCCGTTGTGGCAGGCATCGCCGGTGATGTCGGCGATGTCGGCGGGGCCGGCACTATGCCGGCAGACGAACCGGAATTTGCAGACACCGGCGGAACCGGAGCCGACAGGCCGGTTGATGCGGCATTTCCGGCTGGCGAAGTCGAGGCGGTGCCCGACGTAGCGGCTGAGGCCATGGCTGCGGGAGTTGATCCGGTGGGCAAACCTGTCCCTTTGAAGCCGGCCGGCATGGTTAATTCAGGCGTCACGTAGGTGCTGCCGGCGGCTGCGGGCGATACAAATCGCGCCAGAACGTAGAATCCCGTTCCCTTGGGGGCACGGATAATATCAAACGCCGGCGTCTGGCCTGTAACCGAAACGGTCGAACCCGTGTTCAGCAGATCTACCACAGCATAATTGCTGGCCGGAGATAACGCACTGGCGGCCCGCACATTGACAAAACTGCCGGTTACTGTGCCGGTGGTGCCGTCGGCACCGAGCTTGACGAATTGCCGGGCAATATAGCAACGCGCTCCGGCCGGGGCTGCGAAGCGGTACCAACCGTTGCGTTCACCGGTAACTTTAATCAGATCGCCCCGGGCAAGCTGGCCGATGGCATAATAAGATAAGCCCGGTCCACTGCGGATATTAACATGTGAGGCGCTGATCTGACCCACAAAAGCTGTGACGCTAATGTTTGATTTTTTCGGCTTTTTTGTCTTGGCTGCGGACGTTGCAGGTGCCGGGGAAACGGGCACGGGAACGGTCACCACCGGTGCCGTTGCGGCACCGGTCGTCGGTGCGGCAGCCGTTGGTGCAGTTGCCGGTGCGGTTGCCGCAGCGGTACCTGGTGCAGTAGCGCCTGGTGTGCTGCCGGTTGTTGTCACCGGCGTGTTGGCCGGTGCAGCAGCGCAAACAGCCGCTGCAAAAGCCATGGCAAAAGCGAAGCCTGCCGCCATACCAATCCCTGATTGTGTGCGGGTAATAACGCGTGGGAACATAAGATGACCTCCTACAGTCCTTTGTGAGGCTCAATATACAGAGTCCCTAACTTCCGTGAAGCTATCATCCACAAGCCTGATCGTCAAGGCTCATGCTTATTTTATGCAGTTCGGGGCAGCAACGGGTATAGTAGGTCTCTGGTAGGAACCCTTGGCTGCGGGACGCCGTCGCCGGACTTTAACAGCGGAGTAAAACAATGCATCGCGTAACAATTTATATCAAACCGGATTGCCCAATCTGCGATACAGCCTGCAAGGCCATTGAATTATCCCTGCCAAAATCCGTGCCAGTTGTGATTGAAAAAATTGACATCACCGGAAACGCGGAACTGCTGGAAAAATATGCCAAAGTGGTGCCCGTGGTGCTGGTGGACGGGCAGGAACGGTTCCGCGGTCAGGTGGATCCCGATAAATTGGGGAGCTTATTTTATAACGAACCCGGCAATCGGCTGGCGGGTATAGAATAAGTAAACCTCGGACCCGCCAGGAGACAGCTTCCATGATTCCACAGAACACTATTTTCCTTCGCGTGCGCTACGTGGAGTGCGACCCCATGGGGTATCTGCACCATTCCAATTATCTGCCTTATTTTGAAATGGGCCGCACCGAATTATTACGCCAGATGGGTGTGACGTACCGTGATTTGGAAGACCGCGGATTTATTTTTGTCGTGGCCCGAATCAGTGTGAACTTCAAACGCCCCATCCGCTATGATGATCAACTGGAATTGGTCACCCGCATCCAGCGGCAAACCCGCGCCCGCATTGACCATGTATATGAACTTTATAACCAGCAGTCACGTCTGCTGCTGACCACCGCGGAAAGCACCATCGCCTGCGTGAATCGCAAGGGCGAGCCGACCGCCATTCCCGATGACCTGGCGGCTCTGCGCAACGAATCAGATCCGGCCACGGCATAGGAATCTGTCCGAGCACCTTGCTCCGCTGGGGCATTGTTGGTAATTGGTTGCGCTGGCAACGGTAGAATTGGTTCCGCAGGCGTCCCGCCTGCTTTTGTCGTTTTTCCGATGCAGGCAGGATGCCTGCGTTACAACGGGTTACACGCCATGGCTGATACCGCGATAACCCACGATGTCATGATTCTGGGTGCCGGCGCTGCGGGCATGATGGCGGCGATTTCCTGCGGCGAGGAGGCTCTGGCCTGCGGACAAGCCAAGCCGCAGATCGCCATTCTGGAAAAAAATCCGCAGCCGGGAATCAAAGTTCTGGTCTGCGGCGGCGGGCGTTGCAATTTGACCAATGCGGGTGATCTGGATTTTCTCATCGCGCAGTTTGGCCGTAACGGCCGATTCCTCACGCCGGCTCTGCGCACCCTGGATAATACCGGCCTGCGTAACTGGTTTGCACGCCAGGGCGTAAGCACACATGAGGAACATGACGGGAAAATATATCCCGATTCCAATAAAGCCAGTTCCGTAGTCAACGCCATGGTGGACCGCATGAGGGAGTCCGGCGTGCACATCCGCGCTTCCTGCACCGCCCAGAGCGTTGCCTGGGATCCATTGGCCCACCAATTCACAGTTACAACCAGCGCGGGGGAAATTCTCATCAGCCGCTTTCTGCTTATTGCCGTTGGCGGGCAAAGTTACACCCGCATGGGCACCACCGGTGATGGATATACTTTTGCCGAAGCTCTGGGCCACGGAATTATCACCCCTCGCCCGGCCATCGTGCCGCTGTTGTGCAAACAAGCCTGGATCAGCGAACTTAAGGGGCTGGCCGTAGAAGATGTAACCGTACGAATTGAAGCCCCCGGCCCGCTGCCACGCTTGGCCACCGGCAAACCACAACCCAGCACCAATGACATGATGTTCACGCACTTTGGATTATCCGGACCGGCGGTGCTGAATATTTCTGAAATTGTCGCCGAGCTGCTGGAAAAATTTCCTGAAATTACATTGTGCGCGGATTTTGTCCGCCGCTTCAGCCATGAGGAATTAGGCCGTTTGTTCAGACAATGGCACACCACG
>JAKBCC010000213.1 GCA_021808105.1 Planctomycetota bacterium
TGTTTGAAACCATCAAGACACTTCTCATGAACGCCTGGGCCGGAAAGAATCCCGGCCTGCTTACCGATGTCCCGCTGGATTCATCCTGAACCCGCCCGCTTCAACGGCGGAGCGGTAAACAGTTACGTGCTCCGGACGCGGAAAAGGTGTCAGGTACCTTTTTCTACTATAGAAGCAGCGCGTAAGGGCACCATAGTGATAACCCAGCGCTTATCCGCGTGATCCGCGAAATCCGCGGCTTTTTTATTGCCAATCGCGTACCAGAGTTTTACCGCGTGCTCCGCGGTCACAGCGCGTCCGAATCTGCGGGTTCACCTGCCGCGCGGACAATTTCCGGGTTTCACGCTAGAATTCACGGCTGATATTGCGCCTTAAACTGGAAAGGTTAACCATGGCGGAAAAGAAAAAACTGCGGCTGGGACATTCACCGGATCCCGATGATGCCTTTATGTTTTATGGCCTGGCCACCGGACAAATGGATTCCGGTAATTATGAATTTGAGCATATTCTTCAGGATATTCAAACGCTTAATGTGCGGGCCATGAAAGGCGAACTGGAAATCACGGCGATCAGCCTCCATGCGTATCCGTATGTGAAAGATAAATATGCACTGATGGCCAGCGGCTGTTCCATGGGGGAAAATTACGGCCCCATGCTGGTGTCCAAAAAGCCCTATACCGTGGATGAATTAAAAACCAAACGGATCGCCATCCCCGGCACGTTGACCACCGCGTTTTTGACCATGCAGTTGCTGCTGGGCAAGGGCGTGCATACGGTGGTTAAGCCGTTTGATGAAATTCTGGAATACGTGCAGGCCGGCCATGCGGATGCGGGGTTGATTATTCATGAAGGGCAGTTGACGTATCAGAATAACGGCCTGGTCTGCTGCGTGGATTTGGGTAAATGGTGGAAAGAACAAACCGGTCTGCCGCTGCCGCTGGGGGTCAATGTCATTCGCCGGGATATGGGCGAAGCGGCCATGCAGGAAGTCACCGGTATATTGAAGCGCAGCATCGAATTCTCGCTGACCCATCGGCCTGAAGCGGTGCGCCATGCCCTGCAATATGCACGGGATATGAATGAAAAGCTGGCGGATGAATTTGTGGGTATGTATGTGAATCATTGGACGTTGGATTTTGGACCCGAAGGCCGGAAGGCGGTTAATGCGATTCTGGACGCCGGTGCCAAAGCCCAGTTAATTCCGCACTGCACGCCGGTGGAATTTGTGGGATAAAACTATTTTGTTAACAACCTGATGATGGAAGGAAATAACCATGACTCAAACTCAATCCAAAAATCCATTTAGCGTGGAGCAGCGTTCCGGCAAGCTGGCGGTAAGTTCCGGCAGCGCCTGGGAACCAAAAATCGGATACAGCCGGGCGGTAAAAAAAGGGAGCACGATTTTTGTCAGCGGATGCGTGGGCATTGAAGCGGACAAAACTTTCTCACCGCAGGTCGCCCAGCAGACGCGGCGGTCGCTGGCGATTATTCAGTCGGCTCTGGAGGCTCTGGGGGCTTCCATGGGCGATGTGGTGATGACCCGCATGTATCTGACGAATATTAAAAACTGGGAGCAGGTGGCTTTGGCGCATGGCGAAATATTTGGTGAAATCCGCCCCGCGACGGTCATGGTGGAAGTCTCCAAACTCATTGATGATGCCGCCCAGATTGAAATTGAAGCCACCGCGATGGTGGGTTAGAAGCCGATCCAAGCCTAACGCCGGATTTGCCGGCGAAAAGATTGCTATAGTAAAGGCAACGGTTGCTCCGATAACCTAGGTAGTTTGTTGTTCGGCCGAGGTAATGGCGTATGTGCGGAATTGTGGCTTATGTGGGAAATAAAGACGTTGGGCCGGTGTTGATTGAGGGCCTTAAACGCCTGGAATATCGCGGCTACGACTCGTCGGGGGTCTGCATTTGCGGAAAAGACGGCTTTTTCATACGCAAAGCCGCCGGGCGCATCAGCGTTTTAGAATCCATTCTGGATGATGAAAAATCCATTCCCCCCAGCCACGTGGGTATGGCGCATACGCGCTGGGCCACGCATGGAGCACCCACGGAAATTAACGCCCATCCGCACTTGGACGATAAAAAGCGTATTGCAATTGTTCATAACGGCATTATCGAAAATTATTCCGCGATTCGGCAGTTTCTAACCGCCAAGGGACACACATTTATCAGCGATACCGATACGGAGTCTTTGGCGGGCCTGATTGGCCATTTTTATGATGGCGACTTGGCCAAGGCGGTGCAATTGGCGTTGCATGAGATTCGCGGTACCTACGGTTTGGCGGTAATGTCCGCATCCGAACCGGATGTACTGGTGGTTGCCCGGCGCGGATCACCGTTAATTATTGGCGTGGGCAAGGATGAATATATTGTCGCTTCAGACGCGGCGGCGGTGGTGGAGCATACGACTCAGGTAATTTATCTCAATGATAATGAAATGGCGGTTATAACCCCCAAAGGCTTCCGCACCATGACCATTGATGACGTTCCGGTGACCAAGGATGTCACAGCCGTGGAATTTTCTCTGGAGCAAATTGAGCTGGGCGGTTATGAACACTTCATGCTGAAGGAAATTTTTGAGCAGCCCGAAGCCATTGCCAATTGCCTGCGCGGGCGTGTGGATCGCCACGAGGGGCGCGTAGTTCTGGGCGGCATTGCCCAATACAGCCGGGATATTGTCCGCGCGCGGCGTATTATCATCACCGCCTGCGGCACGGCGTGGCATGCCGGGCTGGTGGGGGAATTTTTGTTTGAAGAACTGGCCAAAATTCCCACCGAAGTGGAATACGCCAGTGAATTCCGATACCGCAATCCGATTGTCGAAGATGGCACCATTGTCATTGCCATCAGCCAATCCGGTGAAACCGCCGATACCCTGGCCGCCCTGCGGGAAGCCAAGGATCGTGGCGCATTAAGCCTTGGGGTCGTGAATGTGGTTGGCAGCACCATTGCACGGGAAACCGATGCCGGTGTGTATCTGCACGTGGGGCCGGAAGTGGGCGTGGCCAGCACCAAAGCGTTCTGCGGACAAATTGTGGTGGAAGTGCTGCTGGCGTTAAGCATTGCCCGGCGTAAATACATGTCGCAAAGCGTGCTGCAGGAATTTTTAACCGCACTGGATCGAATCCCCGAACAGATGCGCCATATATTGGAACAAAGCGAACTGATCCGGCAGGTAACTACGCAGTACATCACGCGGGAAAACTGGTTGTTTTTAGGCCGCGGCTTTAATTACCCGGTCGCGCTGGAAGGCGCGTTAAAACTCAAGGAAATCAGCTATATCCATGCCGAAGGTTTGCCCGCTGCGGAAATGAAACATGGCCCGATCGCCCTGATTAACCCCGGAATGCCGGCGGTGTTTATCGCCACGCGCGGCAGTCAGTATGAAAAGCTCCTGGGCAATATTCAGGAAGTAAAAGCCCGCGGCGGAAAAATCATCGCCGTGGCCAGTGAAGGCGACGACCACATCACCAAAGTCGCCGATC
>JAKBCC010000077.1 GCA_021808105.1 Planctomycetota bacterium
TTTGAAACCATCAAGACACTTCTCATGAACGCCTGGGCCGGAAAGAATCCCGGCCTGCTTACCGATGTCCCGCTGGATTCATCCTGAACCCGCCCGCTTCAACGGCGGAGCGGTAAACAGTTACATAGCGGACTATCTTTTTAGCGCTGTTGGCCAGCAACTGCCGGCCCAACGAAAAAATCTGCGAAGTGTCGCGCCGCACGAGCACAACCGTGTAATCGAATCCCATTCCGCCGCCAACTCAACGCTCCCGCATTGAGCTGATACATGCCGGAAACAAGGGCGTCCGACGCTTTTGTGTTCGGTCTAACTTTGCTGTGCTAACGCGGCGAAGCGTTCGCCGCGATGTTGGTAGTTGGTGAACTGGTCATACGAAGCGCAGCCGGGGGATAAGAGTACGGCTTTTAGAGACGGGGAATCGGGCGTCGCTTCGGCCAGCCAGGTTTTTGCCAACGCGACCGCAGCTTCCAGGGTTTGCGCATAACAGGCGTGATCGGAAGCAAATCCTGCCGCGATGGTTCCCGCGACCAGTGATTGGCCCGTTGCCCCGATGCCCACAATGCGGCCACACCCATCGCTTAACTGCCTGCAAAATTCTCGCATGTCGGCGTGTTTATCCGAGCCGCCGACGATGCAGATAAATTTTCGCCGTTCCATCGCCGCCAGAGCGGTGATTGCCGCCTCCGGTGTGGTGGCTTTTGAATCGTTAAACCACTGCACTGCGCGCAAATCCGTATGCACCAGTTGCAGGCGGTGCGGCAAGCCGGCAAATTGTTCCAATGCGGTCAATGCGGCAGGCCTCTGCTCCGCCAAGCCCACTGCTTCCAGCACGACCAGTGCCGCACGAGCATTGGATTGATTATGCCGCCCCGGCACCGCAAGCTTTATTTCTCCCTGATTTGCGATTGTGAAGTTCATCACCCGCCCCGCCGTGATTCCCGCCCAAGAGCGAACGGTTGCATCATCCGCATTCAGAATGGCTATATCGCCGGCATTTTGAAAGCGCAACAGGTTCTGTTTGGCGGCAGCGTAATTTTCCAGGGTTCCATGCCGATCCAGATGATTGCCCACCAGATTGGTCACCACCGCAACATGCGGCGAAACGCCTATCCATGGCAAGTCTTCCAGCATAAAGCTGGAAAGCTCCAGAACCACATAATCCTCACCCGTAATACCGCCCAAGTCCCCCAGCAGACTATGGCCAATATTTCCGCCCAGAAAGCAGGTTTGTCGGCTTCCCATATTTTTTAATGCGGCGGCAATCGCCAGATGGGTCATCGCGGTGGTCGTGGATTTGCCCACGCTTCCGGTAATGCCAATAATCCTCGCCGGGCAATGCCGGAGGAAAATATTGATCTCAGTGGTCATGGGGATTTGCCGGCGCGCACGGGATAAACTTCTTTCGCAGATTCCACAGATTAACGAATGGAAAGGAACCATCCGAGCACGGCGGCGCTGCGCGCCACCTAAAATGTTTGGGGCGTTGCGGCGGGGAACCTTTGGAGGAAGGTTTGGTTGATAGCGGCGCGGTGTGCCCAGATTTTATGGACGAGTAATGGATACCAGCCTGTAAATATGCTGAAAGTCAGGGCGATGGTCAGGCCGACGGTGGCCTGCGGGCGGGTTTGATGGAAGCGTGGGTAGTAATCTTTAAGGACTGCGTCAATCTTGATGGCGCAATATAGGCCGACGATGAAACTCAACGCCATGCCGGCGGCCATCAGCACATCCGTGATTCCTCGCAGGGCGACGGGGAGAAGACATTCCGTGAGCCAGAAGGCGGAAAATAACAGTGCGGGCGGGAGGGTCAGGGGGAGTAAAGCTTCGGCAAATTTTTGCTTATTCCGGGCCACCTCGGCTTGCAGCGTGGGCAAATTGCCCGGCAGGCCCATGGCGATAGAAAAGTTGACGATCAGAGCTAAGGCTTGATCTTCAAGTTGTTCATGAGCGAAAAGTTTAATCCATTGTTCAACGGCCAACTGCGTGGCACCGGGAGCATACCGCGCACCGATGCAGGCAAAATTGGAAACATTAACGGATTTAAGGTGTTCCCGATCCGCGAGGCGACGTTGTGCGATGGCCATGTCATGGAGGGCTTGGGGCAGGGTGTTTAGCACCGCAGCGGCGGTTGAGGAAAAATTGGCGGCTAAAAGTGGGCGCATGGATTCCAGAAATTCCAGTGCGTCGGCACAGATTTCGCAGCGTGTGAAGTGGGCAACCACAGCACCGAGTCGGGCAAGCTTGGCCTGATTGGAGTAATGGGTTGCCGCGGCAGCGGCTCCGACAAGTCCGGCGGCCCCGGTGACTTTTCCGACTGAGCTTTTGGATCGTAAAGACACGAGGCCGGAAGCGGCAGCGGCGGCGAGAGCGAGATTGGATGTCGTCGCGTCGCTATTGGCGTTAGAGAGTGATTCGGCGGCGTGGTTTTTTAAAGTGGCATTTAATTCATTGAAGCATGTCATCCAAGCCGCAACCACTTGCATTTTTTCACTATCCGTGCGCGAAAGCAAAGCCGCTTGAAGCAGGGATGCCCGACTTTGGCACCAAGCCTCGGATGCGCCGGCCGGCAGTCGCAGTTCACAGCGTCCCTTGAGAATCCAGGCCAAAAGTTCGTTCGGTGATTGCGCCAGGAGAGATTCACAAAAGCCGAGTGCTTTGGCATAGTTTCCACCTTGAAAGGAGGACTGGGCGAGAACCAGCAGGCTGTTGGGTTGATTGGGCATAAATGTTGTTCCGTCTTTTTATAAAAAATGCCAAATCGTGCAGCATCGCAACCGGGCCGCCGGCCTACCGCATTTTTCCGGAGTGCGCATCGATGATAAATATGACGACCCCTGCGAGGAACAGGATTGTCCAGGCCACGGTAACGGCAATCCCGACAAGGGCCATTTTCCGCCCGGGCGGCGCGCGGTTTAACCCGATGATGCTGCATACGAGGCCCGGTATTGCGGGTATCCCCCCTGTGAACGGGCACAGGAAGGCGAACAAGCATCCGAGCGTTGCCGGAGTGTTCTTTTTAGCCGTTGATTGGGTGCTGGTATTTTGACCCCCTTGATTTACGGGACCGCTGGACGCGCCCGGCCCCTCTGCCTGAGTTGTGGCACCGCCGGACCCGGCGGCGTCCCCTTGGTAAGTTCCCGGCACCGGTGGGCGCTGATTGACTTCTGCACAGTCCGTTACCGGGGGCTTGGTGGCTCCAAGTTGGACCGGCGTGGTGGGCCGGGCAACCACTTGGGCCGGACGCGGCCCTGCCCCGTCCAGGTTGTCCCGGTCTAAAAACGGGATCCCTTTCACGGCTTGGTCAAGCGAGGGGCATTTTTCTGGCTTCTCCTTCAGGATTTCCCGTAGCTTGCGGACTGCGGGTTCCCACTTCGGATCCATCTTCAGGATGGTTTTCACTATTTCCGGTGCTTCCTGACCGTTGACGCGATCGGCTACTTCCAGCTTTTCAAAGTCCTGCTTTGTGAACAGCAACTTTTCCTTATCCACGAAGTTATCTGCGATGGTCGGATGCATGGCGATTACGCGCAGCGCCAGGTAGATGACGTAGGCTGCAAAATTATCCAAGTCCATTCCGTATAGGCCCGTTGTCCGTTTGGGATGGTTGAAATTTGGGTGGCCGATTTCCCTGGGGAAGCTATGCTTGATTTCCGGTAGCCAAACGCCGTCGTAATCCACCAGCACGAGGGCCTTTTCTTGTACCATAATATTTTCCGATTGGAGGTCGCCATGCGCGACCCCAGCGCTTCGCAGGCCCGCCGCCAAGCTGTACCACTTGTCCCCGAGGTCTTTGAGGTTCACTTGGTCTTTATTCTCGATTAGTTCGCCAACGTAGCCCGAGAGCGTTTGGCCATCGACCCAGGCCATTTTGATAATGGGAAGCCAATTGTCTCCATCGTCGGCAGGCCGCCTTCCGTCCTTCACGTAGGCGACATCTACAAAGTAATCCTTAACGCTCTTGCCGCGCCCTTTTAGAAAATTATTCAGTTCTTGGTAATGTTTTTCACAGTTGTCGTCGACGGCGTTTGTGAAGCAGCGGAGGGCAAACGTCCTTTGCTCCCCTTTAAATTTGAACACCGCTGCGTTCGCCCCGGACCACTTCAGCGGTTCGATCGTATTGCGCATCACGGGTGTCGCCTTAACTATTTCCGGGTCTTGGAAGGCCATCTTCCTTTTCTCTGCATTCCCAACCAGCACCAGCAGCTTGTGCAATGATTCATAAGACGCGCTCATGCGGTGCCTCCTTTACAAATTCTGCCAGAACGAGGGTTACGTCGTCGTTTTCGATTTTCCCAGCAGTGCGATTCTCTGTGGCCCACTGCTCGAACTCGCCCGGCCCGGTTAGCGCGCCGAGTTCAGCCCACGGCTGGCCCCCTTCCTCTTGTTCTGTGTAGAACCATTTTGCCAGCGCGTCGGTCATTAGCAGAAAAATGTCACCCGGCTCAACTGAACCAGTGGTGCACCCGACGAGCGGCGCGGGTTCGTTTTCGGTGGCCGGATTGGCGGCGTCTTTCTTAAATTCGCCGGTTCTGATGGAGGGAGGCATTCGATTGAATTGGCTAGCTTGTTCCAAGGGAAATTTCAGGATCGCCTGTCCCTTGCGGACTAACACCAGGCACGAGTCCCCGCACGCGTCAGCCCGCCAAGCGGCCAAGCTCTCGCCGACGGTTGGGGTCAGGGATAGGCCGAGCATGGTTGCCGCGGCCCCCGTCCGCGCTTTCTTGAGGGGCGTGCCGGCAAGGTTGGGCCACCCCGTGGTGACACGGTCCCACCATTCCAGCCGGTAGGTGGAAAGCTGTTCCTCAATGCCGCCGGTGACGTAGGCACGCACAAGCAGGGCAGCCCATATCCCCGAGAAAGACGTGTTGCTGACGCCATCCGAGACGGCCAGCCTGATACCATCGGCTGGAAGTTCGGTGTACCTTATTGGCCGGTCCGGTGGCGGGCTGCAGGCGTCCTCGCAATGGTTGCTGGCACCCCCATCGGGAAGATTCGCGGAGTTATCCTTAGGAACTTGGAGAGATGTAATAGCCAGCATTGCGGGATGCTCCGAATACTTGATTTTAGCCAAATGCGGCCGGGACCACGCAGAACCGGCATTTGGGCAAGGCAATCCTGCCGCCCCCTTGGGCCGCTATGGACCTTTCGTCATCCCGCCATGGTTCCGATCTGGAAAAGCTTGGGCAGCCACGTGAGTTGGGCGTTAAAAGCGAAGCCCTTGGCCCCTGGCTTGGGTTGGTCTTTGCCCGGAAAAACGGTTTCCGCCAGGGTGACCATTTCATTCGTTAACTCGCTGGACATCTTGAAGAGCCCATTTGCAAACTCGCTTTCCCGCCCCAGGTCCATTTTCTGCATCGCGGCCTCCGTCGGCAACACCACCGAAGTGCTTTTGTTTTCGGAAATGTGGATGTTGAATACAAATACCTCACCGTCGGCGGTTTTCATGCTTCGGAGTTTTTCGGCTTCGGCTTGCGTTCCGACTAGGTCGTTGGCCTGCCCGTCGGTCACGTTAATGACGGTTGGTCGCGGGGAATCGGGGTGTTCCCCGGTCCATTTCTCTAAAATCCCGTACGCAATTTCAAACGCTTCCTTCATTGGGGTGCCCCCGCCGGCTCGAGCTTTCACCCACTGACGGATCTCGGAAGGATCCTCAGGGAGGAGCATCTGCTCAAGCGCGCTTACTGGCTGGAGAAAGTCACTGGGGTTATCTATCTCGATCGCATTCCCGGTCTCGTTACCGTAACGGATAGCACCGATATGGAATCTATCCAGGGTTTCCGCTCCATTGGTGCACACACTGATAAATTCCTGAATTGTTTCGTTGACGCATTTCGCGAGATTCTCGGATTTCTCGCCATACATAGATGAGGAACAATCTAGGAGGAACAGAACACACCCCGGTGTTTTCCTTGTTGCCCTGGCCATAGTCGACTCCTTATAAAAAAAAAGGGAAATATATTTTGGGGGCTGCCCCCGGCGGGCGTCCCCTCAACGCCCGTTCACTTGGCCGGGTACACCGTCTCCTCGGTGAGTTGCCTTAATATTTTTGCAACGCTCCCGCGGCCCGCGGGACGCAGACGCGCACCATTGTGTGGGTCCAGGCCCGGCCCGTCAAATAACAGGTACTGGCCGGATTTCGAACGGGCCCACCAGATCAGCGGGCTACCGTCAGATGCGAAAAAATTTATGTTGCGGGCGGCCTTTGCTGATTCGACGCGAATCTGGCGTGGCGACGCCGGGTACACGGCAGAAGCGAATTGGCGATGGAGTTTCACAATCAGGGCCGCAGTTACCGGGCGCATTGCGCCGCCTGGGCGCGGGACGCCGGTTTCCAGGCGGTAGAGGTGGTAGCCGTTTTCGCCCCGGCGGACGTACAACCCGGAGAGATCCGCGCTTATGGCGTGGCGGTACGAACGAAAAGCTACGGGAATATAAACTGCGGGCACGGCCCCGCCAGTAAATTCCCTTAGTATTCTTGCGGCCATGCTCTGGTTTGCCGGGCGGAGGCGGGCGCCGTTGTGCGGGTCCAAGCCCGGCCCGTTGAAGATGAGATACCGGCCGGATTCCGCCCGGGTCCACCAGATCAGCGGGCTACCGTCAGATGCGAAAAAATTTATGTTGCGGGCGGCCTTTGCTGATTCGACGCGAATCTGGCGTGGCGACGCCGGGTACACGGCAGAAGCGAATTGGCGATGGAGTTTCACAATCAGGGCCGCAGTTACCGGGCGCATTGCGCCGCCTGGGCGCGGGACGCCGGTTTCCAGGCGGTAGAGGTGGTAGCCGCTCTTGCTGCGGCGCGCGTAAAGCTCCGAAAGATCGGCATGTATGGCTCGGTGGTAGGAGCGAAACGTCACGATTACGTAGACCGGTGTTTTTGCCGCCGGGGTGGATTGCGGCAAACGCTGTTTATTTCCCATGGGCTGGCTGGGCGTGGTGGTACTTCGCGCGATTGTTCGGCGGTCGGCCGCTCCGGCGGCCACCATGCCTGCTTGCGGAGGCGAGGCGGGGGCGGCGACGTTCGGCGAGCCTTGGGTGAAAATTATCAACCCCGTCGCCAAAGCAACGGCGAGCGCCCCGACTTTTTCGCGCAGCCATTTTCTGGCGACTGCGGGCCCTCGCATGTCAGCAGGCAACAGGGTGATGCAGATACCAATGAAAACTAGCCACGGGAGAGTGCGGTTGGTCTGTTGGGATGCCAACAACATGCTTGCGGCAAGGCAGGGGAGGAGCAACATTCCGCCCAAGGCGGCTTCCCACTCGTCCCGCCCCGCTTTGCCTGTCAATCCGTACCAGATCAACGGAGTAAACGTGAAAAACCAGACGGCGCACGCCGCCAATACCGCCAATGGCGATGAGGGTAGCGGCACGGGCCATATCACGCCATGGAGCGGCACACGAAACAATATTACCAACGCCCCCTCGCCAGCAACTATGGTGCTGGTGAGGAACATCATGTTAACGAGCCGCCCTTTGGTTGGAGGTACCGGTGACGGCAGGCCGTCACGGCCAAGGTGGCCCCACATCGCGGTTATTGAGCTGATTTCAGACTCAATTTCTTGCAATATTTCCGCAGCCATGTCGAATTTCCTCCAAGGCCGTAGCGCTGCACCCGTGGCGTTTGCAGTCGCCCACTGAATTTGCTAATCTAAATGTTTATCATAACCAAATGGCCGGTACGGTCAACCGGCTCGCCGGCCAAGTGCACGGGGGGGTCTGCCAATAAATCTGGCGTCGGGCCAACTCGGATTGCGTCAGGTGGCGTTGGCGCTATCAAAACGCGAGTTGCGACGATGGAAACGCTCACCCCGCCAAAACAATTGGCAGGCCCTGCACGGGGTGCGTGACGCTCCACCCGGGATATTGTAGGCTACGCTGACGGCGTTGAATTTTTCAACGGCTCGTTCGTGGTCACAGTTTGTATAGGGATGAAATTTTATGGCGAGCCTTCGGTAGGCGGATTTGATTTGATCCGCTGTAGCGTCTTTTGCAACTCCGAGAAGGTCGTAGAGGCATGCATGCCCGAAATTCTCAAGCCAGTCCGCCATTCAACTTCCAATCCGTAGGATCCCGTCCGAGGGTTGTGCTGTGTTTTTACGCCTAGGAGCCTGTCCGAGTAATGGCCGGGATTGCGATTACTCGGACAGGCTCCTAGCACTACAGCGGCCCGGACCGTCCAGCGAATGGTTGCGGGTATGCAGACGCACTGGAAAATGGTTTATTTTTGTTTTACAGAAATGGAGATGACAATGCCTTTTGAACGTGCAAAGGATAATCAGTGGTGGTATCCTAAATCAGAACTGCAGGAACAAGTGGAGCAATGTGCGGAGATTATTCTCTGCGTGAATGGAAGGGCGTGCCGGATGCGGCATGCCGCACCGGATAAAAACGGACGGGCTACCCACTCTTTCACGTTTTTGGATGCGGAAGACCGGGCCTATTGGCGCAATCTTGCGGAGGCAGGCGCGATGGTTGATATTGGGCTTGGGGATTCAACTGCCGACGGTTCCGAGTTCGATTCGAGCGTTACTCCAAAGGTTGGTGGGGTGTCCGGTGCGCAGCCAATTGGGGTGCCGACACCAGTGGCCACCGATGCGCCGCTGCCCGTGGGGCAGAGGTATGCTGCGAGCAGGCATTCCGGGACCGATGAAGTTTATATCGGCATTGACGTTGGTGGCTGGAAAAAGGGATTGATGATTTGTGTCTTGCATTGGGGCAGCAAAGGAATTAAGTGGATCAACTCAACATCTTTGCGCTACGCCGAGCAACTGCCGGATACAGATGTTCTTAATGATTTTCTGCGGCGGGGCGATGTGGCGGGCTTGGCGACAGCCACGTTTGCATCCGCGCGGGCCAATGCCGTGCGGCTGCGGTGGCAACTCGATGAGTACTGTGCCGACGGATCTGTCATTCGGGGGATTTTCATTGATTCGCCCAGTGCTTTTTCCCGCAACACGTTGGGACATGGCCGACTGTGCGAGCGCTTTGGATTTCCCAATGTGACGTTCCAGATGACGCCATCGGTGGCGTGCGGTACGGCGCATAATAATCAGTGGAATTGGCTATTGTATGGAATGCAGGCTTTTTTAGGGGCGCTGGTGGGGCGGCCCACGGCGGCGGATTGGGCCGATGCGCTTACCAACGGCTTGCAGGGCCGGATGTTGGCTCAGCAATCCCCGATTGTGCGGGAGTGTTTTCCCACGTTAACCGTTGAGGCGTTGCGGCAAGCCAATCTGTCCTCAGCGGTGATAAAATTGTTGAACAGCAATCCGGCCGGGGCGATAGCCCCGGAAGTGGCGGCGGTGGAGGCGTACTTGGAATATGGCGTGCGGGAGGTGAAGGAATCCAAGCCGCTGTATGATCGCGCCGATGCGCTGGTGGCGGCATTAACGGGATTGCCACTGGCATTTCCGGAGCAGTTTTCATTGAGCCAAAGCCTTCCGGGTAACGCGACGTCACGCGGCTGGGCGGCCGGCAGTCCCGACGCGCAACGTGCGGAGGGCGCGATCAGTGTGGTGGTGTGACGGGGGTTACAGTAGGTTCAGTATTGCTCGGTATTGTTCGGTATTGTTCAGTAATGGCCATCAATGGCGATATAGGCGTGTGGATACAGTGTGGGGCCGTGTTCGCGGCGCTTGGTTTGCCTTTCCAGGCTACCTTTTTATTGGCCGCCGAAAAGGTGTCAGGTACCTTTTTCCGCGTAATCCGCGAAATCCGCGGTCCTTTTACCGTCTATTTTGAATCGCGTACCGCGTGAAAAGACTCCAGGGTGGATCTCTCCCAGCCAGCCGACTGCGCGATGAGCCAGGATGGAAAACAGCGGTCCCCAGCCCACGCGCTGGAGTGAGGCAAACAAAAAATCCTGCCGAAAAGGTGTCAGGTACCTTTTTCCGCGCATAGCGGACTATTTTTTTAGCGCTGTTGGCCAACAACTGCCGGCCCAACGGAAAAATTCTGCGAAGTGTCGCGCCGCGCGAGCACAACCGTGTAATCGAATCCCATTCCGCCGCCAACTCAACGCTCCCGCATTGAGCTAATAAATGACGGAAACAAGGCGTCCGACGCTTTTGTGTTCTGTCTAGCTTTTCTGGGCTAACGCGGTGAAGCGCTCGCCGCGATGTTGGTAGTTGGTGAACTGGTCGTACGAGGCGCAGCCGGGGGATAAGAGTACGGCTTTTAGAGACGGGGAATCGGGCGTCGCTTCGGCCAGCCAGGTTTTTGCCAACGCGACCGCAGCTTCCAGGGTTTGCGCATAACACGCATGATCTGGCGCAAATCCTGCCGCGATGGTTCCCGCGACCAGTGATTGGCCCGTTGCCCCGATGCCCACAATGCGGCCACACCCAGCGCTTAACTGCCTGCAAAATTCTCGCATGTCGGCATGTTTATCCGAGCCGCCGACAATGCAGATAAATTTTCCCTTTTCCATGGCCGCCAGCGCGGTAATCGCCGCCTCCGGTGTGGTGGCTTTTGAATCGTTAAACCATTGCACCCCGGAATCGTCCGTGTACACCAGTTGCAGGCGGTGCGGCAAGCCGGCAAATTGTTCCAATGCGGTCAATGCAACGGGTCTCTGCTCCGCCAAACCCACTGCCTCCAGCACGGCCAGTGCCGCACGGGCGTTGGACTGATTATGCCGCCCCGGCACCCCAAGCTTTATTTCTCCCTGATTTGCGATAGTGAAATTCATCACCCGCCCCGCCGTGATTCCCGCCCAAGAGCGAACGGTTGCATCATCCGAATTCAGAATGGCTATATCGCCGGCATTTTGAAAGCGCAACAGGTTCTGTTTGGCGGCGGCATAATTTTCCAGGGTTCCGTGCCGATCCAGATGATTGCCCACCAGATTGGTCACCACCGCAACATGCGGCGAAATGCCTATCCATGGCAAATCTTCCAGCATAAAGCTGGAAAGTTCCAGTACCACATAATCATCGGTGGAAATATGGCGCAAATCCCCCAGCAGGCTGCGGCCAATATTTCCGCCCAGAAAGCAGGTTTGCCGGCTGCCCATATTTTTTAATGCGGCGGCAATCGCCAGATGGGTCATCGCGGTGGTCGTGGATTTGCCCACGCTGCCGGTAATGCCAATAATCTTCGCCGGGCAATGCCGGAGAAAAATGTTGATCTCGGTGGTCATGGGAATTTGTCGGCGTTGCGCCGCTTGAAAAAATTCCGATCGGGATTTGTCCACCGCGGGGTTCACCACCAGCAGATCACACGCATTAAGTATTTCCGGACCATGGCCGCCGAGCTGGAATGTTATGGGAAAGTCCGCCAGTTCAGCAACGCTGGATTGCAGCGCCTCCGGCGGTTCCTGATCGGTCACTGTAACCAGCGCCCCCTGCTGGGACAGCCACCGCGCTACGCCCACGCCGCCGCCGAAATGCCCCAGGCCCATGACCACCACGCGCTTGTTATGAAAATTACGGTTTAATTCTTGTGCATCCATGCGGTTGAATCATCCATGCCACGAACAAACATATTATCCAAAAGCCGGGATCGCCTGCCCGATCTGCGCTTTGGTTTCCAGAATCGCCTGCTCCACAGCGCTGGTCCATTGCGCGGCGGGAATATCCGCAAAGCGGCTTTCGCGATGCGCAAAAATAATGGATCGGCTGGCGGAAATAACAGCCCCCAGCCCGTCGGAATTAAACGCATGGGCGCAATCCGCCAGGCTGCCGCCCTGCGCTCCGATTCCGGGAATAAGAAAAATCGTATGGGGCATGGCCGCGCGAAGTTGCGCTATCGCCGCGCCGCTGGTGGCACCCACCACCGCCCCCAGGCTGCTGAACCCGCATTGCCCCCGCAACTCGCGGCCCCACTGTTCAATTAAATCCGCCACATGCAGGAAAACGGGACGGCCGTCGGCGGCGGGGATTTCCTGAATCTGCTTACTGCCGGCATTGCTGGTACGCAGCAGGGCAAAGGCTCCTTTCCCCTGCGCTTTGGCCACATCGGTAAAGGGAGCAATGCCATCAATACCGAAATAAGCGTTCACGGTTATGGCGTCGGGGCCTACCGTAGTACCCGTATCGGCCCAATGGCAGTTGCCTAAATTCCCCAAAGCATATTGCGTGGAAGTATGGCCGATATCGCCGCGCTTCACATCGCCGATCACCAGCAGGCCATGGCCATGGGCTTCCTGCACCAGGTTGTAGTAGGCTTCGACGCCGTCCCAAAGATACCGTTCAAAATAGGCAATGTTGATCTTTATCGCCGGCACATGCGGTGCCACCACGCGAATTATTTTCCGCCCGAATTCGGACAGGGCATCCACACAGGCCGCACAGGAACTGACATCACTGAACCCGGGCCGATTGATAATCGCCGGTGGCAGATTTTCATAAACCGGATCCAACCCGACAATAAGCGGTGTTTTTTTCTCGCGGATGGCGTTTGCCAACCGATCCGCAAAATTCTTTTCCGTCACAGCCATTCCCTTGTTCACCTGCTCAAAACGCCGCGTTGCTACCAGGACACAGCGAAAGTCGGATTGTAAGGACCTTGCGCCATGGCTGCAAACGGCCGGGGACGCCCAGCGTTATCAGTAGATGCAGTAATTGCAGTATTGGCAGTACATGCAGTAACGGTGGGGACGTCGCAGAGCACCGCGGGTTGACGGCGGTTACAGGTTACCGGTTACGGGTTACGGGTTACAGGGACGAGTTAGGAGCGGTTTCAATGAATAATGAGTAATGAGTAATGAATAGACTTAAGGAAGCGCTGCGCTGCAAAATGCCAGATGCAAGATGCAAGATGCTAAATTCCAGATTCCGGGTTCCAGGTTCTAAATTCCACCGCTCGCGGTCACCGCCTCAGGAAACAGACACAGTTTCCCCCGCAGCCACATTCAGGGCATGCTCAAATGTGATGACGCTGTTTTCACCTTCGCGCGCCATACGCTGGGCGGGCTTTTTGCCGGTGAGGAGGGCACCATTTCTTACCGCCGATAGATTCACGCGCAGACTTTTGAACCGCAGGTGGCCTGACACGCAGGTTATCGCCAACATACTGCCGGTGCGGCTAATGTGGCCGAAGCCGTCCCGTGTTGCCCAGGGCGCACGGAAATCGCCGGGGGTGGTCGGAGCAAGGGTCAACAATTGTCTTGGAACATCAGGCTTAAAACCTGTGGCTGCCAGTAAGGTGGCCCAACTGCTCATGGGGCGGGAATAATGGTCGCCGCACTCCACATGATTCCAAGGCATTCCGGCACGTAAATACCGCCGATGAACCGCCGCCACAAGTTCGGCACCGTCGGCAAAATGGCCATGGTCCATCATAAAAGAGGCGAACGCATATTCAATGCCCGACCATACACCCCCCGCCTGCAGATTATCGAGAATCAGAAGATTGCGTTTGCCATGCGGCACCGTGGCATTGCGCAGGCCCGTCTCGGGATTAAAATTGTATTTCCATATCGTGGCAATCGCGGAATGCAGATGCTGGCGGGAAATGGCCGTAGGCAAGCCGACGAGATGGCTGAACCATTGCCCGCTGATCTGATCGGCCATGCAAACCTCATCACGTTTAGCGCCATCCACCCACAGGCTGTAATATTGGCCATTAAACAACATGCGATCAAAACTTTCCGCGGCTTTTGCCAGCGTCTGTTTCCATGGTGTCGCATTCTCGCGATGGTCCAGGGCGACAGCGATTTCAATGGCCGCCTGCAAGGCTCCAATCCACAACGAACAGATATAGGATGGCGATCCGCGCAGGCCCCATTGATCGTAGGTTTGAAAGCCGGTATTTTTATCCGGCAGACCGTCCCCATTGGTATCCAGTGATCCCGTATATTCCATCGCTTTAAGTACATGCGGCCACATGTCCATCAGATATTGCTTATCCCCCGTCCAGAGATAATCACGATACACCATCATGACATATTGCGGATTCATATCGCAACGGCCCCATCCGTTCTGATCAATATGCGTAAAGTCACCATCATAGGTGTGAGGCACCTGGCCGTTGGGCTTCTGGTACTGAAGAATGTGCCGCATCTGCGAGAGCTTCAATTCCGGGAATAATGCCACCATTGAAAAGCTGGCGTCATATTCCACATCCATGGTGCTTTGCCCGCAACACCCCAGCCCCTCCCAGATTGAATAATTACCATCTTTAACCCACCAGGTATTGGTTACCGCCGTGCTCAAATGGCTGGACCAACCGAAGGCCAGCGGATGGCCCAGCGATGTATCGGCCAGTGTGCGGGCGAACAATTCCGTTTGCCGGCGGTGCGCAGGATAACCGGCGGTCAGATGTTTATTGACATGGGCCGCATCGGAAAACCAGTTGGCGTAATTATGCCCCATGTCCGGCCCCCATTGGCTGAAATGGTGCGGAAAATACCAGCTTAGCGTGAAGCGGATTTCAGTTTTTTGTCCGGGGGCAAGCGTGACACTGGAAGCCAACGCACCAGTGCCCCAGCTGGAATTATCCCGGTCATGGCCGGCCAGATCACCGGAAAGATTACCGCTGATTTCCTTCAACAGATTTTTAAGGCCGGCTGGTGATGCAAACAATTCCGGCGCGGCGGCCCGGGCATCGGTCAGCACGCGATTCAGCAGCGCATCTTCGGCCAGTACGTTAAGCCAATGGTGCAATTCCAAGACCGTAAGCGATTCAATTTGCGCATCGGTTAACTTAAATTCCTGCGCGGGATCACTTTGGGCGGACGTGTTGGGCAGCTTTCCCGTAGTAAAGAAATTCTGCAAAATATCCAGCAGCATGTAATTCACACGCGGAGTTTGCCAGCGGCATAACCCTCCGGCATTGGCATATTGGCCGAAGGTTCCCGAAATCCAGGAGTGCTTTCCACCAGCGACCGACAGACACATGCTGCCCAGGTTGGTTTTATTTTCCGCGTCCACGTTGGTTTTCATGTTCAGAGAAGTTACTGTCCCGGCCACCTCCAGCGTGTTGGTCAACTTCCGCTGCTTGTGGCCGCGTGCCAGGGGGTTGTCCAGAATCGACAAAAGCGACACCTCGACCGTTTTGCCGCTAATGTTTTCCAGGGTAAAGACCATGTTGAAACCGGGCGTAGCGGATTGGCGGGCGTTGCCCGGCATAAAGGGGGAAAACGCGGACGCTTCCACGCGCACCGGCAAGGTGGAATCCATATAACGCAGGCTGGTCATGGGAAACCATGCATCGTATTGAATCGCTTCAACATCCTGCACATAGGCCAGTGAATACAGATTATTTTCATGCGGTCGCAAATAAAGCCGCCGCAATTCAGGCCCATCCGCGCCTGCTTCCCGCGTGTGAACCATAAATTGCAAACTCTGCGGCCCCATATCCGGACTCGCCCCCCGCTGGCTCTTGGGCAGATTGCCGCCCCACTGCCCGGCGTTGAAAATTAACCATTTATAGAAGCATCCATCGGGCCGCAGTTCTATAAAGCCTGTGCCGATGCCACCCAGCGGCGCACCGGAAGCCATGGCCATCGTGGATGAAATTTCCAGACCTTCACTTGCCGGATCGCCCATTACCTTGGCATTCAACGCCCCGTTCCTCCCCTGCACCTCCACGCGATGCGGAGCCGCAACGGCCGCGGATGATGCCTGGGGCAATGCCAACGCCGCACCTGCGGCCGAAACTGCCTGAACAAACCGACGCCGCGAGACAGATGCCATGGGTTTCCTTTGCACAAGTCAATGAATGTATCCGGAAACTCAGAGCTATCCTTCACCACCGCCCTTCGCGGCGGTCCAGCCCTGAAGGCCGCCAGTATATCCGAAACATTCGGAGCCTGTCAGCGGGCGAACTAAGGGACGAAATAAAGGCCAGCGCTAAAGTCGTGCGGCACCCGGTATACAATTCAAGAGAGATTTGAAAAGGCTGTGGATTCCGGAACTTACGCGGTTAGACCCCGCGCTTCCATCCCTCGAATCTAATTCCCAACCGGGACAACGTCATGGGAGACTACTTTCCACCGTCTAGGAGCCTGTCCGAATAATCGCCATCGCAATCCCGGCCATTACTCGGAAAGGCTCCTGGGGTCGGCCACTGCCGCAATCGGCTGCGGTAGCGATGCTCGACGCGACTTAGCCAGGAAGGGCCGCTCCACAAATAAGTGCAGGAAATAGGCTATCACAAGAATCAACACAAGAATGGCCGGCGTCGTCGCAAGCCGCTGCCAGGTCGCACGGGGTCCCAGCCATCGCAGAACAATGGCGCAAACGAACGTGGCGATGGGAAGATGAATGACATAAAGCGTATACGACATTTCCCCAAGCCACTTGAGCTTGGCAAACGGCGACCAGGAATATCGCCGTTGAACCCAAAAGGCCGTGGCAATAAGCCCGGCGAAACCCAGACCGAACATCGCTTGGCCAATATCTCCGTCCTGGCCGAGGCTTGCGGACCGGATCAGTCCGGTCTGGTGCAACAGGGCAAATACCATTGCAATGGGGATGAACGTTGCCAAGGGTGCTATTTGGGCAAAGGAAACCCTTGTACGTCCTGCATAAATCTCCGCCAGCAACGCCCCAAGCCACCAGAGGGCCATATCGTGGAAGATGCACTTGGGCAATTTGAGGAGAGGATTGTTGATCCGGAATGAAAAAAGATACAGCCCTGCAACGACCGCCGTCGCCAACCATGGTGACTTCCCGAGGCGCAACACCGGAGACAAAAGGGGATAGAGCATGTAAAACCACCACTCACGGTTAAGCGACCATAGGGAACCGTCCGTCCCGTATGCGGGCATGTAACAACCCATGAGGAACAGTAAATTTCCCACGAGCGTCAAGTTGCAGGTGAACACCGACGGTAAAACCGGCATCCATTGTGCACCACCCCAGTCAAAAAACTGCAGGTGCATCCGGGTACCTAAGTTGACCAGTGCCCAAGTAGCGCCAATGGCCAATAGCAACGGCGGATAGAGTCGCCGCAATCGGTGCCAAACAAATTTGCGCCACCCGAACTTCGCAGCGGGATTCTCGCGCAGAGCCTTGGCGTAGCGCAGGTGTATGACAAAACCGGATAACACAAAGAAGAACCAAACCGCCGCCACGCCGAAACGAAACGGCGCGGCCAGAATATAGAACGCCGCCCGGCATAACACGTCAGAACTTCCCGGCGGTGGCGCAAACAGCTTGCTTGCCATGGTCAGCGCAAACAGGTGGCAAATAACCACCTCCAGCGCCGCCAAGCCCCGCCAACCGTCGAGGAAATCCGTGGCACCAGCAGCGCGACCCGGTACTGCCGAGGCAGGGGCGATGACATTTTGCACGGGGCACATAAAAATCTTCTCCTATCGCCTTCCGCATCATGGCTTACCCGCAGACGCTGCGCTCAATGGTCAATGAGTAATGATCAATGAACAAATCATTTGATATTCCGCATTTCTGATCCGTGATCCGTGATCTTTGATCAGCGAATGCCGCTGCAGCGGCAGACAGGATTTCTGCGGTCCGGTGCCGCCGCTCGCGGCGTTGGCTGGGAAGTATGGATTCCGAAAATATTTCGTCGGTTGCAGCCAAGTGTGCGTTCCCTTTTACGTAATTCAAGTTGGATTATACGTCTGGGTGAGTTGGCGGCAAGTGAGTGGCAGTCCACCCCAGGGCCTTTTAGTTTTCTCTTAATCGGGCCTTATTCGTTTTTATGGTATTTTGGGATAGAACGATTTGTTGGGAAATTTGATCAAGCTTTCCACCAAGAATCCAAGCGGTCCTGAAAACTAAAAGGCCCTGCAGTCCACCCGGGGCCGATCGTGCAAATGTTATAGCCTTGGTTTTCACAGGTTACTGTGGGCCACCGGCATATTAAATGCTGGCTAACATTGACCGGTGGGGTAAACCCACCGGCTCGCCGGTTTTGTCTTCTA
>JAKBCC010000078.1 GCA_021808105.1 Planctomycetota bacterium
CGTTCGACGATGTCGAAGGCTGCGTCGGGCTTATGGAATCAGTATAACTGCCCGACGGCGCGGAGCCAAAGGAGTCGGCCTGCAGGGCCTTGTATTGCATATTGGCAACCGGCCAATCGTGCTGCCGAGATCGCTACACTTGAGCGAAACTGTGATGCTCTTTTCGCGTCGATCGGCGGCCACATGGAGCCACCTTTAACTCATGGCCTAAACTTTGGAGTGCTTCCCCTGCAATGGGTAATTAACGCGATTTTAGCTTCGGCAATGAGGACGCCAGCTGCCAGAGCGGTGGCTGCCCCTTGCGTAGTCTGACCTTGATAATTGAGGACCGGATGGGCGTGCTTGCCCCACCGACAGTGATGAACCGGCTCGCATATATATAAAATGTGCCGTGGGCAGGCAGCACGCAGTAGCGGGCGATATTAAATGTTTTCCGCACCGAGCCGCCGGGGGCCAGCGGGATGCGCCCCACTGGCTGCGCGGCCGCCCGCAATCGGGCCTGCTGCTTCTGCGAAATTCCCATTCCGCGTCCATTGGCACCAAAAACAAACAGCGACCAACCAAACGGCCCACCGTTCAAAAGTGAGGCCATTTGGTTTCCGTCATTCGCGAGCGTCGCAACCAGATTGGTCCCGGTGCCCGGAGCAAGGGTGATGCCGACACCGTGGGCGCTAACAGCCCAACTGTTTGTAACCGCCGGTCTTCCCGAATTTGCCACTGGCCGCGGCGTGCTGTGAAGTGACTGGGAAGTAAACCAGTCGTTTTCGACCGCCATCTTTCGGTCGGCCACGGCAATAAGTTCCGCGAGCGTGGCAAAGCGACCCGCCGCGAGTTCCCGTGTCAGCGAATCAAAGATCTGTGCCTCTTTTACGCTGTTTTCCACATTCAATTGGTATCCCCCGGATGTGAGTGTCCAGCGGTAGCTGGCGCGGGAATCCAGGAGCCAATGCCCGTTAACCTTCCGGAAGCAGAACGCAAATTTCGGCATCGGAACGATTTTTTTCCCATTGAACCAGAGCGTGCCCACGGAGGCGCGGTCGCCCTTGATTCGCAGGGATCGGAAATTCAGTACTTTCAAAGTGTGTGAGAAGCCTTCCGGCGAGGGGTGGATTTGTCCCAAACCCCGAAGGGCCTTTGCTCCAATGGCCCGGCCAAACTGCTTGCCAAGCGCCCGGCAATAATTCTGAATTGCGACTGCCTCTTCGGCGCTGGCCACATAGAACGGCGGCGGTTGGCGTGACCCGTGCCAGCAGAGTTGCTTCGCAGCTTGCATATTCCCCGCGCGAACAGCCTTGGAGATTTGTGCCAGCACCGCAATCGGGCCGGTTGTTGGAATTCGATATGGTGGGTAGTGGGGTGTCAAAGCAAGCCGTTGAACCGGCATTGTTCCCGGCGGCGGCCTTGGCACGCGCGACACCACCTGCCATAGCGGCGGCCAACCTTTGCGGAGGGTTAATTTCATGATGGGCGAGCGAACGAACCCCTGCCTCATTCCTACAACCGAGCCGCCGTCCCATTTTCCCTTGACCACGAGTCTCGAGACGTAAACAAAAAACACGCCGGTTGCATTGAATGGAGCGTTTCCCTTCAGGACAAATGCATTTTTGGTCGAAGCTCCCGGTGCGAGGTAAAATGAACGACCGCTCGCAGCACCGCCGGGGCCTATCCAAAAGGCTGGGCTGCGCAGCCGGGTGCCGGAGGCATCAAATACGGATAACCGACAGCCGAACGACCCTCCCTTGGAAATCGTTACGAAGCTACGACTACGATTAACCGTAGTGGTTCTGATTTCCAGCGGGCGATTTCGTGGCGCTGCCAGAATGTGTGTACCAGCGAAGGTCTTGACCGGCTTCGGCCTCATGATCTGCATGGTTTGCATCAAGGCGGGCGGCCGTGACAGCACGTCGACGGCACAGAAAACCGGCGATGCGAAGCAATACGCAGCCAATACGGATACTAAGTAACAGCCGGTAATTACGCAAACACGATAATATCTATTCATAGCATTAATACTCCAAACTATATCCTGTAAGACTATTCGTCCGTTGCATGGGCGGTTGCTTTCAATAGTTGCAGCCTAATTTGCCACAAACCACTGGGGATCACTCCAAGAAGGCTGGACGTTATTATTCCATTGCGGCAACATTGATAAATCTGCTCCGGTTGGCGGGCTGGGTGGAAGCTTTGCCGAGTTGGCGAGATAGAACCCGCTTTGGCCGGGATTATCGGCTTCCGCGTTCCACCCCCAGCTAACTTCTGAAAGCGGGGCATAGGTTGCCACGCCGCCGTTCGGGAGGTCGGGCAGGAAAAGCAGGTTGTGCGTGAACGTCTCCGAGACCGTAACGCTCACCGTTTCCCAACTACCCGCACCAAACCCCGAGCCCGCAGGCGGCGGGCTAACTGTGTTCCCGGGCGAGTCGGAGGTCTGCCCATAAGCTTCCTGCGGATAAGGGAAGCTGGTATCCAAGAGCGGCCCCGCGAGTGCCGAGTCCGGCAACGTGTAGTCAAATGTGGTAGTGTTTTTGTTAGCCGAATTATACTGCTGCGTTGTTATAGTTCCCCTATCAGATATCTGGACGGTGGTGAGATTACTGGTGTCGCCAAATTGAGATGGCGGAATGCTGTATGTGAATTCTATCCCTGGGTCATAACCCCCACTCTGCTCATCGCCGTCGTGTAGACAGAGCGTGCCGACGGAAGGCCCGTAGCTGGTATCAAGACTAATTGCTCCCAAATACTGCGTGCTGAATGTTGGCACCGGCCTATACACATTAAATGTTGTATTCACGGGAGGCGGGGAGCCGCCGGCCGGAAGCGTTCCGGTCAGCTTGACATTTTCGTTCTCCGTGCTGCCGCTGTCCGTGTCCATCCAATAGTAGTACAGGTCCGCGTAGGTAAAGTCCGCCGGGGTTAAGGGGATGATTACGCCCTGCTGGTTATCGGCTTCGTACGCGTAGATCGTGGAGCCCGCGACCGTCCACTGCAAAGTCATGTCACTGGGACCGTATTCCGCGGTCAGCCCAATGTACTCACCCACGCACACATCCTGCGTCTGGCTATCCACGACATTGCCGCCGTATTGGATATGCAAGACGTAAACGGTCAGCGGCTGCGGTCCGGCGACGGCGCTGCCGCTCCAACATTGATTGGTCTTAGTGTCGGTGACGGTCACACTGCAACTCACTGAAACCTGCCAGTACCCGGCGACCTGCGACGTGAACGTCAGCGTCGCACTCGAGCTTGTTGACGCCTTCGACGGGCTTATAGGGTCAGTATACTCTCCCGAGGGAGGAGATCCATAGGGCGCAACTTTCCCTTGGGCATTCAGCCATTGGCTCTTGTATTGCACGCTGGCGACCGACCATGTGTATGTTGCGGATAGATCACCTTCGGAGACGCCGGAGGGTGGGGTGTAGCCCGCCGATAGGCTTGACGTGGCCGGTTTATTGACTTCGACGGGATTGGGCGAAAATGCTCCCATGTGCGCATTCACCGTCACAGTCCCCGCGTAAGTTAGCGCCATTGCAACACGTGCCACCAGCAGCAACACGACAGCCGCGCCGGCCGCAGCACTGAACCATCGCAGCGCCCCGCTGCGGAAGCGTGGAAGGGGTTTTTTCCATTTCCTGGCGGTTTGTAGTTCCTTATCCATTGGAAAGTTCTCCTTTTCCCAGTTCTCCGGAATTTGGTTGTAAATCATGATTCTTTGCCATGAACTGTTTCAGGCCTTTCCATTGGGCCAGCATGGCGTGGAAGGCTTTGTTCATGTTGGCGTCAAATCGTTGGCGATCCGGCTCGTTCCAGATATCCAATTGCCAGCGCCAGCGAGCCAGCAGGGCTTTTGGGGCGTGGTTGGCTGCGGCGAGGCGGTAGGCAAATAATCGCTCCGGCCAGCGGGCGGCCAAGCCCAGGTTGCCGAAGGCGTCTTTGGCCAGGTGCCAAGTTGAAACTGCGTCGACGAGTTTGCTGCTTTGTGTGTAATTGATGGGCATCTGCGGGGCGCGGTAATTGACGCCCCACAGGCAGGGCATGGCTTGGCGGTCAGATGGTGTTGGTTTGGCGTCGGCTTTGTCAATAAATATGCCGCTGATTTCTGTGTTCAGGCTTGAGCCGCGCACAATGCGGACCATGTATTGACCTGGCCCGGCGATGGCAAATCTTGTGTACACCGGGTTCCAGATGTTGACTGCGCGGGTTTGCGCCAAGGGTGTGGCCGCCATGGCCCAGTTGGCCCATTGCTGTGCGGCGGGATTTTTGGGAAATACCATTGCTGAAAGCACCGGTCGGGTCATGGCCCGGCAATAGCCCTGCGGCAACGGATAAACTCCCACCAGCCAATCCCGCTGGCGGTTGTATAAAATGTGGCCGTCCTTATTGAGCAGATACAAGCTTAAGCGATAAATACCGGGATTTTTAAGGTGAACACGAATCCACAAGTCCGGGCCTTGGAATGTAGCGGGATAAGTCTCGCCATGGTCGTCCCAGTTGGTCTGCCTGCGGTAGCCCAGTTGCGGGATATACAGTGATTTGGGGTTGCTGGTGTCGGCTTTTGATTCCCATTCCCGCATACTTTCAAAAGGCCAGCGGTGGTGCGGGCCGCTGAAGGCGTCCACGCTGGTGGCGTAATCCGCAGCGATGCAATGAAAGCTTAAATCAAAATGTGCGGCACAGAGTACCGCATATTCTCTTCCATAGCGGGCGGTCCAATCGCCTTGGGTTCGCCAATCGTTACGCAGGAATCGCGCGTAGGGGTAATGGATGTGCCCCGCCTGCCGCGTGGCTTTGGCCAGCAGACTGGTCATGGAAGCCAGGATTCCCTCACCGGGGGGGTTGGCAGGTTGGGGCATGGAGTGGCCGAAACGCGGCGGGATGACATGGCTGCGTGGTTTCGAGTGTTGTGCAAGGTTCGCAGTTGGCTGGGGCAATTTTAATGCTGAAACACCGGAGCCATAGCGGCCAACCAGTAACCATCCATTGGCCGCGAATGCCAAACTGCTGATGTAGCCATCAAGCTGGGAAAGTCCTTTGATAAATTGGCTTTGGATGATCTTGCCGGTTCGCGTGTTGATTTTGGCATAACCGTTGCGCCATGTGCCCAGCCAGATGTTGCCGTGAATCCCCTGTGCCAGAGATGTAATGTGGTCGCCGGGCAGGAGATGATTTAGAAACGCCTTGGGCGGCAATCTGTACCCTGCCGGCGGATGCCACAGGCCAAGAACCTTGGCGGCGTAATCCATGCCGCGTTCGTAGCGAAATGATTGGCCGCCATCGGTGCTGATGGCCAATCCGCGATCGGTGCCGACGTAAACTCTGCCATGGCGGCCAACCAGAACACAATTGATCAGATTGCTGGGCAGGCCATAACCGGTGGACGCCCTGGGCAGATGCAATGGGCCATGAATAATCCGCCATCGTGTGTAGGGATAAGGTGATATGGCCAGTCCGCCGCAGAGAGTTCCCACAAAGGCGGTACCTTGTTTGTTAAAGGCCACGCAATCGGGATTGGCGGGCAGGCCATTGAGACGGGAAATATAACGCCATCGCCCGCACACCATGGGCTTGGAGGCCGCCTTGGCCGCATAGGGGAGGCGGGATAACCGTGATTTTGCACCACTGTTCCGCGGCATATAAATGCTCACACCACCCTCGGTGCCCATCCAGACTGAACCATCGCGTGGATCAACTCCAATGGCCACAACGTGGCTGCCCATGGGGCCGGAAAGCAGGCCGTAGTGTTGCCACTTTTGGCCATTGAACACGCACACGCCATGGCGGTTGGTGCCGGCCCAGAGCCGGCCCTGATGATCCATGCAAAGGGAATAAATGCTGTTGCTTACTAAGGCCGGTGAACTGGCCTTGTCAAAATGTTTCCAGGCATGGCCGCCAGCCTTGAGGTAGTAAATTCCCGTATCTTCACCAGCCACCCAGATGCCGCCGCGCGGTTGGGCCAATAGAGCGGTGATGAATTGGGCCGGGCAATTCAAGGGGATTTCGGCGGATTTGACGGCAGGCTTGGAGGGTTTGTTTGGTTTGGCGACCACCGCTGCCGCTTCCACTGGCGAGCACAGCGGCAAAGCGGAGATGCCGACGAGCAATGCCGCCATAAGCAAAAACAGCGGCCGGAATCCCCAGTGTAACCGTTCACGTATATCCGGCCGGGCAGGCTGGGAAGCCTGCACCACAAGGCGGCTGCGTGCCGCTGCCGGGAATGCGAGAACTGAACCGATTCGCTTCAACGTGCAGCCCCCGGCCGCTGCGCGGAGAAAGGTGAAGATGGAGCAGTTGAGCAGGAGAGCAACCGGCGTTTGCAGCATCCGGGCACGGGTGGGAAGCATGGACGGGAAACAATCCGCGGCTTCGCTGCGGCCTGAGGGGAGCAGCCCGCAATGCGCGGTGGTGCCGACGATATCAATAGCCTGCTGGTATAATTTAGTTGAGGCGTTGAGGCGTTGAGGCGTGAGCTGCGCGATCGCCCGCAGCCGTCTTACCGAGGTTCCAAATTATCCCGAACCACGACATTCATAATCCCCGAACGCGTGAACCCAATGGCCAAAAATGTTTGGCCAGCGAATTTGCTGGACGTGAGTATAGCCGCGTCTTTCGTCAATGCAAGTAAAAAATGAAAAAAGTATTAAACTTTCCTGCAGCAGACAGTTGGGAGCGCACGGATGGGGGATGTAGACTCCGGATTCATCTTCAGGGTTATTTTTTGCGTAAAGGATGGTGGAAGAATAGAATCAGGTACTGCAGCGGCGGTAAAATTGCGTGCCTACAATACCGGGACTTCGTGGAAGCTTGGGCGGTCTATGAGCAAACAGAAGCGTGTGGTGATTATTGGGGCTGGGCCGGGGGGGCTGGCGTCGGCGATGTTGTTGGCTAAGGCTGGTCTGGATGTCACGATCCTTGAACGGCTGGACCGTGTGGGCGGGCGAACCAGTGCCATTGAAAGTGATGGGTTCCGGTTTGATGCGGGACCGACATTTTTTCTCTATCCGGAAATCCTCAAGGATATTTTTGCCGCCGCAGGATATGATTTATTTCACGAAGTTCCCATGCGCCGACTGGATCCACAATATCGTCTGACCTTTGCCGGACGGGGTGAAATTGTTGCCACGGGTGATGTCGCGAAGATGCAGGCGGCCATGGCGGTACTGGCTCCGGAAGATGCGAAAAATCTGCCGCGCTTTTTGCGAGAAAATCGTGATAAACTTGCGGCTTTTGCCCCGTGCTTGCAATCTTCGTTTTCCGGCTGGCGGGATGTGGCCACGGGCCGCATGATGAAATTGCTGCCCATGCTGCGACCGTGGAATTCGCTGGATCGGGAGTTGCAACGTTATTTCGCTGATCCACGCATTCGCCTGGCCTTTAGTTTTCAGGCCAAATACCTGGGCATGTCCCCCTTTCGCTGTCCGGGATTATTTTCCATTTTATCGTTCCTGGAGTATGAACACGGTGTGTTTCACCCCATGGGGGGTTGTTCACGCGTCAGCGAACGCATGACGGAACTTTTGCAATCCTCCGGCGTGCGCATTGGTCTGGGCGAACCCGTGGAAGAATTGATATTCAACGGAACTGCGGTAAAGGCCGTCCGCACAAATCAAGCCACGTATCCGGCCGATGCGGTGGTTATTAATGCGGATTTTGCCTATAGCGTTCCCCGGCTTATACCAGACGCCCTGCGCCGCCGCTGGACCAATAAGCGTATTGAAAAAGCCCGCTATTCGTGTTCCACATTTATGATGTATCTGGGCATAGAGGGCCATTACCCCAAGTTGCTGCATCATAATATTTATCTTGCCGAGGATTACCGCAAGAATCTGCTGGATATTGAAAGAGATCATCGGCTGTCGGAAGATCCATCCTTTTATATTCAGAACGCGTGTGTAACCGATCCCGCTTTGGCACCGGCGGGTTGCAGCACCTTGTATGTATTGGCACCGGTGTCGCATCAACATAGTCATATTGACTGGAAATCCGCCAAGGCTCCCTTCCGGCGGCGAATGTTGCAACAATTGGAACGTTGCGGCCTGACGGATATTGAATCCCGCATTCGCTTTGAACGCGTGGTAACCCCGGAAGATTGGCAGAATCGTATGGCCATATTCCGGGGGGCGACGTTTAATCTGGCACACGACTTCCGGCAGATGCTGCACTTTCGCCCGCATAACCGCTTTGAAGAAACCGGCGGAATTTATCTGGTTGGGGGCGGCACCCATCCCGGAAGCGGCCTACCGGTCATATACGAATCGGCGCGCATCAGTTCGCGTCTGCTGCTGGAAGATTTAGGGTATAAATCGCAATGGGAGCAACTGGCTTCGGCAATGACCATGAAACAGTGTAGAATGGATTTTACGAAAAGCACGCAATTGGATGCTGATTCGGCGACAGTGTGAGGGGCTTGGTGATATATGGAACCTGTTGACCAACCATTTTCCGCCCGTCGTAACGCCACGCAGCCGCTGGAATTAAGTGTGGCTCAGGCACGTGCTTCACAGATTCAGTGGAGCCGGCAGAGCCTTGAACATCGCCTGTATGCCATCGCAAAATTCCGCCAGAGTCTCGCAGCGTCTCCCGCGCGCTTTATCCAGGCGCTATCCCATTTGCCCGATCGCACGGAGGTGCAAAGTCTGGCTGCGGAAATTATTCCATTGGCCAATGCCGCACGGTTTTTACAGCGCCGTGCGGAAGGAATTCTGCGCCCGCGCGTCCGCTCGCCCCTGCTTTCCGGCATTCGCATTACGGTGGATCACCGTCCGCACGGCCTGGTGCTGATTGTCGGTCCATCCAACTACCCATTATTTCTTCCCGGGGTGCAGGTGCTGCAAGCGCTGGTGGCAGGTAACGCTGTATTATTAAAACCTGGAACCCAGGGGACTGGCGCGGCCATGGCCCTGTTGAGCCTGTTACGGACCAGCGGCATTGATCCAACGTTGATTCATCTGCTGCCGGAAGACACCGAAGTGGTACATGACGCCATTAAGCTGGGCGTGGATCATGTGATTCTGACTGGCTCGATTCCGGCGGGAAGAGCGATCGTTGAATCGATGACCCATAAGCCGCCGCATCCTGCAATTATGGAACTTTCCGGCTCGGACGCGGTGTTCATATTATCCAGCGCTGATTTGTATCGGGCGGTTGCGTTGCTGCAATTCGGCCTGGAATTTAATGGCAGCGCCACGTGCATTGCTCCACGGCGGGTCCTTATTGTACGGTCCATGCTGGAAAAATTTGAGCACCTGCTGCTAAGCCGCTTCGCGGATTACCCGCTGTCACCGCTGCGCGAAGCAGCAGCGGAAAAAGTGGTGCCGCTGGTGCGCGATGCGTTGGCGCGTGGCGCACGACTGGTCGTGGGAAAAATATCGGGTGACAAGCCGCTGGGGCCGTTGATTATCATGCATACCACTTCGGATATGCCCATTATGTCAACGGATATGATGGCACCGGTTCTCTGCGTGCAAGTGGTCACGGATACGCTTGAAGCCCTCAATGCCTACAACGCCTGTCCCTTACGCTTAAGCGCTGCGGTTTTTGGGGATTCTGTGCCCGCCCGCACTCTGGCGCGCCGAATTGATGCTGGATGTATTGTCATTAACGATCTTATCGCCCCCACCGCCCATCCGGAGGTTCCCTTCACAGCCCGTGGCGAAAGCGGCTACGGCACCACGCGCGGGGCCGAGGGGTTATTAGCCATGACCTGGCCCAATGTGGTTGTGGAACGCACGGGCCACACACTTGCGCATCTGCGCAAGCCGGAGCGACATGATCACCAGATACTGCTGCTGGTATTGCGCCTGCTGCATGGTGCCGATCTGGCGGTTCGAGTGCGCGCTTTAGCGGCCCTGACGCGCATATTCATGGGGTTTGCCGGACCCCTGAAAGAAAAAGAAGACGGTTCAATTAGATCCCGAGATAAACAATATGACTCACTTTAAGGCCCTTCGAATATCGGCGCGGCTGATTCGGGTACCCCGCAGGTTGGTTTATTGAGGCTCGTACACAGATCATGTTGATGACAAAGACGACCAGGCATCCCATTGGAATTATCGGCGGCGGATTAGGCGGATTGGCGGCGGCTTGTACGCTGGCGGGCCGGGGGCAGCGCGTCATACTGTTTGAAACTAATCCGTGGCTTGGCGGTAAAGCAGCGGTACATACCGACGCGGGATTTCGCTTCGATATGGGGCCGACCATTCTCCTGATGCCGTTTGTTCTCCGCCGCATATTTTCCGAAGCCGGCGTAAAACTTGAAGACGCGTTGGACCTGGTTCGCCTGGATCCGCAGTGGCGCTGCTTTTTTGATGACGGCGGGGTTCTGGACCTGGTGGATCATCCGCAACGTATGGCCGCCAATCTCGCCGCTTTTGCCCCTGGAAAAGCGGTGGATCAGGAATATGCTGAAATGTTGCGGCAATCAAAACTCATGCGTACCGCATCGGATAAATATTTTTTCTGGAAATCCATCGGTTCCATCCGCGACACCTTTGATTTCAAGGGAAGCCTGCAGATTTCCGTCCTGCGGGATTTGATGAATATGAAACTTGGCCGCACGCTCCATGCCACCGTGCGCTCTGTGATCCATGAGCCGCGCATCGCTCAGATGGTGGATCACTTCACGCAATATGTAGGATCAGCTCCGGCGCTTTCACCGGCGGTACTCATGGGCATTGCGGATATGCAAATCAGTGAAGGAATCTGGTACCCGCGCGGCGGCACACGCGCGGTGCCGGAAGCACTGGAGAAGCTAATTCGCACGCTGGGTGTTGATATTCATACCGACTGCCCTGTGGCACGAATTGCCACGGACGGGAAAAAAGTTGTTTCGGTGGTAACGGCCAATGGCACGGAATTTCCTGTATCGGCCGTTATCAGCAATTCGGATGTGGTTTTAACACATAAAGAACTGCTTCCTGAAGCGCCTGCCCGGAAATTCAGGGGCCGCCGGAGTTATGAGCCGGCCTGCTCCGGCGTGGTATTGTATTTGGGCTTAAATAAACGCTACGATCATCTGGCCCATCATGATTTCGTATTTTCCCGTGATCCGGAGCAGGAATTTCACGACATTTATCAACGCGGTATTCCCGCCGCCGATCCCACATGCTATCTTTGCGCTCCGGCCGGTAGCGATGCGTCCGTAGCTACCGCCGGTGGCGAGGCTTTGTATATTCTGGTTCATACACCCTACCTGCGTCCGGGACAGGACTGGAAAAAGATTCTTCCGGACTATCGCCGCGTTATTTTTGACAAGCTCGCCCGCACCGCCGGATTAAAAGATCTGGAATCCCGAATTGTTTGCCAACGGGCATTAACCCCGGAAGATATTCGTGATCGGTACCATGTGTGGAACGGTGCTATTTACGGCTTGGCCAGCCACGGCCGCTTCAATGGTGCCTTCAAACCCGCGAATCGAAGCCGTGATGTACAAGGTTTATATTTTGCCGGCGGCTCGGCCCACCCCGGCCCTGGAATGCCCATGGCCCTGATGTCGGGCTGGATCGCCGCGGACGCATTGCATGGCGATACAGCTTGACGCTCCGCGGGTAACGCATGACACGCCGATCGCTTTTTCCAGCTCGACATCGGTGTCTGGCGCCGGCAATAATGGTAATATAGAACCATGCTGGAATTCCAATATCCTGACATCCTTCTGGGACTTTTTATCATCGTGCCTTTCGGGCTGGCGCTGCTATTGCTTACGAGATCGCGCCCTACAGTTTGGAAGCTATATTCTCTGATTCTGCCCATGCTTGCTGCGCTATTCGTAATTCTGGCGGCGGCCGGGCCTGTGGTACATTTTTCCGCCTCGGCCGGGCGGATTATTGTGGCGCTGGATGATTCACCTGCCGCAGTCACCGCTCCATGGCGCAAGCGGCTTTGGTTGAGAAAATTCCTTACAACGCATTTGCCGCACGGGGTTCATGTCAGCCTGGTGACATTTGCATCGCGCCCGCATGTCATCGCGTCAGGATTATTGCCGGAAAGTGTCCCGGTTCAGCCGATAGGTTTGAACGCCACTTCGCGCCGGCGAGGGTCCACCCGACGCCTGCTGAAATTTTCCGGATCAACGCCGCTCTGGATTTTCACCACCGGACTACTGCATTGGCAATTACCTTCGTCATCTGCGGTGCCGAACGCTCCTATCGCAGCTACCGTAATTCCACCCACGTCGGTTGATGTGGGCATCACAGGTTTACAGTGGGTATTTAGTGACATGGGCCGCGTGAACGCACTTCACCCAAACCACCTATCGCCGCAGTTACAGGTAACGCTGCGATCCACCGGCTCCGCTTCGCTGGTGCTGCTGGAATCCTGCGGTGGGCATGTGCTGGTCCATACACCGCTGCAATTTCGCCATGCGAGGGTAAAAATGGTGCTGCTGCCGCTGCCGGCTCACAAGGTTATCCGCACCCATCAAGCCATTACCATTCAATTGGTGAATCACGATTTTTGGCCCGGCGACAACAGGGCTGAAATTCGGATTCCCACACGGTCCATGCCGCATGTGTTGATTATTACCCCCAAGCCAGCGGCCAAAGCCAGTCTGATTCCAGGATGGATACCGGGCACGTTGCCGCCGGGGCAATTTCCCCATTCGCGGCTTGGGCTTGAACGTTTTCAAGCGGTGGTTTTGGACAATGTTCCGATTAACGCTTTGTCCGTCCGCGCCCAAAAGCACTTATCCGCATACGTTACCGCCATCGGCGGCGGTCTGTTGATCGCCGGCACGCACAATGCTTTTGGCCCCGGTGGTTATGGTTTACCACAGAGGACCGGCAACGCACCTTCGATTCTCGAGCAACTTTCACCACTATCCTGCCTGCCCCCCCACCCGCAGCCCTTGCACATTATATTTTTGATGGATGTAAGCGGATCTCTAGGCAACGCCACAGCTTCAGGCGTAACGCGATTCGCGCTGGCGGCCCATGCGGTTTGCTCGGCGGTGCAATTACTTAAACCCACAGATCACATTACTATTTTATTATTCTCCGGCCAGACGCGAACGCTGATCAATGGCGACGCAACAGCAGTCCGGCCGGTATTGCCGGAACTGCTGGCAAAAATTGTTCCCAATGGCCCGACGCGCCCAAATTCAGCCCTGCCAATATTGCACAACTTGCTGACCAAGCACGCCCTGCTGATTGTTGTTACAGATGGTCGCATACCGCACTTAAATGTACCGGCATGGAAACACTTGTTGCAACGCGATGCCGTGGAATTCGCCGTGACTGCTCCGGGCCACAGCAGCCGTGCCACGAAAGAACTTATTGCGGCCACCGGGGCCACACAGCTTCCTAAGCAGCACATCAGCCAATGGGGCCGGGTTTTGCGCACCCTTATCAGCCGAAAAATTCGGGGGACACCCAACACGGCACCGCTCGCATGGAACTCTCGTGCGTTTGATCTTCAGGGCCGAACTAATTTGTGGGACCGTGTTTACCTCAAACATCGAGCTACGCTTGTGGCCCACAGCCGGCAATATCCGTTGGCGGCACGGTGGCGGCGCGGTCTGGGCCAGGTCGGGGCCATTTGCTTTTCCGACAATTCTACTGCAGCACGCAGGCTTTACACTTCAATGCTTAACAGCATCCAGGCTCCGCGGGGCAATCCCCATTTTTCTATCACCGCCCATCACAAACTGGGCCGCTGGTTTCTGGCGGTGCAGGCCGTTCGTCATGGGCGATTTCTCAATGAGTTCCGATTAAACGCCACAGTCATACAGCCACACGGAAAAATCATGAACGTTGCGTTGCCGCAATTGGCCCCCGGCCGATATGGTGCTGCAATGCCACCAAGCGTTCAAGCCTTTTCCGCCGCCGTTTGGCAATTATCCTCCCCCGCCGCGCGGCGGCACCAAACCTTCATTGGACGCATCAGCCCCCCCCGGCTGCCCAACAAATACTTCCCGGCAACCGGAAAGGTTGCGCCCTGCCCGTGGCCCACGGCAATTGAAATTCCCGCCGACGCTCCCGCCTTCATGCGCTGGAATCCAACCCTTAGCACGCACAGTTTTCATTTGTCCGATTTGTTTTGGGCTTTGGCTTTGCTGTCCGCGTTGACAGCCATTTATCACCCATGGTGATGGGACATGATATCAAGGCCTACCACCATCAGGTCGTAGCCGGCGTGCGTGGCGACATCAATGCCGAAACCGCGGAAAATAAATATCCCTGCAAAATAGATTCCCGCGATAGTGCGGATGATAAAGGCTCCCCA
The DNA here is from genome assembly GCA_021808105.1 of Planctomycetota bacterium. Lineage (GTDB taxonomy): Bacteria > Planctomycetota > Phycisphaerae > WQYP01 > WQYP01 > JAMDCX01. The sequence goes on from JAKBCC010000078.1 coordinate 14,212, forward strand.
TGTGGGCTGCTCATTGCCCAGAAAATGATACAGCGAAAACAACACGGCAGAGGCAATAATAATGACCGGAATCGCCTTCGCGACCGATAAGCCAAACAAGTCCACGAGGATGATATTTAATACCGTGATTAAAACCAGGCGAAACAGCAGTTCTTCATAGATGCCTGCGCCGATGGATAAGACAACCTGTGACTGCCAGGAGAGTCGGGTCATCACATGTTCCACGGGATGCGTGACGGCCTGCATGGCAATGCCGTGCGCGACGGCAACAAATAAAATCACCAGTGCTACCGCCCAGAGAAAACTTTCCGCTCCCATAGCGATATAAAGCCCGGGATCAAACTTTAACGGGTCTTTGCGGGCGACATGCCAGCCCAGCAGAATCGCGGCCACGGCCAGCGGCGGCAGATAACTCCCCACCGCTCCAAACAGCGAAAAGAAGTTCAGCATCAGTTCAAAGGCGATAATATTGTGGGATTGATTGTGCACCGGACTCCAGGGGTGCAGCACCGACCCGATCTGATAAATAATCAGCAGCGGGGCGATGAAAATCAGGCACTGCAGAGGCCGATGGCTGCGGTCGAAATATCCTTCACCGGAGCCAAATCGCAACCACTGCGGTTCCTTTCTTGCTTTGCTCATACCAAAACGCCTCGGACCAAACCGGGCGAATCATATACGCCTGCGGCAGTTAGTGGAAATCCATGTCGGGGAAATTCCTTTTCCGCTACGCCGCGCCCACATATATTATTCAAAGGCCGCACCGATATACTGCAATTCTTCCGGGGTAAGTTCAAACGCCATTGCAGCGGCATTGTGGCTTGCCTGCTGCGGATTGCGGGCACCGACAATCGCGGCTGTCAGCCCCGGTTGCTGGATGGTCCAGTTAATCGCCAGCTGCGCGACACTTTTTTTGTATTTATCCGCAATCGGTCTGATTTTTTCCAGAGACGCCAGCACTTTTTTACGCGTCTGCACATCAAATAATTTATGCTTGGCGCGATGATCGCCGGGGGGAAATGTTCGATCCGGCGTAACGGTTCCGGTAAGCAGGCCGCGTTCAAGAGGGGAATAGGCCAGCACGGCGATCTCGTATTCCCGGCAAAACGGAAGAATGTTTTTTTCAATATCCCGGCGCAGCAAACTGTACGGAGGCTGCACACTTGCCAGCGTGCCGGCAGCCGCTTTGGTTAAAAGGTCCATGCTGAAATTGCTTACGCCCATAGCCCGAATCTTCCCGGCGCGGCGCAACGCATCCATGGCCGCCATGGATTGTTCAATGGGTGTCGAAGCATCCGGCCAGTGTATCTGGTAAAGGTCAATGTAAGACGTACCCAGTCTCTTCAGACTCTCTTCACATTCATAAATGATACTCTCCGGCTTGGAATTGCTGCGGATCGTAATGGGCCGACCCTGGCGATCCACCGTTTCCGCGGGGTCGGAACCCTGCTGCGCAGGATCATCCCACCGCCGCCCGCATTTCGTCGCCAGCACCACGCGATCGCGCGGAATATCCTTTATCGCTTTTCCAACCAGTTCCTCGCTGTACCCCTGCGCATAGATGGCTGCGGTATCGATGCAGTTTATACCGGAATCCAAAGCGGTTCGTATCGCGCTAACGGACTGCTGTTCATCGCTGCCGCCCCACATCCATCCCCCAATCGCCCACGTGCCCAAGATCAGCGGCGTGATATTTATTCCTGATTTTCCAAGTGGACGTAAGTTCATCATCATTGCAATCCTCGGATTTCCGGGAAGCATCGCGTTAGCCGGTCCCGATGCCTTTTATCGCTCACCTTTGATCGCCGATTCCGCCAGTGCAGCATCGGCCCGGTCTTTCAGGTTCGCAATCGCTGCCATAATTTGTGCCGTAACGCCCGCCAGCACAGCCGCATCTCCGCTTTGCCCGGCCAAGCGATTAAAGCTAAGCGGTGCGCCATAGTACACGCGCACTTTCGCGGGCCGCAGCAAATCTTTTTTGAAGCTCACATGCGGATGCGTACCTGTAATATACACTGGAATGACCTGCGCACCGGTGGTCAACGCCATGATAGCCGCCCCATTATTCGCGCTACGCAACTTTTTGCCGTCGCCAATGGATCCTTCCGGGAATATTCCCACAACATGGCCCTGCTTCAACTGTTGCATGGCGGCCTCAATGCCCGTGCCCTCCGGTGCCGATGAGTCCACCGGTATATACCCCAGGGCGGAAAAAAAGTGTTTCAGTATCGGCAACTCATACGTTTCCCGCGCGATGAGAAACCGCACCAGACGCCGCCGGCTTCCGATCCCCACGGCCAGCGGATCCAATATACTGTTATGGTTGGCCGCAACGATGGCCGGGCCGGCGACCGGAATACGGCACGCATTGCCCCGCCGCCACCGATGGCATAATTCCATATAAACCGCAGCCAATCGCCGGGCGACCGCCGACACCATAGGAAACGGTTGGCGACGGTAATAAACAATCAGCAACGCGGCACCCAGGATAGCGATCACTACGCCGGTCCCCACGATGATATTCATGATATAGGAATCAACATTTCTCCAGAACGCAATGGGCACCGTGGGAATCAGCAATCCGAAGGTCGTAATCAGATCGCGCGCTCCCATGACTCTGCCGCGGATGTAATCCGGCACCACCCGCTGCAACAGCGTATCAACGGTGATGAACATGATCGCGCCAAACATCGCCGCGACTGTCAACCAGATGAGAAAGGTTTCCCAATGCGCTGCCCACGCCGCCATCAGTAATCCAACACCGATGGCAACTGTAGACCAGCCAATTCCAATTTCCTTGGGAATGCCATTGCGTGCCCGGCTGACCAGCACCGCCCCGACAATCATACCGATACCGGCAACGCCCAGAAAATAGGCGAAATCACTGTTGGATAGACCAAAGCGAGCGGTAACAATGGCGGGCATACAATTAAGGATCACCGCACTGGCAGTCGTGAACGCCAACTCCAGCAAAATAGCCTGAAGCGGATGTTTATGGACTTTCAGATAGCCCAAGGCAATTTTCAATTCCTTCAGCAGACTGTTGTGACGACCTCCGCGCACCGGTTCGGGCCGATCCATCCCCGGCCGCATACGCATGGAAAATACCGCAAAGGCCGACAGGCAGTATGTGCCGGCATCCACGTACATGGCGATGTCCAACCCGAATTTCAGCAATAATCCGCCCAGAATAAATCCCAAAAGTGTGGAAATGGTCCCGGCCACGGAAAGAAAAGAATTGGCCTGTAACAACTCCCGAGGATGCACCAGATTCGGGACGATGGCGGCGCGGGCCGGTGAAAACATTTCTCCAAAACAGGAGAGAATAATTTCTGATCCAAACAGCATGAACAGAAGCGTGCCGGTGGAAAGCGTGCTGTGATAGGCGGCCACCAGCAGAACGGTCCGCGCGATAATGACAACGACGCTGCGCACCAGATCACAGGAAATCATGACCCAGCGTCGCGGCAGACGATCGGAAATAACCCCGCCCAGTGGAGCCAGGAGTAAAAACGGTAAAAACATGGCTAAATTAAGCTGTGCCGCGTGCTGGCGTCATTCC
>JAKBCC010000214.1 GCA_021808105.1 Planctomycetota bacterium
CCGCCCAAAGGCCGTCCAGCAGGCGTTTCCGTCGCACGCCGGAAAGCCGCTCCAGCGTAGAGCGATAGGTCTGGCCGGCAACGGTGTATTGCCCAAGTCGGCGATCAAAGAAAATCGGATTGTCTTCATGGCGGCTGACCAAGCGGCGCATGAGTCCCGCATTGGCCCGCACGTTAAGCCAATGCCCGGGATGCGACGGGTTGCATTCCGCCACCGCCTGGTGGTACGGCATAATGCCATGGCGCAGGCGGGTGAGAAGTTTTTCCCAATCTGAAAGTGTTAATTCCGTGGCTTCACACGCCAGAATCATATCGTATTCACTGGACATGACCCGATCCGCATTATCCAGCCCGCCCAACACAAGTTCTGAGCCGTTTTCCAGAACATACCCTGTGCGGCGGCCTCGCGTAGCGCCGCGGCTGATGGAATGCCCCGCAGGCAACACCTTTTCCTCCAGCGTAACCAAAGCAGATTGCGTGAGGCTCACACGCGTTTTCCGAGCCAGCAGACAACGCATGGAACTGTATTTTTGCATGCACAGAAACATTTTTTCCAACGCGGCGCGGGTTTTCCCCGTGCCCGCCGGCCCGGCCAGCAGTACTTCCCGTTCGTGCGTGTAAAACAATTCCTCAGCCGCTCCCACCGGCTCATACGCCAGGGTGCCGGTCGCGGCATTATTCTTTTGTGCTCCGTGCCTGCGTTTGCTCATACGTCCTCAATGCGTACATTCTGATAGGTTTTTACCGGCTCGGCGTTTTCCGATTCACCGGTTGCATCCGACTGGCCCAGATAGTGCTTGCCGAGAAATTGCAGCAGACGGACATCCCCTTCTTCCCCGACTGCCAAATGAATCTGCTTTTTTCGCAGGGCGATATGCATGGATGCTCGACCGCGTTTTAACTGTTTGCCGAATTTGCCGCGCACGGCGGAAACCGGTAATTCCAGATGATCGGCAATTTCTCCATCGGTGGCTCCGGTATGAGCCAGGGAGGCGACCTGTTCGGCTGCGTCCGCCTCATGCAAAAACTCCTCGCCTCGGAGCGTCCGTGCTGCCACCTTGGGCGGTGCACTTTCCGGCACAGAAATGCTGGTCGGCGAATCTGCTTTTTGCGCTTTTTTGGGCATCGAATAATCCACTGTTAAAGATCCGCAAAATAAATGGCGACGCGGCAACGGCACATTGAATGTGCCGGCTAACATAAACTAACTCCTAACTCCCAACTCCTGCCTTCTCACGCCGACGTATTGGAACGAACAAATCCTCCGGGCGTGGACAGGGGCGGTGCCGGTGCCGCAACTGCGTTGTTTCAGGCCGGCCTTGGAATCCGAATAGGTGACCGCCTTTAATTTCCATTTTCCACCGGCCCGGCAGGAGCGGATCATGGCGGGATGGGAAGTAATCAGGCTCAAACGTTTACAGCCTGCCTGGCGAATGGCGATTTCCGCAACGGCATCACGGAATTTTCCGCCTACGCCTATGCCTTGATAATCGGGCAGTACCACAATGCGGGAAAAGCGTTTGTAGCCGACGAAACCAGCCACCTGCGTAATGCCGGCAAACGCAATGGGGCGACCATCAAGCAAGCCACAGTAATAATCACCTCCCGGCAGCTTGGAGCTTAAATAATGATGGCGTTCAAACATTGGCCATAAGTTGCGTTCACACCGGCGGATTTCAATGCGTAGTTGCGGTCGCTGAAGACACCCCCGTGCCAGGGTCTGATCGGCCATATCCACAATCCAATCCGGGCATAACCACCGGGCAATGTCATAATGACAACTCACCGCCACAAAACGCTTCTTCACCACACCCGTCCGAATAGCCCGCGCCACCGCCGCGGAACCCACCTGCGCCACAGTGCGATCCACCACGGATGTAAATTCATCCATAACAGCAAGGTTGTTATCCGGTGCCAGCAGCAGCCGGGCGAGATCCACGCGGAATTTTTCCCCATTGCTCAAGACATGATAAGGCCGCAACCACGCCGGCGGCGAACTAAAGCCAACCGCGGAAAGCATCTGTGTAATGCTGCGAATATCGGCATCACCAAAGCCATCAATAATGGCGGCATTGGCGGGCCAGGGGGAAGAATTAAGCATTACCGCATCGCCATAAACATGCCGGGCAATACTGGTTTTTCCACTGCCGCTGGGGCCGACAATCAAACCAATTTGCCAGGGGTCCTGGATGGTCGGCACATCCACCGAAAAGCATTGCATAGAACCCACACCTGCGGGCAGATCAAACATGCCGCGGACCTGCTGCACCCGGAAGCTTTCTGTAATGGCACAAGTGACAGTGGTGTCGATACGCATGGCTGTAACCTCCAGGCACATTTCTGAGAGCGGATTAATGGGGACAGCGACGCCAGCACGCCCGTTTATAATCCGCTTGCTTCCCAATGGGACAAATAGGCGATGGCAGCCCTTGTACCGCAGGCATCTTGCCTGCATCGCAGCAGCGACGAAGGCAGGCGGGACGCCTGCGTTACCTATGCAATCAAGCATCATCAGTGGCCGGGCGATGGATAAGGCCACGTACCGCCGGCAGGGTCAGATCGTCAGCACGCGGCACTTTCGCCCTTCTTCGGTGAGGCGGTCATAAATATCCCGTTGATCATCTTCATCCCGGCATTCCACAGCCACTTCAAAAACGTGCCGCAGGGGAATTTCACTATCATCGTCGGCAGCTATTTTGTCGATGTCCGCGGTCAGGGCCGCCATTTCTTCAGGGGTAAATCCGGCGGCAAGTTGTAAATGCGAATCCAGTGCGGCCAGTTGGTCCGCCAACGCGGGTGAATCCCATTGTGCCAACTCAGCGGTGCGATTATCCGCGATGGCATAAGCGACCGCATCACCGCCGGAAAGCGCTGTTTTAATAACCCAGATTCGCTGCCAACCCAAAGCTTTGGCGGCAGCCCAGGTGCCGTTGCCCGCACGGATGATATCAGCAGAATCCACCACAATGGGCTTCTGCTGGCCAAAACGTTTAAGGCTGGCCTTGATCGCCTCCAAATTATTATCCGGATGCCGCCGCACATTAGCGGGATCCGGGGTAACTGAATCAATCGGGACCAAAGTTGCCGGTGAAATGTCATTTATCATGCGACCGCTTTAGGCGCGATGATGTGGTGATAAGGGACGCCATCGAAGGGGTGCTGGTTGCGTAACAACCCTAAGGCATGGCTTTGAAATCGCGATTTTTGAATACTACATTGGAATGCACGCTGCCACACCCCGAAAAAAGCCCCCGGAAATATGTCCCGAATTCCTTTGGCGTGGGGTATGATAGACAGGAAAAGGAATTCGGATGAAAAAGGTCCATAAAATTCCGGACGCGGCCCGCGCGCGGATACCGCAACTAACCCAGGGACATGTGGACTGGGTTTACACAGTATT
>JAKBCC010000079.1 GCA_021808105.1 Planctomycetota bacterium
CACGCTGCCCCAGGCAATTATTTTTGTCGATGCAGGGCCGGATTTACTACCGCACACATGGCTGCGATATTCAGAGGATAGTTCAGAAACGTCTTAATTTGTTCCGCTTCCGCCCCGGGATTGCTGATCAACCCTGCGTGCGAGACGTCATGAACCGCAAAGTTATTCTGCGCCGCCAGCCAGTTATCAACGGCCGTGATCTCTTTGTGAAAGATTGCTTCCAAACGCTGATTTTCAACTGCCGTGGCATTTATTTTCCCCAGCATCGCCTGTTGCGAAGCGACAACTTGTCGCAGGTCACGTCGCATAAGCAGAACATGGTACGAACGGTCCGACGGTAAATCATAAAGCAGGCGATATATCATTTTTACCGCGTGTCCTGCCGCCGTTTGCAACCACTGAGCGTTCCGTCGGGTTTCCTTTACGGCTTCAAGTTCAAAATAGCCATGCGGATTACTGACATCAGCCTGACGGATATGATCCGTGAGCACGGGCATCCCGCCGGCGTGCAGCATGTGCATCATGAGTGACGTGCCTGACCGGGGCAATCCGGAAACGATGATAATGGATGTTGATTCAGACATAATTTCAGCCATGAGCGTGGGCGTTTTGCGGTACTGTCCTGCTTGCTACAGATTGTCTATATAGGCCTGAATTTCTTCCATGGGAACGGCGGAATTAACCGCAACATATAAAATTAATAGACTGAAGATCGCCACGACAATCACATCATAGGGAAATTTCAGGTAGCCCAATCCGCCCGTCATACTTTTGGAACCGATGTAGTCCAAAATCCATAATCCCCCAAGATACGGAAATACCCACCACGTGCTGTTCCATGGTAATGCGGCGATGTTCTTATGTTTGATGGCTCGCCACAGCAAAAATACGATCAGCGCAAGACCGACGACAGTCAGGAGAAAACTAAGCGTCGCCACGCCGGACCAGTACACAATGAGGTTGGAAATAATAAAGGTAACCGGCACCAGGATTCGGGCCATGGGCACGCGAAATGGCCGGGCGGCTTCCGGCAGTGTGCGCCGCAGCGAAAGCAGCACCACCGGCCCAATGCCGTAGGAGAGCACCATCACATCCGAAATTTCGTTGACCATTTTATGCCAGCTCGGAAAAGGCAGCATAAACAGACACCCCACGGCAAAGCTTACCACACCGGCCGCCCATGGCACGCCGAAGCGGTTGAGGCGCTGCAGCGAACGGTGAATAAAGCCGTCTTCGCTCATGGCACCAATGACCCGTGAAGAGGTTGTCGCGTAGATAAAGCCGGTGCCCCCGGGCGATACAATGGCATCGGCATACAGCAACATGGCAAGCCACGCCAAACCAATACCGGAAGCCAACGCTGCCAGCGGTCCGGCACCGACTGAAAATCCTCTGGCATGGTCCAAAGCACCCCAGCCATATTTGGCCAGGTCGGCGGGGTTGATCGCCATAACAAATGCCAGTTGCAGACCCACATAAATGACAATTCCAATTACCACCGATCCGATGACCGCGATGGGAATATAGCGTTGCGGTTGCGAAGTTTCACCCGCCAATTCCACAGCCTGCCGGAACCCCAGAAAACTGAAAATAACGCCTGCTGTTCCTAATGCCGTAAATATGCCGCGAATATTCGATGCCATCTGATGGGGTTGCACATGCAGGTTGGCGGTGTGATGCGCGCCAATAAGTAAACCGAAAATGGTGATCAGCGGTACGGCCAGTTTCCACCAGCCGGCGGTGGTCGTAATACGCATGACCCATTTAATTCCAAACAGGTTCAAGACCGTAAAAAAGGCGAGCATCAGGACCGCAAAGCCGAAACCGGCGGGCGTCAGGGCATGATTCTTGGGATATATCAGCCATGGCCAGATATTGGCCATGTAACCCAGCGTAGCCAGCACTTCCACGGGCGCTACAGAGACATAGCCTAAAAAAAGTATCCAGCTCCAGATACGGGACAAGAGCACGCCGTGGCTTAGATGCGGAAAATGCACGACGGCACCACTGCGCGGAAACATGGTGGCCAGTTCCGCGTATACCAGAGCCAAAAGCAAAATTGCGACCCCGCCGATCAGCCAGGAGAAAACACTTAATGGGCCGGCTTGCTGCGCCGCTTCCATCGGACCTTTGAGCCAGCCCGAACCAATAATGCCTCCAAGGCTGGCGTACAAGAGGCCAATGACCCCTGCCTCCCGCCGCAATCCGCTTGTCTTGCCTGATGTTTCTGCCATGCCTGTCATCAACTCCTGCTCAATAACGTCGGCCGCACTGCTTCACAACCCATGGGCATTATCCCACAAATATCAACATTCGCACGCGGTTCCCGTTGCCAGGGTATCGGGCGTTTGCACGTGCGTCAGGATTTGCGGATAAAAAAGCCGTCGGCACACAACGAGCGTGAGCCGACGGCTTATCAAAATCTACCGCGCTAATAAACAGAATGGCTTCAGGCATTACGCCGCTTCCGCCAAGCCAGAATACCGGCAGCACCGGCCGCCATCAGCAAAAGCGAAGCTGGTTCGGGAACAGGACTGGCCGCGGACGTAGCGGTTCCGGTATCGCCAACCGCAATGGGTGTGTTGGCCGCGCTTTCAAAGGCGTAACCCAAAATCTTGGTGTTGAAATCCACCAGATTGGTCGTTGGTTCCGTCGTGGTGGTGAATGAAAACGCCGCCCATCCGTAGAAATCTTTGCCGTTGGTGCTGGTAGCGCGCAGGCCGGTGTACAACACTTCATGATTACCGGCGTTTACGACGTTGGTACTGTTATAGCCGCCGGTGGCAAATACAAAATTATTTCCGGTACCCCCAACTTCCGTGCCCTTCGGCAGGAATTCGAGTATGGAGGTAGCGGTGCCATTGGCTGCTGCGGCGACGGTTACCGCATCCGTTCCCGGTACCATGCCGGAAAAGGTAAGGCTGGCATCTCCATTAATTCGGTTCAATGAGGTCATCATACCAAGAAAAGCCTTCCCGCCGCCATAGTTGATAAACGCTTCGCCGCCCGGCGTTAAGGTGGACATCGGAGCGTTAAGGGCGGTGTACTGCGGCGTAGCGCCGGCTGTGCCAACCGCCAACATTGACAAGCTTACCGCAGCGTATGCCGCCAGACGGGTATCCAGTGATGGCTGGCCGCCACGGGCCGATTTGGACGAGTTCTGGGATTCAAATGTCATGGAAAATCTCCTGCAAAAAAATTGATGTTACATGTGCACAAAACAATTCGGGGCAAAACCGGCCGCGATTTATCGCCTGGTATTGGTATTGCGGCGACGCGCGGGAATCAAGAATGCCAAAGTGCCAAGGGCCATGAGCGCCAGGGCCGCAGGCTCCGGCACCGCAGCCAATTGTCCCGCCGAGTTCGTGGCCAGCGATGGCGATGTTGCGGCATTGTCGGCGTAGCCAAGGCCGTACATGCCTTCCAATGTTCGCAGAATACTGTAGCTGTTAAACATTTGGCTGGACTGGCCGGGAACATACAGCGACGTATCGCCATTGATGATTGTGGCAATGTGATTGCCATCCTGAAGGGTGTAATCGTTTTCATCCCATGTGACCAGCAGCAGGCTGTTATTGGCTTTGGCCCATTGAACATAACCGTCGAGATTCTGCTGCAGAAATGTGTCGCCGGCCGCAATGGTGCCGTTGTGCATGTCATTTTCCAGATTGGGAATTACAAACGATACGGTCGGCAACGCGGCATAGCCCGCAGCCGTGGTGGGAAATTCGGAAAAGCCTGTCATGGTCGAAAGCGGCAGTTGGTTTCCTGAAACACTGGTGAGAGACGGGTTCACCCAGTTGATTACCGCATTGTGCTTGCGGGCGTAGGTATCATTGGTTGTGCCATTGTTGTACGTCGCCTGATTGTAATTCGTGGAATTATCAATCGCGGAATACGTCTGATTATATTCCTTGAATGAATCCCCCGCGTTAAGTAATTGTGCCGCGAGATTCGGCGTGCTGAAAGGCTCTGAATATTGCGGGCTGCCGGGAACATAATCACCGGTGATGCCTTGATCGCCGCCGGCAAATAAATCCAGATAATTCGGCTGACTGGGGTGCTCGGGCGAATAGGACTGCGTGTACAGCAGGCCGCCATTTCCAATAAGCGTATTATTAATGTAGGGAGCATCTGCGGTGTTGCCCACAATCTGACTATAGGAATGATTTTCTTCAATCACCACCACCACATGGCTGGGAGCCAGAATGGCCCCCTGCGCTACTCCCGCACTGCAACCGATAAAAGCGGAACCGGCGACTGCGGCGACGATTGCGCCGGCCGTTATCGCCGAACCTTTTTTTGTCATTCGATTCCAACCCATAACATTCTCCTTGCGGGTCCCTGATTACCACTACCGCAACCGATCGGACCATCGCGACTATCGGCTGCACGTACCTCCGGAACACATTGCCCCGGATGACGCAATGAATCCTAGAGAGCAATTGTTTAGAAAGTTTATGCGTTAAATAAATTAACAGTGAACCGTCGATACCATCGCGTTAGCAGAATACTTACATGGCGCTTGCGCTATTTTAAACGCCGGACTGTATCGTCGCCTTATAAGCGTGTGCCTGGGCTGCCGTTATTAGCGGCAGGCATACGCATTTCAGGAACCTGATCGTTATGGCCGAGCGCATCGCAAAAAAACTTCTCCTGGTAGGATGGGATTCGGCTGATTGGCAGGTCATTACCCCGCTATTGGAACAGGGGCTTATGCCCGCGCTGAATCATCTGATAAACAACGGCGTTATGGGAAACCTCGCCAGCATGGAACCCATCATCTCGCCGATGCTGTGGAATACCATTGCCACCGGCAAACGCCCGGACAAACACGGAATTTTGGGGTTTATTGAACCTGACCCCGATAATCATTATGTGCGCCCGTTTACCAGCACGTCCCGCAGATGCAAAGCCTTATGGAATATCTTCACACAGCAGGGTTTGACTTCGCAATTGGTGAGCTGGTTTGCCAGCCACCCCGCTGAGCCTGTTGCCGGTACATGCGTCAGTGAATTATTTCAAAAAGCTGTTGGATCTATTGGCCAGCCCTGGCCCATACACCCCGGAGCCGTTCATCCGCCCGAATTGGCTGATACCTTAGCGGCCCTGCGCATTCACCCGGCGGAGTTGGAAGCCGGTATGATCCTCCCTTTTGTTCCCGATGCCGCGAAAGTGGATCAATCCAAGGATAGACATTTATCGACCTTGGCCCGGATGCTCGCCGAAACCATCAGCGTTCACGCCGCGGCCACGCATCTGCTGGAACATCAGCCGTGGGACTTTGCCGCGGTTTATTATGATGCGGTGGATCATCTTTCACATGCGTTTATGCCGTTTCATCCGCCAAGATTGCCGGAGGTTTCGGAATCTGATTTTGAGCTATATAAACATGTCGTTTCCCGCACGTACCAGTTTCATGACTTGATGCTGGGGCGGCTGATGCAACTTGCCGATCCGGAAACGCACATCATGCTGATTTCCGATCATGGCTTTTACAGCGATCATCTTCGCCCGCGCGGAATTCCGGATGAACCATCCGGGCCGACGGTGTGTCATCGACCCTTTGGCATATTCTGCCTGGCCGGCCCCGGCATTAAAAAGGATCAACGTATTTATGGCGCGGGGATTCTTGATATCGCCCCGACAATTCTGACACTGTATGGTTTACCCGTCGGCCGGGATATGGACGGTAAAACGCTGGTACAGGCTTTTGAAGTAGCGCCGCAGGTCCAGTGCATTGATTCATGGGAGCTTGTCCCGGGCGATTCCGGCATGCACCCGCCGGAGCGCCGACGCGATCCTCTGGAAGTGCAGGAAGCGCTCGACCAGCTTGTGGCTCTGGGATATCTGGCACCGCTGGATGAGGATAAAAGCAAAGCCGTGCGGATTGCCACGCAGGAAATTCAATATAATCTCGCTGTTGTCCACTTAAGTGCAGGACAGGCGCAAGCCGCTGTGCCCTTGCTGGAAAAGCTCGCCGTTGAATTACCTCAGCGACCCCGTATTCGCCTGTTGCTGGCGCAATGTCATCAGCGGTTAAACAATTTTGCCGAAGCTCGGCGGATTGTGGAAAGTATAATTTCCGATAAACAAAACAGTCCGCTGGCTGATTTGCTGCTGGGATCACTGCTGTTTGCTGAAGGAAAGCCCGCAGCGGCGATCCGTTGTTTGCGGCAGGCCGAAAAGGCCGACCCGCGTTTGCCCGGTCTGCATTGCACCATCGGCAATGCGTACAGCCGCCGAAAAATGTGGACGGCTGCCCGGCGTGCTTTTCGTAAAGCCCTGCAGATAGATGGCGACAGTCCGATTGCCCATGAAGGCATGGCCCGCTGTCACCTGGCCAAACGACAATGGAACCAAGCCGCGGAATCCGCGTTGCGGGCGGTCGGCCTTATGCACTGCTACCCGGCTGCCCATTATGACTTGGGACTGGCACTTATAAGGCTTAATAAGATCGACCGGGCCGTACAAGCTTTGGAGACATGCCTGTATTTCAATGCTCAGCACGTGCGCGCCAACTTGTGGCTGGGCCGCATCTACCTGCGGGTACATCATGACCAAGCCAAAGCAGAATATTATTTTCAACAAGCGGCAAGGCACAGCAAAGTGCCCGCCAACAGCCAATAGCTGCAACCACCACCGCAGCCAATCAATCTTCGTTTGCAGGCATTCCAAGCCTAGATTTGGATTTTCCTGGGCCGTCCTTCGGGGCGTATGGTGTGCTCCAGGTTTAGGGTTAGCGCTGTCTGGCGTAGCCATTGCTCATCACCGAATGGCCGGCTGCGATTTTCGCTGGCCTTCAGTTGAAGCAATTCTTTTTTCGTTGGCACCGCGTTGACGGCAGCGGTCCATGGCTCCAAGGCGGGCCGGCGGCCTTGTGGGCCAGGGGACAGCATCTTCCTCATGGCGCGGCTATGTTCATCGTCGGTGGTTTGATGGCGCAGCCACAAGCTTCCCCAGCGCCACTGCTGGGATCGTTTGACTAACCCCGCAGATAAGGCATTGCGTTCCACATGGCGACATACCGTCCGTAGAGGCTCACCGGATTGAACCGGAAAGGCCTTGAACCTTCCCTGGTACAGAGGGCCGCCTCTCGCCGAACCATGCGCCAGCCGCCAGCGCAGAGAGTGGGTATGCGCTAAGGCGCGAAAATAAGCCGTCACCTCATCATCGCTGCGCGGCCAGACCACAAAATGCCAATGGTTCTTCATCAGACACCAGGAGATGATCCGCAAGGGCGCTCGCTGGTATGCCTCAAGCATGACTTGCTCAAACGCGGCATAGTCCTGGTCACCATGAAACAGGCTGATGCGCCCCACCGCCCGGTTCAGTACGTGGTAAACATATCCGCCGGGGCAATATCGTGCTTTTCGAGCCATGGTGTCATGCTATTACAGACCACCAAATCCGTCAAAGCAGCTACGTCCCCGTTTCACTTCCCGCAGGGCTGTCGTTCTGCTATTTCTCCGCGTCCCGCCGCGTGGAATTCTGTCCTTGTTCTATCTCCTGTTGCTTCATTTTAAATAAATTATGGCGCCCCATTATAAAGGCTGTCACCAAGCCGCCCACTCCAGCCGTGCCAAAGATTGATGCCGCTATTTGAGCCCCATGAACTGCTGCGTAGACAGCACCAACGGCGTAGGCTAATCCGATCATAAGCCCGAATACCTGTCCGAAGAGTTCTGACCTTCTGTACGCTGCCTGATCGCGCCCCTGGATTGCGACGAACTGTGTCTCAATACTCCGACGGTGGGCAGCTTCCGCTTCCGCCATGGCGATAATTCGCTGCGCCAGGCCCGGTTCGACTTCATTATATTTCTTTAAAACATCAGGCGGTGGAATGGGTCCAGTTTGCATTTGCATTGCAATCTGGGTGCTAATACGTATTTGTTCAGGCACAGATCCTGCAGCATCAGCCGCAGGTTTAACGACATCCGATTGTTTGGGGTTCGGAGCATCAGGTTGGGTGAGTTTTTCGGTCTTCTCCAACTGCGTTCTGCGGATTAAGAGAGTCCATCGCCGAATTGATGGCCCAGCCGACACGATACCAATCAGAAGCCAAGCGCTGTGCATCGGTCGCGTCGGGGCAATGCCTGCGAGCCGTAATGGTGACGGGAAGAGGGTACACTTCCAACGCGCTGCCAATTCCACTGACGAAGAATGAGGCTCTAAAACTCATCATTTTTCTAATTATACGGAAAGCCGGGGTAGGCGTCCAGCGAAATATCTTCCCATTCGCCTTAATCATGGTTAATGGAGATGAATTTTTAGCAGAGCGACTTGCAACGTTTTGAGGAGCACAGGCTGATTACATGTCCTCAAATGGAATTATTATGGGGGGTGCCGGTAAAGGGCATCGCCGGCGCGTACCTTACCGGCTGGGCCAGAATAATTTCCCGATCCACTCTGCGCTCCCAATCGGTCCCGTCGGCAGAGCCGGCGGCTTTGTGGGGTTTTTTTTGGGCGGCCCGGTACTTAGTCCTTCATCCGTTTGGCTTGTTCGGCGGCTTCTTCCACGGTGCCGACGTACATGAAGGCGCCTTCGGGCAGGTGGTCCCATTTGCCTTCGGCGATCTCGCGGCAACTGCGGATGGTATCGACGAGTTTTACGTTCGAGCCGCTCTTGCCGGTAAACACTTCGGCCACAAAGAACGGTTGGGAGAAGAAGCGTTCGAGCCGGCGGGCGCGGCTGACGGTGAGCTTATCTTCTTCGCTTAATTCATCCACGCCGAGAATCGCGATGATATCCTGCAAATCTTTGTGCCGTTGCAGTGTCCGCTTGACCATCTGGGCGACGGTATAATGCTCTTCACCCAGATAATTTACATCCATGATGCGGCTGTTGCTTTCCAACGGATCGACCGCCGGATAAATGCCCTTTTCCGCAATGCTACGGCTCAAAACAGTAAATGCGTCCAAGTGCGTAAATGCCGTGGCCGGAGCGGGGTCGGTTAAGTCGTCCGCGGGCACATAAATGGCCTGCACAGAAGTTACCGCCCCTTTGGTGGTGGAGGTAATGCGTTCCTGCAATTCTCCCATTTCCGTGCCCAGCGTGGGCTGGTAGCCTACCGCAGAAGGCATGCGGCCCAACAGGGCGGAAACTTCAGCACCGGCCTGGGTGAAACGGAAAATATTATCAATAAACAAAAGCACATCCGCGCCGGTTTCATCACGGAAATATTCCGCCATGGTTAAGGCTGACATCGCCACGCGCAAACGTGCGCCGGGCGGTTCATTCATCTGACCGAACACCATGACGGTCTGATCAATAACGCTTTTACCGGTATCGCCAATTTTGGCTTCCTGCATTTCCAACCACAAGTCGTTACCTTCACGGGTTCTTTCCCCCACGCCGGCAAAGCACGAATAGCCGCTTTGGAAGCGGGCCAGACGGGCAATAAGCTCTTGGATAATAACGGTTTTTCCAACGCCCGCCCCGCCGAACAAGCCGGTTTTTCCGCCGCGTACATAAGGTGCCAGCAAGTCAATAACCTTGATGCCGGTTTCAAAAATTTTAGTTTTAGGTTCCAGATCTTTAAATTCCGGTGCCGCCTGGTGGATTGAACGCCGGCTCTTGGTGACTACCGGCCCTTTTTTATCAATGGGTTCACCCAGAAGGTTAAATACGCGGCCCAGGGTTTCTGTCCCCACGGGCACGGTCACCGGCGAACCGGTGTCCACTACCTTCATGCCGCGTACCAGGCCGTCAGTGGAACCTAATGCCACCGCCCGCACCCGGCCGCCACCGAGTAATTGCTGCACTTCACCGGTCAGGCGCATCGAAACGCCTTTGCCGGAGCCGGCGTCATGATCCACGCGAATGGCATTAAAAATCGATGGCAACTGATCTTCGGGGAAAATCGCGTCAAAAGTTGATCCGATTACCTGAGAAATTACACCTGTTCCAGCCATGACTAACTCCAACTATTTCTACGTTTGTTTGTTTGCGTTAACTTCAATTTCCAATAAATGGGCCGGGGTAAATATCCGCAGTCCCATACATTTCCAAGCGTTACTTTAAAGCCTCAACCCCACCCATGAGTTCCGACAATTCACTGGTAATCTGTGATTGCCGCGCCCGATTATATTCGCGCGTCAATTGTTTGATCATACTGTCGGCATTTTCCGTGGCCGCTGACATCGCCATCATCCGGGCAATCTGCTCGGAAACCGAGGCGTCCACAAAGGCCTGAAAGGCGGCCGCCCGCACCATCGCCGGCACCAGGCTTACCAGCAACTCACCGGCATCGGGTGAATATTCACTGCATGCATCCAGGCGACTAAGCCGTGATTTTCCGGTGGCCGACTCTTCCGTTTCCAGGGCCTGCACCGGCAGCACATCCAGAGCAGTGGATTTCTGCTGGCCAACACTGATAAATCGCATGTAGACAATTTTGATTGCATCCACCGTCTGATTGGCATAATCATCCATCAGCGCTTGAGAGACCGGCAACACTTCTTCAAATGTGGCATTATCACTGATGCCGGTATAGGCGGCCTTAACCTCACGCCGGGCAAAGCGGAAATAAGCTGCGCCTTTTCGTCCCGCCACATGAATATCTACCTGCTGCCCCGCTTCCTCCAACTGCCGGATATTTTGCATCGCCAGTCGGAGTATTTGACTGTTGTATCCGCCCGCCAAGCCACGGTTACTGGTGACCACGAGGATGGCTGTTCTGCGGCAGGGCGTGCGGCTGATCAGCAAGGGGTGCCGCTTAAGTTCCGCTGATCCCTGCGCGCCTAAGAGTGTGTCCTGAACAATGGCGTTGAGCTTATCCAGATAGGGCCGCGTGCCTTTGGCGCGTTTCAAGGCGCGCTGAAACCGTGCGGTGGCCACCATCTGCATCACGCGTGTGATTTTGTAGATGTTGCGAACCGCCTTGCGTCGCTTGGTTATTTCTCTGGCCTTCGCCATTACAGCACACTGCCTGTCTTGTTAATTACCTGTCTTATCGCTTCGGAGCCGCCGCTTCACGTTGTTGCGGGGCCTGACCTGCGCCCGCTACCGGTTTAATCGGGAGGCCTTCAATTTTCTTGCGCGTCAAAGGCGAGACGTTGGAGAAATTCTTCACTACATCCACAACTTTGGCTTCCAGTTCAGGCGTCAATTCGCGTTTCTGCATTAATTCAGTGCGGACTGCGGCCCCTGAAGCATTCCAGAAATCAAGAAAATCGCGTTCCCAGTGGCCCACATCTTTCAACGCGACGGTATCCAAAAACCCCTGGGTGGCCGCGTAAATAACCACGATCTGATCGATGACATCCATGGGCTGATACTGCGGCTGCTTAAGGATTTCCACCATGCGGGCACCGCGATCCAACTGCTTCTGAGTTGCGGAGTCAAGATCAGTACCAATTTGGGTAAAGGCTTCCAGGGCACGATACGCCGCGAGATCCAACCGCAGCGATGCCGCCACTTTTTTATGCTTCATCGCCTTGATCTGGGCCGCCCCGCCGACGCGGCTTACTGAAATACCCACGTTAATGGCCGGGCGCACGCCTGCGAAAAACAGATCCGGTTCCAGATAAATCTGGCCGTCGGTGATGCTGATGACGTTGGTGGGAATATAGGCGGATACTTCGCCTTCCTGCGTTTCAATAACTGGCAAGGCGGTTAAGGAGCCACCACCGTTTTCCTTGGAAAGTTTGCACGCGCGTTCCAGTAATCGGCTGTGCAGATAAAACACATCGCCGGGATACGCCTCACGTCCGGGCGGCCGTCGCAACAGCAGAGACAGTTGCCGATACGCCTGAGCCTGTTTGGACAGATCATCATAAACGCATAGCGTCGCCTTACCCTGCCACATGAAATGCTCGGCCATCGCACAGCCGGCATACGGGGCAATATATTGCAGCGGTGCGGAATCCGAGGCACCGGCCACTACAACAATGGTGTAGTCCATCGCACCGTTGCGTTTTAACACGTCCACCACGCCGGCCACGGTTGATTCCTTACCACCAATGGCCACGTAGACACAGATAACTTCATCCGACGTGCCGGCAAATTTCTTCTGGTTGATGATCGCGTCAATGGCGATAGCGGTTTTGCCGGTTTTACGGTCGCCAATAATCAATTCGCGCTGACCGCGGCCAATGGGTATCATCGAATCAATAGCCTTGATACCGGTTTGCAGCGGCTCTTTCACCGGCTGGCGGTCGGCAATTCCGGGGGCGATCACATCCACCTTGCGGCGATCCGAGGTTTGAATGGGCGAGCCGCCGTCAATGGGTTGACCCAGTGCGTTGACCACGCGGCCCAGAAGTTCGCGCCCCACCGGAACAGAAAGAAGTTCTCCGGTGGATTTGACGACATCGCCTTCCTTAATGTGCGAGCAGTCACCAAAGATAACCGCACCGACGGTCTCTTCTTCAAGGTTAAATACCTGACCATACATATCATTGCCAAAGTCCAGCATCTCTCCGGCCATGGCGTTGGACAGGCCATAGATTCGGGCGATACCGTCGCCAACTTCAATGACCTTGCCAACCTGACTTACGTCAAGGCGATCTTCAAAACCGGCAATTTCTTTTTCCAGTACCGATGCTATTTCGTCAACTCTGAATTTCATGTTATCACCCTGACGTTACGTCGCCTTAATCTTCTATTTTTCAAACAATTCCAATGGGGCTGATCCGGCATTCGGATCAGGACACTAAGCCTGGATGGCCCCGGCCTGCTTAAGGCCGGCCATCATACCGCTGTGTAACTGGGACTTCATGGCCCGCAGGCGGCGCTTCACAGACCCATCAATAAACATATCTCCAATTTTCAATTGTACGCCCCCCAGCAGGGACGCATCCACCGTGGCTGTTAAATCAACCTGTCTACCCAGACTGCGCCCGGCCGCCTCTGCGATACGCTGCTTTTCATCTTCAGCCAGCGGCTGCGCACAGACAACCTCAATGCTTAAGCGGTTGTTGCGGTCGCGCTGAACTTCCTCAAATGCGATGGTAAATTCCCGCAACATATCCAGCCGATCCCGCCGCGCCATGGATTGCAGCACGGATAGTGTTAAAGTGTTGACGGAGCCGGCTACGGCCTGTTCAACAAGTTTTAATTTCTCGGCAGTATTTACATTGGCGGCTTTCAGGAATCGATCCAGCTGCGGAGCTGCGGCCAGCAAAGCTCCGAGAGATTCCATATCCGCCATCACATCCGCTGTTTGGCCGGCCCGCTGTGCCGCATCATAAAGCGCCGCGGCATAGATTCGCCCGATAGCCATGTAGTGCGATTCTTTTTGTTCCATAGCAGTTTATCCAACTGATCCGCAGCCGTGCTGCCGGATCGTTAATTCATGGTACCGGCCAACTGGGCCAGCGATTCATCCAGAAGCTTGCGCTGATCGTTGGCGTTGATTTCCCGGCCGATGATTCGCGATGCGATTTCCACGCTGATATCGGCCGTGCGGCTGGCGATATCCGCCAGCGCCTGTTGCTTAGCCGCCTCAATGTCGCGTAAAGCCTGATCTTTCAGCGCTCGCGATTCCGATTCCGCCCGTTGGCGGATTAAATCCGCGGCCTTGGCGGCATCCGCCTTGGCCTGCTGCAGCTGTTGCGACGCCTGGCGTTGCACTTCTGCGATTTTTTCTTCCAGCTGCTTGCGCGTCTGTTCCACTTGTGCCTGAGCGTCTGCGGCGGCTTGAATGCTATCACGAATGGCGTCTTCGCGGCTTTTTAAGCCGTCAATAAGGGGACGCCATGCATATTTGCCCAGTACCGTCAGAAGCACCACAAATATCAGCAATGTAATTAGCGCCATGCCGGCGTTAATGGACATCAATGAGGCACCGCCGTTTCCACCGCCGCCCCCGCCGGAGGTTGCTGCGTGCGCCATTCCGGTTGACACGCTGATGGCCGCTACGGCAATGACCGCTGCCCATCGCATGGACACGCGCCGATCAACGTTTCGCGCTTTATCAGATTTGCTTTCAACGCATTTCATGAACATTCACCTTTAATCCAACTTGGAATACCGATACATCTATACCGGCATGTAACCCGGCGGGGGCAAAACCTCGCCGCCCATCGGGAAACTTGAGTTGGAAGTTTATTAAAGACCACCGTTCCGAATCAGAACGATCATCACCAGCACCAGCAGAAGGAAGGTAAAACCTTCAATAATGGCTGCCGCCAGAAAGAACTGCGTGCGGATGGTGTTGATCAATTCCGGTTGACGGGCTGTGGCTTCGCACATGCTGCCGCCGATGGCACCTACGCCTGCACCAGCGCCGCCTACGCCGGCTCCGCCGCCGATTAAGGCACCGGCAATTTCGATGGCCTGGGTTAATTCGTGCATCGAGTTAACGCCCTGGGTCATCACCGCGTGTCCGGTTTGAACTGTTGTTGGATCCATTTGATAAAACTCCTGTTGCCTTAAACCTTCTATAAATTCAGCATCACGCCCCCACACGGGGCGTGTAGAAATTAATGCTCCGCCGACATCGCCTCGGCAATATACGCCGCACTTAACAGCGTAAATATGTACGCCTGCAGAAACGCCTCCAGCAGGTGCAGGGCCTCAAAGGCCGTGCCAAATAAAATCACCGGCACACCCGTAACGGTCCTGACAAAATACCCGCCGAAGGAAAAGATAATGCTTACCAGCACGGCCACCACCAGCGGGCCTGACATCATCACCGCGAACAAACGCATACATAGCGCCAACGGCTTAACGAACGTGCCCAGCAATTCCAGCACAAACATCAGCGGCCAGATAACCCATGGAACCCCCGGGGGAACAATATGCTTCAGATATTTCGCCATACCCACCACCACCGCCACGGGCCAAACCCGTGTGGAACCAGCATCCGCAGGATGGTGCGTTCCGGTAATATCTGCCGCAGCATGGCCGGAACGGATATGCGGCGTGTGATGCTTCCGCGCCGTTCGGATAAATTCCGCCAAACCCGACACATGCACCGTAAAGAATGTGCAAACTGCCAGCGTCGCGGTAACGCTTAAATCTCCGGTGGCACCACCCCAGAATTCCGGAATGTGCGTGCCGCAAGCCGAATTGAATAATTGAATTACCTCATCAACGGGCAACATTCCAAAGAGATCAGCGAACAAAATGAAGAAGAATGCCGTCCAGAGATAAGGGGTAAATGTTACCGCCCATTTGCCCAGCATGGGTTCAAAGGTGTCGCGTTGCAGGAAGACCAGTAATGCTTCAAAGAAATTACGAAATCCGGTGGGCACAGGTTTGGTTTTCATGCGCCGCGCCATGGTGGGAAAAATGGCCAGCATCAAACCCGCGGACAGCAACAGCATCAGAACGTGATTGTTGAAATAAAAGCTCTGGCCGAAAAGATGAAACAAAGGATGCGGATATAAATTATGGGCAACGGTCCCGTTGAGTACGTTGACTTCGGCCAAACCCCAGGGTCTGATGGCATTGGGCAGCATAAAAACCATAAGTTTTCAATCCGATTGCGGTTCTCGTTCCGACACCAACCCGCCAGAGCTGATTCGGGCCAAAACTTTTACCCTAAAACACGCCCGGCGTCAATGCCGCGCGCTATAAAATCATCGCCGAACACACGAGTTTGCAGCCACAGCGGCGTCACACTTTGGAGTGTTTAATCACCCAGGAAGACGCCACACTTTCAGCAATCAGCAGCACAAAATAAAAGGCTGCCAGCCACAGCAGCATCACCGTTTTATGCAGGTGCGCCGGAGCCATCACAATAACGATGATCGCTCCCGCCGCCACACCCACCAGCCGTGTCATATTCGCCAGTACCGCACATCGCAGCAGCAGGATTGCGGAACGCCCGATCAGCACCACCATCGGCAACACCGCCAGCAGCCCCACCACCACACTTACCAGCCCGGCCGCCAGCATTTCCCGCATATACAACGGACGATGCAGCAGCGGCAGCACCAGCATGGCCAATACCATGGCCGCACCGGTCGCCACCAGCGGGGTAATCGTTAATCCCAACCTCAACCAGGAAGTGGGAATCGGAGGTATTTCCGCCTGATCAGTCATCTGAATCAGAGCCTTTCTTAGAGACCGGTTGGCTATTTGCCGTGCCGCTTTTACCTGCTGCATTTTCATCCTGATGCAGCAGCATTTTAATCTGGAGATATAAATCCCCAATGACCGCCACGCAGATCAAGACTACTGTAGCGATGCCGTGCCAGCGGAAGGTGTGATCCAGCCATTGACCGGCCAAGCCAAAAATCAATACCACCGCCAGGAATTCAATTCCCATGGAGGTAAATCGCCGCAGCCCCGAGGCCCGTGCCACAGGACTTTCCTGCCCGGCCGACGGTCCCGAAGCCCCAGCTTTTAATTTATTGGACGCATGACGCTCCAGACGATCCAATGCTGATTTAGCACCGCCTGTTTTCGCTTCCTTTGTCGGCTCATTTTGTACCATGGCCGTTACCGTCCACCAATGCCCTCCTTTGTACTATTTTTCACAAAGTATGTCAAGCGCCAGACCCTGTCCTGACCCTGTCCCAGTAATCGGGGCGTGGCAATATTTCCGGGCAACACGGCTGTTGGGGGAAGCTTCACATAGCCACCGGCTGGCCTGGTGAAAATGGCCGGGGTTCGGTCACCCATCTCCGTTGTACTGCTGAAATTCCGCCAAAGAACATCGCGTTTTCCGGGCATTTTTCACTGGCGCAACAAAAGTGGGATGAACGTGCCGCTGGGATATTCATCAGCCCAGCCGCTGGCTCTGCCTGTGGTGGAACACACGATATAAGAATCTCTGGCAGGCTCTCGGCGCGACGGTAAAAAAGGTTGTGATTTCCGCTTGATTTAGCGATTTGTCGGCCCTGCCCGAAAAAATGGCCGCGCCCGTAATCGCCCCATTGTGGGGATCTTTCGTATGACGACCCTTCGGCCCCCCACCACCACACGTATCATTAGCTCAATGGGGCAGCGTTGAGTTTCGATTCGGAACGGGATTCCATCGCACGATATATTTCCCGACGGTGCAATCACCCATCCCACGCCGCATCGAAGCTCAAATATTTTTACCCCGGCATCCCACGGCAACGTCCCCCGTAGCTCAATGCGGCAGCGTTGAGTTGAAATCGGAACGTGTTTTCATCCCACGATATGTTTCCCGACGGTGCGATTGCCTGTCAGACAAATCGCTTTTTTCGCTGCACAGCCAGTGCACCCAGGCCGACCAAGCCCAGAGCCAGCAGGGAGCTTGCGCCCGGCAACGGCAAGGCTGGCGGGGAGGGGTCGGTTTGAAATGTAAGCGTGGCACTATCGCCGGCATTCAGCCCCAGGGTAAGTGTGGAGCTAAGCGTGTAGGGCGAAGTGGTCGTAAAATCAACCGGGCCGACTGTGGTATTGACGGTACCGACCGGACCCATCACGCCAACATTAAATTCCATGTTATTGGAACTCGCAGTTACACCGTCGGCGGCACTGGTGTATTGAAAATAGTCCGGCATTTGGTCGCCCAACATTCCACCAGCATAGAACGTAACCGATGCCGCACCGGTCAGCGCCTCCAGAGAACCTGTTGTGCTGGGCGTAAAACTATTATCAGCAAGGTTGATGGTCATAGTCTCAAAGCCGCTGCCGGCATTGGCGACCACAAAACTCGTGGCGGCTTTTTCCAGAGCCACCTGCCCGTTGGCCGGAGCTGATGGGCTGTTGGCAGTA
>JAKBCC010000080.1 GCA_021808105.1 Planctomycetota bacterium
ATCGGCACAAGCTATCAACGGCTGCGCCGGGGGCAGGCCGCTAAGGAAAAGTCAGGTTAGGGTCTACGCGTTGCCCGGAGGCAATCCAGCCCCAGGTGATCATCATTGCGAGTCAGGCGGAACAGAATCCCGTCGCCGCCGGGAATATTTGTGGGCAGAAGCAGGGCGCGGGGACGCCAGTCTGCTGCCAGGCGGGAGGTCATTGCATCGGCGGTACCTTTGGCGCGGAGAATTAGTTGTGCGATGTCGGCAGCGTGCTGCAGTTTGCCCTGGGTATCCACATATTCAATACCTTTCTGCGTTGCCTTGAAGCGCCACGGTTGAATGGGGGTATCCCACAACAACGGCAGACTGAATGACGCGATATGGGTGCCGTCAAGTTTGCACGCGTATACCGCATCAGGTTTATGAAAATCATTGCCCAAGAGTATCCCGGTTTCAGGCTCTGCAAACCAGATGCTGCTGCCCGGATAATCTTTACCCGGTCGCCAGATTTCCGACCGCCCGTTTGGCCCGATCAGCCAAACCAGGCTACGCAGGGTGTCGGCGAGCACCTGTTCATCCGCCGGCGTGCCGAATAACAACGTAACGAGAATGTGCGGCTCTATTGTCACAACGTGACATTCCAGCAACCACAACGCCAAGATATCCGCGGGCATTTTTAATTCAGCGTTAGTCACAACATCCACTTTACCAACCCTTGCAACCATGCTACGAATCGTGCGGTAAGCCTGCCACGGTACCGGTGAACCGCAGACGCGCTACTACCGAAGTGTACCCACTGAATCAGCATTTGCCACACCTGCTTAACAACACCTGCTTGACAGGACCGCCCCAGACATGATATTGACTATACACCAAGTGAATGTATTGGAACCTCTGAATCGGCATTCAGGATGCGGCACATGAGATACAAAAGCGCTTTCTTTTTTGGCACTCCGCCCTTTAAATTATTGGCAAGCCGGTTGGTTTGTGATGAGGATTTTCTGGCGGACATGCAGTTGGTTGTTGGCTTAACCGAAGACCGGTTCCTCCATTTGACGGGAGCGCTGGAAAAATTAGATGCATTCATCAGTCGCGATGTGCTGGACGCGACCGTTAGCAAAGTGTTGGCAGGCGAAAGTGATGCAGGGAAACTTGCGGCAGCAATCTATCGAATTTCCGAAGTTCTTCACGACGCCGATATGCCAACCCAGGACGCGATGAGAATTCTTTCCGAGGCAATCACGGGCGAAGAAAAGCCGTTTAACTCTGAAGAAAGACGGACCCTTGTTGAACGCCTCCGGCGGCTGGCGGTTGTTCCAAACGGGCTGGGCCGACAATTCAAAGCTCAAAAGCTGGCTGTTGCGACGGGTGCCGAACTTGACCAGGCAAATATCATTTGCGATATCCGGCCGATTTTCGACTCTAGCCGCCATCGCGTGGAAGGGGCGCTGCCCGTCGTCATCCTGCGATTGGATTATACAACCTCCGGCGGCGAATCTGAGGTCCTTGAGGTTCGGATGTCGGAGAAACAAATAGCGCGGCTGGAGGAGACAGTTGCTACCGCAAAACGTAAAGTCGCGGTGGTTAAGGAACTTCTCAAAAGTCAGAGTATTCCTGTTCCTTCAACTGAAGCAACGCGATAAGGAGGTGAATTACCGTGCCCGAGCTAATTAATCCAGACGTAGCGCCAAAAACCGGATCATGGTTCTCTGAATACTTAGAGAAGCAGGCGAGTTGGCCCATGGATATTGATACGCGCGTGACGGAATTGATAAAATTTTTGGGCGCAAAGTCTACATTGAAGGAAATAAAGCGGGCAAACAAAGCCACGCTTTCCAGCGTAACAGGCGGAGTGATAGAGACTCAGCCAACGGGCCGATTCGAAGCGGCCTTGGAAACCGAAGATGGATCAATGTTCATTTCCGGCCAATGCCGCGCCGACTATATTTACAGCGATCCACAGGTGTCCGAATCGGGGTTGGGGGTGTCGGGCGTGGATGCCCTGGGCGCGCACTGTACCCCCGTGGTCTGTTAGACATTCTAACCCCCGAAGGGGAAAATATTTCTCCAAATCATATCATTGAGGCCGAGATTACACGATTTGATCTGCAACAACAGCATCGCCTGTTACCCGTTCTCTGGAGCTATATCCATGCTCATCGCAACAGTTCCACGCCGGGGGAACTCATCGCTGTGGCTTCCGCCATTCGCAAGTACATTGCAATAATGCCAATGGAAAAAATGGAAACACTTGCTGCTCTATTGGATCCGGAAAATCGCAGCCCGCTGCCTTTGGAATTGGAGCTTGAAGTAGCCAAGATGATATACCGTAATTTTGAGGTCCATCCGCCGACGCACGCGAACGTGCGATCACAATTGGCGTCAAATCTCATGCAGATGGCGCAGGCGTATCTAAATCCCAGGCTCCTATTGCGCGATAAATACTCTGCATGCGCTTCGCTGGCGATTGAGGCCATCGTGGCGATGCGCAGCAGTCTGGCCGAGGAGGCATGGGATTCCGCACTTCGGTCTCCGCATCACTGGTTTGGCGAAATCATCAATGCAGATCTCGCCGAGTTAGGGAACCGCTGGCAGAGCGGAAATCACGAGGCGGCCGACTGGCTGGCTAAGCTCCGCCTGAGGGTTTTCAGCAGGCACCAAAATGTGGAGAGCGGGCGAGATGCCGGTCACGCGAGTCAGTAGCGCCACCCCCGCCGTTGCTGCCCTTTTCGAGGTTGTCGGCGATGGCAGCCCCGTTCGTTAAACACGTCGGCCTGGCACAGCTCGCGGGAGGGCAGGCGGTGCCCAACATCGAAGTTATTGATATGGGGCCTCCCCTGCCAAGCGGGCGACTGATGCACGCCGATATTATCGGCAGCGTCGACCTGACCGCGGACGAGCAGCAAAAAATCAGAAATTTTATTGATCGACACGAAAATGAACACCTGGCGATTAAGGCACTGGGGCTGACTCCGGCGAACATCGGACAGGCGTACTGCATATGTCCTCACGCGATCGCGCTAACAGAGGCCGATGGCAGATATGTTCGCATGCGGTTCAGCTGTTCCGGGTTCGTTTTCGAAGCGTATAGATTTGCAAATATCCATTTGATTGACGAGCAGCGCCTCCCAGCTGTGGATTTATCCATGATTCAAGAAGCTTACCCAGTTTTGTCCCCATTCCTGAACAGGCCGGTCGTGCGAGATGCGTTGGGTCTTAGCGGCGATGGCCCATGGCCCATTATGTTCTGCGGATATCTTTTTCATGCCCTTGATCGCAGTTCGCAACAAATCAGGCAGACGCCGCATGTTGCTCAACCGGGCCGTGAGCAATTCACATAAACCTACCGATCCATGATCTCGCGCCAGCTAAAAATCAAAGGGACCCATTCAAAATTTACCGAGGTTGTTTGAATGCTTCCGCAAAACCCAACGGGGATATTGTGTCTTCCCAAGCCGCTTGCTGTCAACGGCATATCGACCTTTGCTGCAAAATGGAATCCTCTTCGTGGGAGTATGCAACATGGAAATGCAGGCGGCAATTGTTTTGTCGATTTGGGGTATGCGTTTTTAGCTTGTCTGCGTATTCTGTATTGGTCAAGTTTCGCCAAGGCGTTTCCACATCGGCTAAGAATCGATCCCGGCCAGTTTGCGTCCTGACCGGGTGCGTTTCGACAAGCGTTTCGACTGGGATGCGAAAATGTGGGGATTCGCGCATAATGGCGGCAGGTGTTTCCCAGGGGCAGACGGGTGCCGGGAAGTGACCGGTTGCAGGAGCGTTATGGCTGTTTATCGCGTTGAAATTCATCCTCAAAATTCCGCCGACGATCCGGCGGGCGCTGCGGTTCTTCATGAAATTCAACAGATCGGAATTGCGGAAGTGCATAGCGTACAAACGGCCCGCGTATTTTTGCTGCAGGGTGCACCCGAACTTCTGGCACATTCGCAGGTCCATAAGATAGCGGCGGAATTACTGGCCGACCCGGTTACCGAGCGCGTTGTGGTGGGGCATGAAACCGTGGGTGCCGGCCGACTGGTGGAAGTGCACGGGAAGCCCGGTGTCATGGATCCGGTGGCCGCCAGTGCGGAAATGGCCATTGCGGATTTACTGAATCTGCCCCGGCAACCGGCGGCCATTCAAGTGCGCACGGGACGGCGGTATGTGCTTTCGGGCCATTTGACGGCGGAAACTTCCGGTCAAATCGCCCGGCGACTTCTGGCCAATGATTCGATTGAACAAATCCACGAAACGGCCTTTACTCCCGCCGAATTTCCGCGCGGCAAGGCGTATGAATTCAAGCGACTGGAAGTGCCCATACGCCAACTGACTGATGACCAGCTTCAGCATTTGTCGCGGCGCGGCCATCTGTTTCTGGACCTGGCGGAAATGAAAGCCATTCAGGAACACTTCCGCCAACTGGACCGCGAGCCGACGGATGCGGAACTTGAAACGCTGGCCCAAACCTGGAGCGAACATTGCGTTCATAAAACGCTGAAAGCCAAAATCCATTTTTCTCATCACCCCGCCGGATTAAATGAAGATGATGTCCATGAACATCACACCGCCGGCGATCAGATGCAGACCATTGATAATCTTGTTAAATCAACTATTTTCCGCGCTACCAAAGAACTTAATAAGCCCTGGACGCTAAGCGTATTTAAGGATAATGCCGGCGTTATCGCGCTGGATGACAAATGGGCTTTGTGCATGAAAGTCGAAACGCACAACCGCCCGTCCGCAATTGAACCTTACGGCGGGGCGGCTACAGGTATCGGCGGGTGCATACGCGATGTCATTGCCACCGGCGGCGGAGCCAAACCGATCGCCGGCACCGATATATTCTGCTTCGCGGATCCCTCTACACCAGCGGAACAAGTGCCGGCGGGCGTTCTGCACCCGCGGCGCATCGCTCAAAGAGTGGTAGCCGGGGTGCGGGATTACGGTAACCGCATGGGCATACCAACGGTGAATGGCGCGGTTTATTTTGATCAGCGATACATTGGCAATCCGCTGGTGTTCTGCGGATCGGTGGGATTATTGCCGCGGCATCTGGCGGAAAAGAGGGACGCCCAGGCAGGGGATCGGATTATCCTCATTGGCGGGCGCACCGGGCGTGACGGCATTCATGGTGCCACATTTTCCAGCGACGTAATAACCGACAAACATGGTGATGAATTCAGCCACGCCGTGCAGATCGGCAACGCCATTACTGAAAAAAAGATGATGGATGTGATTCTCCGGGCGCGGGATTGCGGGCCGCTGTATAACGCCATTACCGATTGCGGTGCCGGCGGATTATCCAGCGCCATCGGGGAAATGGGATCCCGGACCGGTGCCACCGTGGAATTGGACAAAGTGCCGCTGAAGTATGACGGTTTGAACTATGCGGAAATCTGGATCAGCGAAGCCCAGGAACGCATTGTCGTATCCGTTGCACCGGAGAATGTTGCCCGGCTTCTGGAACTGGCGGCCGCGGAGGATGTGCAAGCCACGGACATCGGCGTATTTGACGGGTCAGGCAAACTGACGCTGTTATATCAGGGGCAAAATGTGGGTTCCATGGACATGGAATTTATTCATGACGGCCTGCCCAGCCCCATTCGCCAAGCCGTGTGGCAGGAGCCGGTGCTGCCCAAGGCCACTGTAGCCGAGCCGACGGATTATGCCCAGACATTATGCCAACTCCTGGCCATGCCCACGCTGGCAAGCAAGCACTGGATTATCCGACAATATGATCATGAAGTGCAGGGATCAACCATTATCAAACCGCTGGTCGGCCCCGTCGGCGACGGCCCCGGAGATGCTGCGGTTCTGGCACCGGTTCCCGAAAGCAACCGCGGTGTAGCGCTGGCCAACGGCTGTCAGCCCCGACTCGGCGATCTGGATCCGTATCAGATGACGCTAAGCGGCATGGATGAAGCGATCCGTAATATTGTCTGCGTCGGCGGCGATCCGGAAACCACAGCGTTACTGGATAATTTTTGCTGGCCGAAATGTTCCGACCGCATGCACTTAGGCGCCTTGGTGCGGGCATGTCAGGCGTGTTATGACGGGGCGATGGCGTTTGGCACGCCTTTTATTTCCGGCAAAGATTCTCTGTCCAATGAATTTATCACCGATGAAGGCAAACGCATTTGCATCCCCTACACCTTGCTGATCAGCGCCATCAGTATTGTGCCTGACGTTTCGCGCTGCATTACCATGGACGCCAAGACGCCGGGAAATTATTTGCTGCTGGTGGGCCAAACGCATCGGCACATGGGGGGATCCTGGTATTACGCGTTGCATCATCAAAATGGCCGCAGCATTCCCGCGGTGGATCTGGCGACAGCACCGGGCGTGCATCAACGGGTAGCAAAGTTGATCGCGGATGGGCTGGTCGCCAGTGCGCATGATCCTTCGGAAGGAGGATTGGCCGTGGCCCTGGCGGAAATGCTTTTTGCCGGGCGAACAGGAGCCGAGATTGATTTAACCGGCGTGCCGCATGATCCGCAAGTGGATCGCGATGACATTCTCTTATTTTCCGAATCTCCCACGCGCTATGTGCTGGAAGTTAAGCCGGATCGTCTTGATGATGTATTGCGCCGCTTAAGAACATTGCCCTTTGGTATTCTTGGCCGCGTTACAGAGAAGCCGGACCTGGTGGTGCAATCCATTAATGGTAAAACAATCATCAACGCCCCGGTAGAGCAGTTCCGGCAAGCCTGGCTGAAAACGCTGGACTGGTAATCGTCCGGCGTGGCAATATGTCCGGACGAGCGGTGAAATCGACGGCGTCAATGCCGGCATTAAGAGAATCTTTCGTCTTGGAAACTCGTGCCCCAGTCGGCCTGCCCGGATTTATTGCGGCACCCTGAACGTGACACGCACCAAAACCTCCTGCCGCTTTTTAGTCCCTTGTGGTTATAATCGTGTTGCTTTGGAGAAGTGCGTCAGAACAGGACACACCCAATGGTTGCTGTGGTTTTATATTTTCAGATTCATCAGCCCTTCCGCCTGCGGCGTTACAGTATTTTTGATTCTGATTCGGATTATTTTGATATACAGGCCAACCGGCGCTACACACGGGAAATTGCCCGGCGCAGTTATATTCCCGCCACCAACGTGTTGCTGGAACTTGCCCGGAACTACGGTTCGGCATTTCGCGTAGCATTGGGCGTCACCAACACGGCTCTGGAACAATTTGCCGATGACGTGCCGGAGGTGGTGGCATTATTGAAGGAACTGGCAACCACCGGATGCGTGGAATTTCTGGGGGAAACATCGCACCATAGTCTGGCGTGTCTTTATTCACCGGATGAATTTGCCTCGCAAGTCAACTTGCACAGCCGGACCATTGAACACTATTTCGGACAAAAACCGGCCATATTCCGGAATACCAATTTGATTTACTCCAATGAAGTGGGGCGTCTGGCAGCGGGATTAAACTTTCAGGCGGCCATTACCGAGGGATGGGAAGGAGCCTTGGGAAACCGCAGCCCTGGACATGTGTACAAAGCAGCCCGCGAGCGCGTCAAAATCCTGCTGCGGCATTATCGGTTGAGTGATGATTTATCGCTGCGCTTTTCCGCCCAGGATTGGATTAACTGGCCCCTGATGGCGGATAAATACGCCCGCTGGCTTCATGGCACCGGCTCTGAGGGGGAATATTGCCTGCTGGGAATGGATTACGAAACCTTTGGCGAACGCCATGGTGCCGCCAGCGGCATATTTGAATTCCTGCGGGCCCTGCCCCGCTTCGTGCTGGAAAATGGTGACCGCTTCAGTACACCTTCAGAAGTTATCGCACAGTTTGAGCCGGTGGCGGAATTAAGCGTTCCGCGAAATATCTGCTGGACCGATGCGCAGCGGGATTTATCTCCCTGGTTAGGCAACGCCATGCAGGCCAATGCACTGCAGGAATTGTACCGTCTGGAACAGCCAATTAAAGACTCCGCTGACTCGGCACTGTTAAACACGTGGCGTAAACTAGGTTCCAGCGATCACTTTTTGTATATGAACACCCGGTTCTTCGGTGATCTCAATACGCCGAGTTTCAGCATGTATGAATCGCCGTATGACGCATACATGAATTATATGAGCGTGCTGGATGCCCTGGGGTCGCGCGTGCACGCATAACTTGCATGAACGCTTTGGATTTCTTTCCAGAATGCTAAGTGGGTATAAATAAAGTAATGAAATTTCCTGCTACGGGCGATAAAAAGCCTGTAGGTGACTGTTTTTTCAGGGTAGCTTGACCACATGACCGGCACGAATCCACAACTCTCTTTTAAGACTTTGGCCGCCGTTGCCATTTTGGCAACCGCGATGATTCCTTTGTCTGCCTCCCCCTGCCTGCACGCCAAAAGTGCCGGCCCGGCAACTTCCGCAGCGATATCTGAAAAAGTTTCGGATATGTTGGCTCAAGGATTGAAAGATTTATCCTCTGAACGATATGCCCAGCGGCAACATGCCACGAAAATTATTCAAACCGCTCTGGGTTTGCAGTTGCAGTCCATCATCAACGCCGGCGGACCGGAACAGGCGACACGGTTAATAAAACTGTTGAATTTTAACATCAATCTGGATCGCTGGACCATGGCCGTGATTAAACTGCCGCAGCAACAGCGCATGGCCATGTTCAACTGGGGCGTTAAACCTGAAGTGCTGCCGCTGGTAGGAGCAGCTTTTGCGCGGCGTGCATCCATCCGCGCGTCATGCACCGCCGGGTTGGCCGCTATCCCCGGCAGGAACAGTGAGTGGATATTGGACCGCTTGCTTCGTGATCGGCGGCGTGTGGTGTATCTTTCGACCATGGCGGCCCTGTGGAGCCGCAAGCCCTCTGAGAAAATGGTACAAATTGTTTTCCACCGATCCGTGGGCAATATGACCATGTACAGCGGTGCCACCACGCGGCAAGTGGTGCGCTTTAACGGCCAGAACATTTACATTATGCACTTTGTCAATTACTGGCAGCAGGCCCAGGATGGGCAATATGCGGCCCAATTGCTGCAGCATTGGCACCCCCATCACTTGAAATCAATGCTGGTGAATTATACCGAGAAAATGGCGCGGCAATCCGGAGCGGATGATATTCTTCAGAATCCCAGCATGTTGCAGGGACGCAATTTCATTGAGCTGTTTTCACAATATAAGCCCCTGCTGGCGGCACCCTACTTGCTTAATTTAATTTGCCGCCCGCAGGCCAATCAGATCAATTTTGTATTTAACGGCCAAAGCGTGCACTGGGATAATCGTACAATTCCGCTGTATCTGCTGGTGCTGCTCTCCGGCCATAAGCCCCAGCATTATCATCTTTTCAAATCCGCCCTGTATGGCGGCAGTTGGCTGTTTAACACGCAGGTACAGGAAGAAACAACCATCAAGGCAATGCTGAAATTCTGGAAACAACGCGGTGTGATACCCACACCCGCTACGCAGCCCGGTGCCGCCAAACCCGCCGTTGGCCCCCCGATCCCCGGCCCGTTTCCCAGGGTCGGCATCCCGATTGCCATACCGGCGGCCGGTACAATGCACGTATTGATTAAACGCATGGCTGTGAAAACCCCATCGCCCGCAGGCAAATAAAGGCCAACTGCGACCAGGGATAACCCCCGGCGTAAAATCAAATCACATTCCGCAGCGAACTCATCGCCGCCCCACTGAGTTAATCGCGCGTCACGGTTGGATATAAAATGCCGTCACGGAAACCATCCCGGCCCCGACGCGGCGATTACTACGGCTGCCTGGAATTTATGGGGCAGACCCCCGTGTGGTTGCAATGCCTGCAAAAGACATCGGCGGCAGGTCCAAGTTTTTACGTGCTTGGTTACAGGCCGCCAACACGTTATTCAACTGGCTTGGCGCATAGTACGCCACGTGTCCATCGGCAAAGCCCAGCGGGCCTCCCTTGGTCATGGTCTGCGTGTTTCGGAACAAAATAATAATGGACCCCAGTAATTTTCCCTTCGCTGCGCTGTTGGGCAAAACGAGGTCCGAGCCGATATAGCGATAGTCGCTGTTGCGGTTAATGGCGGCAATTTGGACACTGCGTTTGACATGTTGCCAATTGGTCGGCAGGGTAATGGGGGACAGGGCATTGGTGGGGTCACTTAGTGTTCTAACCGTTATTAATTTGTCATTAAGCAACGTGAGAAGATTGGGGGGGAAATGGCCATCATGTCTGCCGGCATACATCAGGCAGGCGTTGCCAATCGCGGACATGTGCCGAAACTGTGAAACTTCTCTGGCCTTATGCAGCGCCACGGCCTGCACGGCAAAAAGCAGCATTCCCGCAGTCATGGCTGCAACTCCCAGCCAGCGACCGAAAAGCCAATGTTGTTTCTCCTGAATGCGGTAAATAATGGCACCGGCACCGAGGAACAGCGTCA
The DNA here is from genome assembly GCA_021808105.1 of Planctomycetota bacterium. Classification (GTDB taxonomy): domain Bacteria; phylum Planctomycetota; class Phycisphaerae; order WQYP01; family WQYP01; genus JAMDCX01. Next base: position 10,356 of record JAKBCC010000080.1, read on the forward strand.
ATAGAGATAAAATCAGCACGCTGATCGGCGGCGGAGCCTCGGCGGCGGGTTTGGCCTGTGAAAGTAAGATCGCCTCGCCAATCAGGCAGATAACCGCCGCCACAGAAAACCAGTTCACGCCCCGTGAAGCAGATAAGTTTTGATTGTTCATGATATTCCTTTAACACCAAAGCAGCATTATAAACCACAGCGCATTATCCGCACATGCCTATCCCTAAAGCGACAGGAATCGGATTTGACCGGCATGACCGGCGGCAGTTATTGACCGCAGGCGCTGTCCGGCGGTTCGCGTGGTGTTTTATTTCAATGTTTTTTATGGGAAAACAATTATGAAAGTCAAATTTCTTAAAGATTATCTGGGCCAGAAAAAAGATGCCGTCATGGATTTGCCCGACGATCAGGCCAAGGCTGCGGTGGATGGTGCGGTAGCCGAAGCGGTGGCGGCAGAGATCAAAGACTTGGATGAGGCTGTGGCGGGGATTCAAAAATCCATGACCGAACAGTTGGAGGCCGCCGCTCAAAAAATTACGACGCGCGTCATTGATCAGGTATCCCGTGGGTTAAAAACGGTGCGGCCCACGCTGGTGATCGGCCCGGACCGGGAGGACCTGGACCCTACCGGGGGATTTAAAAATCTCGGCGATTTCGCACAAAGCGTCCGCAAACATTTCACCCACAAGGCCAGTGATGATCGCATCAAACGCATGATCGCCAAGGCTGACGGCATGGATGAAACCGTTCTTGCCGACGGTGGCGCGCTGGTCCCCACGGAGTATGCCAACCAGCTTTACCGCGATGTCCTGGCGGAATCGGTGCTGTTTGATAAAGCGCGGAAATATCCGATTAACATCGGCAATTCGCTGTTTATTCCAGTGCGGCAAATTTCCACGCTGGGTCAGACCAATGCGGTGGGAAGCTCGCTGGGCACCTGGCTTAACGGTGACGGCGTAGGAATTACACCGCAAAAACCGGTCTACAGCCGCGTGCAGATGACCCTGAACCGCTGGGGAACGCTCCTGCCGGTTACCGATGAATTGTTGCAGGATAATAATGTGGCGCTTTCCAACTTCATTTTCGATGAAGGTGGAATTGCTCTGGCCTGGGATTTGAATCAGGCGTTTATCAGCGGTGCCGGGGCACCGCTGGCTCAGCCACAGGGAATTCTTAACAGCGGATCGCTGGTAACCGTGGCGGCAGATGTCAACCAGCCCGGCTTCACCATCAGTTACAGCAACCTGGTGAATATGAAGAGTCGCCTCTGGACCATTCGCCCCGGTGACACCAGCGGTGTGGTATGGATCGCTCATCCGGACGCGGAGGCTCAATTTGAGCAACTCAAGGATTCTGCGGGCCGGAACCTTTACTTCGCTGCCGGGACGATCCAGCAGTCGCCCCAAGCCCGGCTCTTTGGCATTCCCGTGGTGTACAGCTTCCATTGCCAACCCGTCGGGAATGCCGGTGATGTGATCCTGGCTGATTTGAACCAATATCTTGTTTCAACCAAAATCGGCGGCGGCATTGAAGCGGCCATGTCCATGCACCTGTACTTTGATGCTGCGGAAGTGGCGTATCGCATTATCTACCGGGTGGACGGCAAGACCGCCCGACAGACGCCGCTGGTCATCCCCAACAGTGCCAACAATCGCAGTGGTTTTGTGGTGGTGGCTGCGCGAACCGTCATTTCGTAACTGATCCAATAAGGTGACAGGGTGATGGGAGCCTGGGACAGGCGGCTGGCCAACGGCGGAACACTGAACAACGATAAATCGGCCGGAACACATTTCGCCGACGGATCACAACGTGTACGCTGTCTGCCGCGACGCTGATTTCCAGATCACACCCACATTCTGTCATCTTTTGCCGGGGAATTCCCATGTTGATCGCACAAAGTGTCAGCCGGCTTGCCGGGATACAAACGTGGCTGCCGATCTTCGCGACAGCTTCGGTGATTGTGGGGCCGCTGATGGGGTGGCTGATTGGCCATGAGCGGCGAATCAGCCGCATGGAACAAGCCCTGGTGGAAGGCGTGCGGCGTATGGATGCCGCCGATCGTGATGCAGCAGTCTGGCGGCAACGCCTGGAAACCAAACAGGATGAGCAATCCGCGAAACTGGACCAGGTTCTCGGTGAATTAAGGGAGCTGTCTGATGCTCCATAACGCTGCGGAGAAATCTCTGGATTGGTCAGCCATTATCGGCCTGGGCACCGCCGTGTTCGGATTTATTGTGGCGGCCAGTCAGGCCCGGCGTGCGCTGGGGCATAAACGGGCGCGATTAAAAACGCATCGCCAAATGCGACTCTGGCGGAAGCGTGCCCGCCACGCCCGGATGCAGGCGGCATTCTGGCGCTATGTCGCCGGGCGATGGCATAAGGGGCCGTAGGAGCCTGTCCGAACACAATTTCTCGTAACTCCAGCTGTTCAATTTTTATTTCAAACAAGGAGCTTTCTATGATTCAGGGGAAAAGAATTTCTCTTCTGGCAGTTTTTTGCGTCGGGATGATGGCTACGGCCGGATGTGCCGGTATTCAGACCACTCATTTGACACCTGTCCCGGATTTCCTGGCTGTCCGGCATTCCGTCGGAGTAGCCAATACAGCAGCGCGTCGAACCCTGCGAGATTCGCGATCCCTGATGCGGCAAACCGCCAGAGCGGCAAACAGCGACCCGGCTGTCGCCGCCCTGCGCCCGCAGGTGAAGACCGTGGCGCGGGATGCGCAACAAACAAACGCCGCGACCTCTGCGACCCTCGCGATTTTCAAGCCCGCGCTTAAGGTGCAGGCGGCTTTTGTCCGATCCGCCCGTGCGGTGCAGGCGGGAGAATTGCATAATGCCGCCCGGTATCACGCGATTACTCATTCCTTAAGTTACAAACTTGGGCGATTTATTGTCCTTACGGTGTTTCTTCTCCTGGTGGCTGGGGGTCTTATCCTGTTTAGTGAGTCTGGCTGGGCCGGCGTTATTGCCATGAAGTTCCCGATCCTGGCCGCTGCATTATTCAAACCGCTGGAATATCTTGGCTCTCTTCTGGGAAAAGTGTGGGGATATATCGAAACCGGCGTGGCAACATTGTGGCGCGTCCTCGCCCGGAACTTTCCGTGGGCGGCAAAGACAAGTTCATAGGAGATTCTCGTAACGCGGTTGAAAGTGTTCCTTGTCATGGAGATGCCCATGAATATCCTGATCAAATGGCCCACACGGGGCCGGGCGAATCTGTTCTTTCAAACCCTGGCCCAGTGGCGGGCCTTGGAATCGCAGCGGCATAAGGTGGTGTATCTGATTGCCATTGATGTGGATGATCCGGTGATGAATCATTCATCGGTGCTGGAACTCCTGGCGCGGATGCCCGAGGTGCATTATCGCATCGGACCCGCCGGTCGCAGTAAAATTGACGCCTGCAACAGTGATCTGGAAGATGCCGTTGTGTTGATCGGCATGGAGCCGGATGTACTGATTCTGGCCAGCGATGACATGATCCCGCAGGTGAATTCCTGGGATGACACGATTGCGGCAACCATGCGCCAGCACTTCCCCGCCATGGACGGGGCGCTGCATTTTGATGATGGTTATATGGGTTCCACGAGGCTTATTACGCTAAGCATCATGGGATGGAATTTATATCGCCGCTTCGGTTATGCCTATCATCCCGCCTACCGCTCGATGTTCTGTGACAATGAATTTACCGATGTGGTGCGGCACATCGGTAAATATTATTATCAGTCGCGCGTCCTGTTTCGCCATTGCCATATCGGTCGCCGCCCGGATGCGTTGTTTATCCGCAATCAGCAATGGTGGGATGCGGATAAGGCGATGTATGACCTGCGCCGAGCTATACATTTCGGCCTGTCTGAACCGGTGTTGAGCATTTTAATTCCGACGCTGCATCGGCGGCATACCGCGCTTGCGGCGCTGCTGAAGGAATTGCATCGGCAAATTTTTGCCACGGATAACCCCTGGCAGGTGGAAGTTCAGTGCACTCTGGACGGCGGCGAAACGCCGGTCGGTGAAAAGCGTGATGCACTGCTGCGCCATGCCCGCGGACGCTTCATCGCCTTTATTGACGATGATGACATGGTAGCCCCCAGCTATATCGCCGATATTCTCCAAGCCATAACCCATCAGCCGCAGGCCGATTGCGTGGTGTTTGCCGGCCGGCTGGAAGTGGATGGTGTCTACGCCGGACCGTTTGATTATTCCATTACCCATAAGAAATATTATCAGCGCGGCAACGCGTATTTCCGCACACCGAATCATCTGTGCCCGGTGCGGCGGGAACTGGCGTTGCAGGTGGGCTTCAAAGCGATCAATCGCGGTGAAGATACCGATTACGCCGTGCGCCTGTTTCCGCTGCTGAAATCAGAAAGCTCCATACCTGATCCGGAAAATATCAACCCACGCAAAACCCTCTATTTCTACCGCTTCAGCCCCACCGGCACCGCCACCCAGGGCAAGTAACGCCGGGGGATGTAGCGCCGCGTATGATCAGCCCAATGCGGACGCGTTGGGTTGAAATCGGGACACGGTCTGATGGCGCGATGCACTTTTCTTCGGCACGATTGACGCGGCGGGTGTGGTGTTGGAGCACGGATAATTTCCGGGGCGGCCCTGCCGCGGGATGAATTTGTCGGGAATAGTTGGCGCTTTTGGATATTGCGTTTTACATCTCATTGGCAGGTTCTTATATTACAAGTTGGCAGAATTGTTGTAGCTTCTGTGGAAACGGCTCAGGGCCGGCCGGAAGCGCAGGTCTGCATGAGCATCAGGACGCATGTGTCCTGCCAGGAGAAAAACGGATGTCCGATGAATCCAAGTGTCCCTTCCATTCAACCAGTCGCAGCTCTACAGCCAATCACGATTGGTGGCCCAACCAACTGAATCTCAAACCGCTGCACCAGAACTCAAGCCTTTCCAATCCTATGGATGCGGACTTTGACTATGCAAAAGAGTTTAAGAGCCTGGACCTTGCCGCAGTGCAAAAGGATCTTCGGGCATTGATGACCGATTCGCAGGATTGGTGGCCGGCGGATTTTGGTCATTACGGGCCGTTGTTTATCCGTCTGGCCTGGCATGCTGCCGGCACCTATCGCATTGGTGATGGTCGGGGCGGGGCGGGTTCGGGGCAACAGCGCTTCGCGCCGCTGAACAGTTGGCCGGACAACGTCAATCTGGACAAAGGACGTCGCCTGCTCTGGCCGATCAAGCAGAAGTACGGGCGCAAGCTATCCTGGGCGGACTTGAATATTCTGGCGGGCAACGTCGCTTTGGAATCGATGGGCTTCAAGACCTTCGGTTTCGGCGGCGGCCGTAAAGACGTCTGGGAGCCGGATGAATCTGTGAATTGGGGATCAGAAAAGAAGTGGCTGGCCGATGAACGCTACAGCGGTGAACGGCAATTGGCCGGCCCGTTGGCAGCGGTACAAATGGGACTGATTTATGTAAACCCGGAAGGCCCCAACGGCAATCCGGATCCCATCGCGGCCGCACGGGACATCCGTGAAACTTTCGCGCGCATGGCCATGAATGATGAAGAGACCGTAGCCCTGATTGCCGGCGGCCATACGTTTGGTAAATCCCACGGTGCCGGGCCGGTTTCGCATGTGGGACCTGAGCCGGAGGCTGCCGACATTCAACAGCAGGGTTTTGGCTGGAACAACACCTTTGGCACGGGCAAGGGTGGCGACACCATCGGCGGCGGCCCGGAAGTTACCTGGACCAGCACGCCTACAAAATGGAGCAATAACTTTTTTGAGAATCTCTTCGGATTTGATTGGGAACTTACCCGCAGCCCGGCTGGTGCGCAGCAATGGAAAGCCAAAAACGCCGCCGGGGCCGGCAGCATTCCTGACGCCCATGATCCATCCAAGCGCCATGGTCCGACCATGTTAACAACCGATCTGTCATTACGATTTGACCCGGCTTACGAAAAGATATCGCGGCGATTCCTTGAACATCCCGACCAGTTCGCTGATGCCTTCGCCCGTGCGTGGTTCAAGCTCACCCACCGTGACATGGGTCCGCGCGTGCGCTATCTGGGGACGCTTGTGCCCAGGGAAGAGCTGATCTGGCAGGACCCGATTCCGGCTGTGAATCATCCGTTGATTGGCGAAGCGGATATTGCGGTATTGAAGGGCACAATTCTCGCATCAGGGCTGCCAATTTCACAGTTGGTGTCCACGGCATGGGCGGCGGCGTGTACGTTCCGCGGTTCGGATAAGCGCGGCGGAGCCAACGGCGCTCGCATCCGCCTGGCCCCGCAGAATAATTGGCCGGTCAATCGGCCGCAGCAATTGGCCGCGGTGCTGAAAATCCTCGAGAATATCGGGCAAGCCTTTAACGGTGCCCGACGGGACGGCAAAAAAGTTTCGCAGGCGGATTTAATTGTCCTGGCCGGTTGCGTCGGCGTTGAACAGGCGGCAAAAAAGGCGGGTTATAACGTGACTGTCCCCTTTACGCCGGGCCGCATGGACGCCTTGCCTGCGCAGACCGATGCCCATTCCTTTGCCGTTCTGGAACCGCTTTCTGACGGGTTCCGTAATTATGTCAAAAGCTCGTCCGGCATACCGCCTGAAGCACTGCTGATTGATCAGGCCCACTTGCTGACCCTGACGGCACCTGAGATGACGGTGCTGCTTGGCGGCATGAGAGTGTTAAACACCAACGTGGGCCAAGCACCGCATGGCGTACTGACCCAGCGCCCGGAAACGCTGACCAATGACTTTTTCGTGAACCTGCTGACCATGGACACGCAATGGAAAGCACTCTCGGAAAACAATGATCTATTTGCGGGCCTTGATCGCAAAACCGGGCAACAGCAGTGGACCGCAACGCGCGTGGACCTGATCTTCGGCTCGCATTCCCAACTGCGCGCCATGGCTGAAGTTTACGCCACCGCCGATTCCCAGCAAAAGTTCATCCGCGACTTTATCGCCGCCTGGAACAAAGTGATGAACCTGGATCGCTTTGATCTGGCGTAGGAGCCTGTCACCGTTACTCGGTATCCGGCGTGAGGATTTTGAGGTAATGATGGTATGCGTAGACACGATCCCGGCGTTTGCCGGTGGTTTCGCGCAGAATATCCATAACCTGCAGCAACTCGATGCTCCGAGCAGCTGTCGGCTTGCTGACGTTCAACAGTCGGACCACCAATGACAATGCCCCAAGAAACCAGTCTGCATTGGGCACCATGTCGGCCGCAACGCTGAGCTTGCCCAACGCGGCGTTGGCATTGGCCAATATCCGCAGTATCGGCGCGTCCAAGGTCAGCCGCGGGTTCCGGGGCGGCAAT
>JAKBCC010000081.1 GCA_021808105.1 Planctomycetota bacterium
CTCAATCTGGCCAAGGAACATTTGCGGGGGAATCTGGCGGAAATGCAGGACGTACCGGAGATCGGTGATCCCGAAGATCATATTGACGCGGAGGTGCAACTTCTGGATCAATCCGGCGCGGTCATTGAGACGATCGCGCATCAGCATGTTCACTTTACGCCGGAGCATAACATTGCCGGTATTGAAATTACCGGGTTTGACGGCCACCTGCGAGGGGCCAAAGTAGGGGCCGCGGTACGCATTGACGTTACGTTGCCGGATACCTATAAGCGAGAGGATTTGCGCGGACAGAAGGCGACCGTTGAATTGAAGATTACCAAAATCAAGCGGCATGTGAAGCCGGAACTTACGGAAGAACTGGCCAAAGCCAATGGGTTTGACGGCCTGAATGATCTGAACGAATCGTTGCACAGGGCAATTGAAGAGCGTTTGAAGAGTGAAGGTTCGCGGCTCTTGCGGGAGCAGGCGGCAGAGAAATTGCGGGAAGTCATTCAAATTGAAGTTCCGTCTTCGCTGGTGACACGCGCCACCGGGCAATTGGCGCAAAGCGTCATGCAGCAGGCGGCTCAAGCCGGTCAAAAGCCGGAACTGACTGCGGACATGGTGGAAAGAATGCGTGCCGCTTCTGAGCCGCGCGCCAAATTGGAAGCCATTGTCATGCGTCTGGCGGATAAGTTCGGCCTGGATGTGCAAAACGAAGAAATCAACGCGGAAGTCGCGGCGATTGCGGATATGAACGCGATGCGCCCGGAACTGCTGTTAAGCCGCATGAACAAAGCGGGACAGTTGGAATCGGTGCGTGCGGACTTGCTGCAGCGCAAAGTGCTGGATCGTATTGTGGAACAGTGCAAGACAGTTGAAATCGATGAAGCCCAGTGGAAACGCGAGCAGGAGGAACTGCGGGCTTCCATGGTGGCGCAACAGGCTGCGGAACAACCGCAGCCACCGGCATCCGGGGAACCTGCGGCTCCACAGGCTTAAGCCTGCGGCAAGAGGCTTACGGACAATTGCCGGCTGTACTGATACACAGCGGGGTGAAGTGTGTCTTCAGATGACCCTACAATAGTCGGCCCCACCGGCATTGCGGAACCCATGCCGTCGGATATGCAGCATCGGTTGGCTTTGCGCGAATATCGCCAGAAATATCATCCCCAGTTGGCGGTAAGCCACAAAAAAAATCGCTATTACCATGACACCATCCATGCCCTCATTGCGCATCAGGTCTTGCCGGGTGCCAGCGTGCTGGAAATCGGATGCGGCGGCGGCGAGTTACTGGCGGCGCTATCACCGGCGGTGGGCGTGGGGCTGGATATTGACTCTGTGGCAGTGGAAATGGCGCGTTCCCGCTACCCGCATTTCACCTTTCATGAAACGGCTGTGGAAGACATGGATGCCCTGAATCTTCCGCAGTTTGACTATGTCATTTGTAATGGCGTGCTGCAGGAAATATATGATCTGCATACGGTTTTACACGCCATCCGGCAGGTATGCCACGATCGTACGCGGATTATTTTCTGCACGTGCAGTCGGCTCTGGACACCCATGTTGCGGACCGCGGAAATGCTGGGACGGAAATTCACCGCCCCTGATGAAAGCTGGTTGCCTCGGGATGAATTGGAAAATCTTCTGGTGCAGGGCGGGATGCAGGTGGTGCGGCAAACCCCGGCGATTATTGCTCCGCTGGGTGTCCCCCTTTTAAGCAATTTTCTGAATCGATGGATAGCGCCATTGCCGGGGCTGCGGCACCTGGATTTATCCCTGCTGACCATTGCCCGTCCGCTGGATCATCCGGCGGCATCGCGCCGGGCGGCCTCCGTCAGTGTGGTTGTTCCAGTTAGAAATGAATCCGGAAATATCGCTTCCCTGCTGCACCGCATTCCCATGATGGCGGATGTGCAGGAACTTGTTTTTGTGGAAGGCAACAGTACCGATGATACCTGGGATGCCGTGCAACAGGCGGTAAACCAATACAGCGGCCCGATGAAACTTACAGCGGTTAAGCAGACCGGACGAGGCAAGGGAGACGCCGTGCGGATGGGCTTCTCCATGGCTACGGGCGAAATACTGGTGATTCTCGATGGTGACTTATCCGTCCCGCCGGAAGAATTGCCGCGGTTTGTCGACGCCGTTGATCAAAATCGCTGCGAATTTGCCAACGGATCGCGTCTGGTTTATCCCATGGAAGATCAGGCGATGCAATTTCTGAATATGATCGCCAATAAATCATTCGGGATGCTCTTTACATTTCTGCTGGGTCAGCGTTTGCGTGATACGCTTTGTGGAACCAAAGTTCTGCGGCGGTCGGATTATCGGCGCATTGCGGCCAATCGGGGGTACTTCGGTGATTTTGACCCCTTTGGTGATTTTGATCTGCTGTTTGGGGCCGCCCGGTTGAATCTCAAAATCATGGATATTCCGGTGCATTACAAGCAGCGGACGTATGGACAAACCAATATTTCCCGCTTTCGGCACGGATTGCTGCTGTTCAAGATGTGCGCTGTGGCTGCGAAAAAAATGACGTTCATTTGATGTTCATTTGACGCGCGTAAAAACTTCGGGCAGTATATTGACGCGGTTCAATACAGGAGTCTGGAAGATGTTGAAAATAGTTAAGTCGTCGGCGTGGTTATGTATGTTATTGGTTGCGGCTCTGGCCGCGCCTGTGGCCGCCGCCCCTAATGGCACAGTCGGCCCCGGCGTGCCACCCTTTACGGTACGTCCCGGCTATCGTGTCACGCTTGTGGCCAAAGGAATCGCTAATTGTCGCTTCCTGCAATTTGACGGCCATGGCCGCCTGTTTGTCAGTGAACCCGGCCCCGGCAAGATCCTCGTTTTAAGTGGTAAAAATAGCCGGGGGCAATACACGGTAACCCACACGTTTCTCACGGGCTACCGACTGGTGCAGGCCATGGTGTATCAGCCCGGATGGCTCTGGTTTGCCACCAGTGCGGGTGTCTACAAAACACGGGACAACGGAACACAAAACAAGGCCGGAAAAATTATCACGTTATTAAGCGGTTTGCCCCACGGCGGAGCACATTGGTTCCGCAGCTTGCTGGTGACGGCGAAGCATTTCTACACCAGCGTGGGTGACCAGAGCAATATCGATCCGTGGCATCATGCTGCGGATATCATGAAAACGGATCGGGAGAAAATCTGGCGGTATAACCTGGATGGGTCAGGGAAAACGCTTTGGTGCACCGGCATACGCAATACCGAGAAACTTTTATTCCGCCCCGGCACGCACCAGTTATGGGGTTGTGATGAAGGCAGTGATCAGTTCGGCCATCCGCTGGGCGAAAAATGGCCCGATCAACCCATCACCGATCACAATCCGCCGGAGGAATTCAATCATTACATTCGTGGTAAATTTTATGGCCATCCATTTATCACCGGCAACGACATTCCGCGTTATGAATATGTAAAAATGTTTGAGAAAACGGGGCATCCCAATATTATCAAACTGGCGGCGGAAACCGTTGTGCCGTCGTATGATCTCGGTGCGCACTGGAGCGCCATCAGTTTTCTGTTCTTTACCAATAATAAATTCCATGGTGTCCCCATGGGTGATGCGCTGGTCTGCTGCCACGGTTCGTGGGATAGCGTAAAACTCGTAGGTTACCGCCTGCAACTCATCAAATTTGATCCCTGGACCGGTAAACCTTACGGCTCACAGATCATGGTTTCCACACTCGGCGATCACGGCAAAAAGGTGCTGGCCCGCCCGGTAAACTGCCTGGAAGATACGGACGGCTCGGTAATATTCAGCTCCGATTCCAACGGCTGCATTTACCGCCTGTCATGGGCCGGAAATGGTAATGCGCAATGAGTGCAGCACGAGCACGGATTGGCGCGATAAAGGCAGTTAACGACGATACCGCCGCTACTGATACTTCTGATATTACTGAAAATACTGCCATTACTGTCACGTATGATAGTCAGCATTGATGGCGATATACTCGCGCGATAAATCGCAGGTATAGACCCGGCAGGTGCCTTTTCCCCCAACACCAAGATTCAGCGTTATATCTACCGCGGATCGCTGCATGACCGATTGAACTTCTGCTAACGATGCGTCGGCCGGCCGGCCATTGCGAAATACTGTTATTTTTCCCACCTGGCACTGCGCTTTATCAGGATTCATTTTAGCCCCGCTGTATCCGGCGGCACTGACAAAGCGGCCCCAATTTGGATCGCCGCCGTGAATCGCAGTTTTCACCAGCGGACTGTTGGCAATGGCCATCGCGGCGCGCCGGGCATCGGTATCGGTGGAGGCACCAAGAACATGCACGGTGACAAGCTTGGTGGCACCTTCGCCATCGGCTGCGATTTGCCGCGCCAGAGAATCGCATAGCTCTTCCAAGGCGCGCGAAAAGGTGCGACAGGACTGCGTCCCCGGTTCAATGCGCGGGTTTTCCGCCATCCCATTGGCCAGCACAGCAAAGGTATCGCTGGTGCTGGTGTGCTGATCCACGGTGACACAATTAAATGTGCTGTCGGCGGAATCTCTTACGGCGGCGCGGAGGGCGGATGGGCTGATCGCGGCATCGGTGGCAACATACGCCAGCATGGTAGCCATATTCGGGGCAATCATCCCGGAACCTTTGCAGCATCCGGCCAGAGTAATCATCCGGCGCCCTGATTTAATTTGTGTAAAAGCGGTTTTGATTTTCAGGTCCGTCGTGAGAATGCCATGCGCAAATGCGTCACCGTGCTCGGCAGAGTCTCCAATGTGTAATGCGAGATCATCAATTCCCTGCCGGATTTTTTCCATCGGCAGAAAATGCCCGATTACCCCCGTGCTGAAGGGCAGCACGTTGCGGCCTTGCATAACCATGCCGCGACTGGTGAGCACTTCAGCGCTGCGTTGGCACATTTCCCGTGCATCAAGCACCCCTTGCTTTCCCGTGCAAACGTTGGCACAGCCACTGTTGATGATGCAAGCGCTTATCCTACCGCCGCGAATATGCTCTCTACCGACAACCACCGGTGCACCCACGACCTTATTGGTGGTGAAAACCGCAGCCGCCGTGGCCGGAACGCGGCTTACCAGCATGGCTAAGTCAGGCTTGCCGGATTGCTTGATGCCGCAGTGCATGGCTCCGGCGAGAAAACCCTTCACCGCTGTAACGCTTTGATTGTCCATGGTTGATCAATTCCTTGAGTGTTCAGGATTCCGAAAACTGCCCCGCACCAATGCACAAATACAGCACCGCCATCCGCACCGCCAAGCCGTTGCTGACCTGCCGCAGAATCGCGGATTTTTCACCATCCGCCACCGCGCTGGTAATTTCCAGCCCCCGGTTCATCGGGCCGGGGTGCAGCACCAGCACATCGGCCCGGCAGCGCTTTAAGCGTTCGTCATTGAGGCCGAAATAGCGGCTGTATTCCCGCACGCTGGGAAATGCCGCGCTGGTTATGCGCTCAAACTGTACGCGTAACATGTTAATGACATCAACTTCCCCCAGGATGGAATCAAAATCATGCGTGACCTGTACGCCAAACTCGGCGAAGGCCGACGGACACAGTGTGGTGGGGCCTACCAGCGTGACTTTCGCGCCCAGTTTCGTTAAAGCCCAGAGATTACTGCGGGCCACACGCGAATTGGCGATGTCACCCACGATGGCCACATGCAGATCGCTGATCTTTTTGCCGCGCTGCCGACATGCCTCCCGCATGGTAAATAAATCCAGAAGTCCCTGTGTGGGATGTTCATGGCTGCCGTCCCCGGCGTTAATGACGCTGCATTGCACCAGCCGGCTAAGCACTTCCGGCGCGCCGCTGCTGCGATGCCGGATGATAATGGCATCCACGCCCATGGCCACAATACTGCGGGCGGTGTCGATGAGTGTTTCCCCTTTGCTGACCGAACTGGTGGAAACCGAAAAATCCACCACGTCGGCGCTCATACGTTGCGCAGCCAGGCGGAAACTGGTTCGGGTTCTCGTGGAATCTTCAAAAAACAGATTCACCACCACTTTGCCGCGCAAGGCCGGCACTTTTTTGATGCTGCGCGTGGAAACTTCCTTCAGTGCCTCAGCGGTATCCAGTACCGCCATAATTTCCTGACTTGAAAGCGCTTCCAGGGTCAGCAGATGGGGGCGAGTCCAGGTGGGGGTTTGCGTCATGGGCGAACTCCTGCGGCAGCCGGGGCGGCGGAATCCACCACCACGGCATCATCAGAATCAATGGGCTTTAAACTCACGCGCACGCGGGATTCATCAGGAATTTCCAGGCGTCGCCCGACAAAATCCGCGGATATCGGATATTCTCTTCCGCCGCGATCCACCAGCACCGCCAGACGGATAAACCGCGGTCTGCCAAAATCCATCAAAGCATCCAATGCCGCCCGCACGCTTCGCCCCGTGTGCAGCACATCATCCAGCAGCAACACGGCGCGGTTGTCAATGCGGAAATTCATTTCTGTTCCCATGGGAATAATAATGGATCGATTCCCCACAACATCGTCACGGTACATCGTAATATCCAGTGCTCCCACTTCCAGTGTCCGCCCGGTTTGAGCGACAATGGCCGCCGCGATCCGCTGGGCCAGAATCTCCCCCCGGCGGCGTATGCCCACGAGGGCCAGCGGAGCGCCGGACATGAGTTCCCCGGCGGCCAGAATCTCTTGAGAAATCTGTCTTACCGTCTGCGCAACATCTTCAGCGGCCATGAGTTTCTGCATGTCCTTGAGATTACCCGTTGCTGCCCGGTACAGCAAGTTGTAGGGATTTTTTCAGAGTTCTGCGTTGGGAAATAAAAAGGGCCGGCTGTTTTGCCGGCCCGAGCAATCGCCGGGTTGCGATCCCGGCGCGCCGGGACGATTCTTGGCCTCTTAGCGGAATATCGCGTTATCGAGCACCGTGGTGATAACCCGGTGGTTGGTTCGCGGCACTGGATTAACCACCGGATTAACCATCCGGTGCTCTACAAGCAGGCGCGACGATGGCGTTACTCAACGCCCAGGAAATTAATCGCGTTGATTTCCGAACATCATCAGCAGGAACAGGAACATATTAATGAAGTCCAGATACAAATTGAAGGCAGCGCTAACGGCCGCTTTCTGGCTTGCCTGGGTGCCGTTCGGGCCGGCCAGATACATAAACTTGGCCTTTTGAACATCGTATGCGGTCAGCGCAACGAACACCAATACCCCGCCCACATTGATTATGGATTGCAATCCGGAACTATGCATGAACCAGTTGGCGATCACGGCGATGATCACGCCCCACAAAGCCATCATGGCGTAGTGGCCCAGGCTGGTTAAGTCTCGCTTGGTGACGTAACCATACAATGCCATGGAGCCAAACGTGCCCGCAGTAATAAAAAATGTCGAAGCGATTGACGCCTGAGTATAAATCAGAAAGAAAATGGAAAATGTCAGGCCGGTCACAGCGCTATAGGCCAGAAACAGAAGTGTGGCCGTTCCCGCCCTCATGCGGTTTAACCCCGCGCTAAACCATATTACCAAGCCGAACTGCGCGATCATTACGATCCAGTATCCGCCCCGCGCGAGGCTGTCAACAAACTTGGTGTTCTCGGAAACCAGCAAAGCCACAATTCCGGTAATCAGCAGACCGACGGTCATCCAGCCGAACACCCGGCTCATAAAATGACGCTGTTCCAATGTGTCCGACCGCACGCCCGGCACCAGGGAATCGTTGTACCCGGAGCCGGAGGAATTAAAAAACTGACCCATAAAACCTTCCTTTACATAGCACTAAGCCAAGCAGGCCGCACCGCAAACGCCTTGTCCGCAGCCGGTACTGGCAAACTTCATTGCGGCTATTATACGTATCCGCAAGGCAATTGTTTATAACATAAAACGCAAAAATAAGTAAAAAATTGCCTGACTTTTGACTCCGGGGCTATAATGCGTTACAAATAGCGGTTGTTTTATGCTTGGGGCCATAAGGTCACCGGCAGGGGTTTTCAGGAGCACTGACTATTAGCCATCACGGTTTGCGTTGCAACGAACAGATTCGCATATCTCCGGTTCGCCTGATTAGCGAAAATGACGATCAAGTGGGAATTATCCCGTTGCTTGAGGCGTTGCGCCTCGCGCGGGAGGCGGGATTGGATCTCGTTGAAGTTTCTCCCATGGATAAGCCTCCGGTTTGCCGGGTGATGGATTACGGCAAATGGAAATACAAACAGCGTAAAAAAGAACAGAAGTCGCACGCCGGCTCACATGTTACGCAGCTTAAAGAATTGCGTATTCGCAGCGTTAAAATTGACGCCCATGACCGTGACACCACGATGAACAAGGCCCGCAAGTTTCTGGAAGATGGTCACAAGGTGCAGTTTAATCTGATGTTCCGTGGCCGCGAAATGGCGCACGTGGATTTGGGACGGGGAATTCTGGATAAGATTCGCTCTGATCTGGAAGAAGTCTGTAAAACTGAACGCGATCCTAAGCTTGAGGGCCGCCGGATGATCATGATATTAACCCCCAAATCGCACTAAGCTCTTGGTTATCAGACGTTCCCAACGTGTGATAACGCGATTTTATCAGGAAAAACTCAATATTTTTGCATTTTTGTATTGACCTTCATAACCCAAGATTCTATGCTTAGACATAGAGAAGGTTATGGATGGCCGGTGCGATTGTTTCCGCACTGCTGCGTCGGTGGGGGCGAGAGCAAGGCCTGAGACTATAGCACCTGAAATAATATTCGCCGGATTGGTTGGGATGCCCATGCGGGCCTCCGCCGATAACGGAGTTGGAGTTTTTGGAAAGAGAGAAGGTTTTATGCAGTCCACAAAATTATCGTTAACAGCGTTATTTGCCGCAGCAGCATTCGTAGCTGTAGCTGCGGTCCCGGCGCTCCAGGCCTCTACCACCAGCGTGGTGACGTTCAGCGAAAGCGGCCCGACGGCCTTAATGAATTCCGGCTTGAACGCACCGTCATTCTGGGCTATAGGTTCGGGCGGCAGCAGCTTCTCCAACTCCGGCAACAGCGGTTATTCCTCGCAAACCGGAGGAGCTGTGACTCCGGAGGAGGCCAATGTACTTAACGAAAAACTCTCAATGTTTGTGGTAAGTGAAGGCAGTAATAAATCAGCCGTGCCGAATTTTATCACCGGTGGGCAGTTGGTGCAGGTGGCTGATAATCAGGAATTTGTCTCGGAATTATTTGGCGGTGCCAGACAATCCGGGGCGAGCCCCTTTGATTACTCCGTGCCGGAAAACGCACCGTATTATGTGCGAACATACAACCCGGTGCCGCACCTGGGATATCCGGCTACCGTAAACAATAGCCATCAGGGATCGACTACGGTAACTGTGCCGACACCTGAGCCGGCGGCCCTGAGCCTTATGGCTTTGGCGGGCCTGGGAATATTGCTATTGCCCAAGCGGCGGCGCTGCTGAGAGCGCGGTCGCAGCACGGGCAGCGGTGGGACGGTCAGTAGTCAGTAAGCTCGGTCATGCAGGTAGGCTGCAACAATCAGTGCGGTGAGACGTTGGGAATAGTGTCTCTGCCGGGTGGGTAGGAATGCACTTGGCCGGCAAGTGCGTATGTGCAATCCGGCCGTTGGCCGCAATAGGGTTGCACCGTGGAACTTTTTGAACGTGGTTATTTACAGGCACCTGCTGCCGGACGAAATAACGTCTGCTTCGCAGTGTTTTCGGAATTGGAATTATGGCAATATTAAAACATCCTGGTCTTATTTTCAGTGCGGTATTTGCCGCAGCTACGGCGGCTGGTGCTGTTGCAGCGCAGGCGACAACGGTTCCGCCTGGTGATCTGGGCGGATTTTCCAACAATGGCTCCGGTACCGCCGGCTTAGCCGGCCAGGCATTCAATATTACCGCCAGCACTACCACTGATCTGACCACGTCGGAAGATAACACCTTTTTATCTAACGACCCGTTTTCCACCACCAGCCCCTTTTCAATTTCATTTGATTATGGGGTCAGCGGGGCGGGCATTTCTCCGAACACCAGCACGCCGCCGGCGGCATTAAATGGTACGGTGGCCAATTTCTTCCTGGGCAGTGGACCCTCGTCCGCACCGGGCCTGGAATTTACAATTAATCCCTATGCCAGCAATGTCAGTTATTACCAGAACCCCGGCAGCACCAGTGGCGGCGGCACCGGCATTACGGGCGGCACCGGTGGCACCGGTGGCGGCAGCACCAGTTCCGGGCCAACGCAGGGATACTACACGATTACCACCAATTTTCTCTACACCGGTTCGATTGTCGGCGTAGCGCTTAATTACGACCCCACTACCGCGAGTTTGCAGGAAATTATCAGTACATCCACCGGCCAACAGCAGGTCTTTTCATTCAATATCAACCTTGCAACGACGTTGGGTGCCAGTACTAACTTTGGCTTTGAAGGGAAAACCGGCAGTACTCCCACCACCGCGTATCAGCAGACGATCAGCAACTTTAGCTACGCGAATTCCACCAGCACTGTGCCGGAACCCGGCATGTTGAGTCTGTTGGCGCTGGGCGCAAGCGGATTGGTGCTGCTGCCATTTCGTCGCAGAGGCTCGCGGGTGCATGCCTGACGCCTCAGAACCGCCGGAGGCACCGGCAATACGATTCTCTATTATCCGTTTAACATTGAATGGCGAGCGTGCGCTCGCAGGCGGAAAAGCGCCTCACCTTGGGGCGGCGCATGGCTGTAGAGCGTCGATTCCGCCGGCGCTGAATGCCCGTGGTGATCTTCGCCTGCATGGCGGAAATGCCCAGGAGCCTGTCCGAGGGCGTTTTCTGGTTATATGACCCGCCAACGGATATAATGGTTGCTTCACGGGAACGCTCGGCGAGAACCAGTGGCTTGGGCTTGTCGTTCGTGGTTTATAGAAGTTCTCAGCGGATTAAATGATGAAGATTGATCCACGTTTTCAGATTGAGTCAGGCTCGGAAATCTTCGGCGGGGCCGAACTGGTTCTCAAAGGCTGCCTGGAGACGCCGGGCGGCGTTGCGCTGCTTACAGGCTATCCCGGCTCGCCATTGGCGGGATTCTTTGATTCCTGCCACGATATTGCGGCTTTGCTGAAGGAAAAAGGTGTCTGTGCCAAAATGGCCAACAATGAGGCCATCAGTGTCGCCATGCTCAACGGCGCTCAAATGGTGGGGGTCAAGGGAATTGCGGTATTTAAATCCGTGGGCCTGCACGTGGCCGCAGATGCTCTGGCGCTGGGAAATTTATCGGGCATTCCGCATCCCAGCGGCGGGGCGCTGGTGGTTTCCGGTGATGACCCATGGAGTGATTCCACCCAAGTCCCGGCGGATTCGCGTTTTCTCTTTGAGCATTTGCGTGTGCCGGTGCTGGAACCCGCCACGTCTCAGGAACTCAAGGATTGGGTGCCGCACGGTTTCGACCTGTCCGTAGCCTCAAAATTGTACATTGGAATGATGGTCACCGTGGCGATCGCGGATGGCGGCGGCACTGTGGAATGCCGGCCCAATCATTGGCCGGCCATCAGTACCCATGATCGTATCGCCATTGAAACCGGAAAAATTCCCGTTGAAACTACCGTGTTACTGCCCCCCCGAAGCTGGCGGCAGGAACTGACGTTTGATGACCGCTTTGCGGCTCTTTTATCTCGCTGTCGGCAATTGGGACTATCACGAATTCTCTATCCGATTGAACGCACCTGGCGTGGCGGCCGATCGCAAAAGGCCCCGGTGGGATTTATTTCTTCGGGGCCGTCGCACATGCTGCTGGTACATGCTCTGCAGGAAATGGGGTTGCTGGGACAGTTTCCCATGTTGAAGCTGGCCATCAGTTATCCGGTTGATACCACGCTGGTGAATCAACTCGCGGAAATGTGTGAACGTGTTATTGTCGTGGAAGAGCGACGAAGTTTTATAGAGCGGCAGGTGACAGATCATTTATCGCAGTTGCGCCAACTGGAGCCGGAAAATCCCGCCGTCAGCGCGCAAATCTGGGGCAAGGTATTTCCCAATAATCGCCCGGGCATTCCCGCAACGCGGGGATTGCATCCGTCTATTCTCATTGAACTGCTTACAGGCTTTCTGCGCGATACGCCCAACATACCGTACGAACTTTCCAACGGACGGCTGACCGAAGAACTGGAAACCATCGCCATGGCCAACAGCTCCAAGGTGGATGTGGCCATTCGTACACCTGCGTATTGTCCGGGTTGCCCGCATCGTGACTCTTCCAGCGCTTTATTGGAAATCCGTGGAAAGTTTCTTAATGCTCCCTACATGCAGCAACGCTACGGCAAGCCGCCCATGGATCTGGTGGCCCACGGCGACACCGGCTGCTACACCATGATGATGTTCGAGCCTAATAAGCCGCTGATGCACAATTACAGCGGCATGGGCCTGGGTGGAGCCACCGGCGGTGGAGTGGATCCGTTTATTACCAATAAACAAATTGTGTTCATGGGTGATGGCACATTTTTTCATTCCGGGCAACTGGCCATTGGAAATTCCATCAATCAGGGACAGGATATAACCTACATCATTCTGGAAAACGGCACCACCGCCATGACCGGCCATCAGCCCAACCCGACACTGCATGAGGATATTACCGGATCAACGGTTTTAGCCCATGATATTGAACGCATCGTCCGCTCGCTGATTCCCGATGCCGCCGGTACGTTACGCATTAAAGGCAAAGACGGCCGCGATGAACCGCAGGCCCGTGTATTTCGCGTGAACCCTGCCGAGCGCGATAAATATAAAGACCTGCTGGAATCGGTGATTCTGCAGGATGGCGTCAAGATCATCATCGCCGATAAAGAGTGCGGTATTACCTTCAATCGCCGCAAGCACCGCGCGGAAGTGCAGGAGAAAAAAGAGCACGGCTTTATCCGTTCCAAAGCCTACATGAACATCACCGATGAAGTCTGTGAATACTGCCTGGAATGCACCAGCCAGACCGGTTGCCCCGCCCTGAAAGTTTCGCAGACCGATTACGGCCCGAAGATTCAAACGGACTTTACCACGTGCGTCAATGATGGAGCCTGTTCACGTATCGACGCCTGTCCCAGTTTTGAGCAGGTGATTGTCACGCGCAAACGCCCGCCGCGCATGCCCGATGAAGTTGTGGACCTCACCGGAATGCCCGAACCCCCCATGATGAAAATGGGTGAACATTGGCGGTGCTATCTGGCGGGTGTGGGTGGAATGGGCATCGGCGTGGCGGGCGAAATTCTGGTGCGTGCGGGCCATAAAGAAGGCTACCAGATTGCATTTGTGGATAAAAAGGGTCTGGCCATTCGTAATGGCGGCGTGTTCAGCCAGTTGCTTTTCGCGCGCCAAAGCGTGCAGGGATCAGCCATTACACCCTATGGCAAGGCGGACCTGCTTATTGGCGTGGATGTCTTGGAGGCCGCGCGGGCCATTTCACCGAAGGACAATCTGCGTGTGGCTTCTCCAAAATATACGCGCGCAGTCATTAACACCGGAAAAACCCCCACCATTCTGACCTTGCTGGGGCGCGAAGATTTTTCCCCTGAACAACTTGCGGAAATGATTAAAGCCCAGTGCCGGCCGGGGCAGTTCTTCAGCTTTAACGTGGGTGATTTGTGCGAGCGCCTGCTGGATTCCAAACTTTATGCCAACATTATGATGCTGGGCGTGGCCTATCAGTTGGGGTTCATTCCCGTTTCTTATAAGAGCATTACCTGGGCCATTCGCCATGCCGTGCGTCGTGAATTTGAACGCAATTATCGCGCCTTTAACATTGGCCGGAAAATTGTCCTGCGGCCCGACCTGTTTGGGGTTGCGGCTCCGCGGGAAGTGGAAACCGTGGAGCAGGCCATTGAACGCAAGGCCAATATTCTAATGGTCAGTTCCATCTGGGGAAAGCGCAACGCCGATGAATATCGCCGGATATGCCGCGAAACGCTCCAGCAAATGCCTCTTCTGGAAGACGGTATTAAACGTGATTATGTCATCCGCCTGTTTGACGCCATTCAATGGGGCGCGTTGCCTTATGCCCGCGGGTATGCTTCGCGTGTGGTGAAAACGTATCAGCAGGATAACGCCGCGCGAAGTTTTGCCGTGACCCGTGCGGTAATCTGGAATCTGGCGAAAGTAATGATGATTAAAGACGAAGTATACGTTGCCATGATGTATACGAGTCCGGAAAAATATCGCCGCGATCGCCGCCGGTATAATGTGAATCCGGCCAATGGGGACAGAATTAAATATGTCCATTTGAACCGGCCTGAATTTGATATCGCCGGCTTTAAACTTCGCTTCCATTTCAAAGGCTATGACTGGCAGATGCGCGTGTTGCGCCACTGCCGGTGGCTGCGCACACTGATGCCCGCCTGGCATGCCCGTGAAAAAGCTTTCCGCGAATGGTACACCCGCCTGGTGGATACCTGTGAGTTGCACGAGCCGTGGCTTTATAACCTGTGGCTGGATATTCTCACAGCGCCGGAATCGGTTACCGGTTTTCGGGAAGTCCGTTATCCCAAAATGGACGCGGCCCAAAGCCGGGTAAAGGAACTGCAGGCCGCTATTTCCGCCGGCAAGGCCGATAGCCGCTTCCGTTCGCCCGCCCGGTCGGTCAGCTTAACGAGTCAGGTAATAGGAACCTTCCGCGGATAACCTGTCGCAGGCTAAAAACGAGCAGATAGTTAGGAGTTAGAATGTGCTGGAAGCTGCGCTGCTGTTTTGTGGGCTGTCAGGCGGTGTTTACCAGGAAGGCGCAAAGACAGAAAGGACGGGCGGGGCATCGGGCAACGGGCTGCGGCCCGATAGAGAGGTGAATATAGAAAGTTGAGCAGTAGAGCAAATTTGGATGGCGCAGAAGAGCGGCTGTCGCCCCCATGGAGCGCCTTCTCCGGCGGCCGGTTAGAGCAGAGTCTGCCACGGAGCGATCATTTCCGAATCTGGGTAAAAATCGGTTGCATGTCAACGACAATCGACTATGATTGTTCGTGTAAAGTTAGGCATGTGATGCGACAGGAGAGTGGTTCAATGGGTTTGAGAACACATAATGTTCCGCAAGCGTTTCCCTACCAGGGAAGCAAGCGCAGGCTCGCCCCAGTAATCATCAAGTATATCCCGGAATCGGCGCGTCGATTGGTCGAGCCTTTTGCCGGTTCAGCCGCTGTCTCCGTTGCGGCCGCCTTTGCGGGCAATGTAAACGAATTTTGGCTTAATGATGCCCATCGCGCGCTGATGGCGCTGTGGCAACGGATTATTCACGACCCCGACGAACTCGCCGCCGCCTATATGGGCCTTTGGCAATCTCAGCATGGCCGCGAACGCGATTTCTACAATCAGGTAAGGTCAGACTTCAACACTTCGCAGAAGCCGGAACTTTTACTGTTTCTCCTGGCGCGATGCGTGAAAGCCGCAATCCGGTACAACCGCCGGGGCGAATTCAACAACAGCCCCGACCATCGCCGCAAGGGCATGATGCCCGGCACAATGAAGGACTCCCTGCGTCTGGTTGCTGAAGCTCTAGGTAGTGAGACAAAACTGACCTCCGTCGATTACAAAAAAGTTCTGGCCGAGGCGACCGTGACCGATTTTGTCTTCTTGGACCCTCCTTACCAAGGCGTTGGCGGGGGGCGTGACAACCGCTATATTTCGGGCGTTGATTTTGACGAATTCGTGTGCGAGCTGGAATCCTTGAAGGAGCGGGAGATCCCTTTTGCCGTCAGTTATGACGGACGAACCGGGGACAAGGTCCATGGCCACAAACTACCCGATCACCTGAACCTATACCACGCGGAGGTGTTGGTTGGCCGTTCCACGCAGGCTACACTCCTTGGACGCTCGGAGGAGACGTTTGAGTCAATCTACGTTTCCCGCCACCCCGACCCCACAGGTATGCCTGGCCGCCAATCGGTGAAAGGGGCACGTGAGGAATTGTTGTTTGCCTAGTTACTCGGACAGGCTCCTAGCCAATTATATTGTCCCGCAACGTCTGTTTGATAAATAGTGGAAGGCTCGTGTCCTGTCGTCGCGCCAGTTCCAGCAGTACCTCGTAATCTTGGACTTCATCTTCCAGCCAGATGACTTCGACCCGCCGGCACTTCTCCATGGCGATATGATCATAGCTCTTCGGTGATGCCCAAAAGCATCGCCTGCACACCGCAGGGTTCCTCTGTTTAAGCCAATTCTCACAATGCTCACAGGACCAGCTTTTTTGTCGTTGGATGGGTAGTGATATCAACATGAAATCACCGGGGTTGTCCTCAGGAATGCCCGTATCTCCGGATATCTGATAAGGTACGCGATGGTCGACTGAAAGATAGCGCGATTCAAAACGCTCTCCAGTAACCGCGCAACAGCCATCCTGCTCTTGCAGCAATTTTTGCTTAAATGCTTTTGAAAATACTTTCCTTCCCCCGAACTTATTCTCCTGAACGTCATCAGGGTTCCCAAATCGATAGAGCGCCACGCTCCGCCCGTCCGGACCCTTGATGCGGTCCGTTACCAGCGGGATGCCTTGTTCCCGCACATCGCGGGCCGCCCGGGGCGGATGGTTGTACCCATATTTGTCCTTCAGTTCCTGGCTGGTTACGAATCCATGTTTAATGATATGGTTGATTACCGCCAATGGACGCTTGCCCCGAACTTTACTCAATTGTTTTAGAATTCTCGGATCAATGTTCATGCCGAGAGGTTAACCGGTATTGGGGGATCTTCCAATGCAGTTGTCCGGTTTCGGCACCTTTGGCGTCCGGCGGTTATTTGCCTCAGGCTTTTTGACACTCGCACTTTTCCTTATTTAACGCGGGATCGGCAGGTTTTTGAAATTGAAGGGGACTTTTGTGAGGATGGTGCGGGTGAAGAATTTTATGGTGGCGCTTTGGGGCTTGGTGCCGGCAATATTCAATGTGTAACGGTAGGCTCCCCAGTTGCCTGCCACCGGGCCGCCGGTGTGGCTGGTAATGCGTAGTGGGTGGCCGGCGGAGTCGTACAGCGTGAATTCTTTACCTCCGAAAAGATGCTTGGCAAAACAGTGTTCGATTGGTACCTGCGCGAAGGCCAGCCAATGGCTGGTTTTGCCTTGGTAGGAGAAGCCCTGGGTCATACCAATATCCAGGCGAATTTTCCAGCCGCCGGGAATCTGTTGCAGCTTTGCAAATTTCAGCGTCATGCCATCGTCGGTTAAGGCGGTGCGACCGATATGCAAATTTCTTAGATGCATGGTTTGTATATCACTGGATAGATATACACGTAAATTGCCGCGCAAAGCCAAGGCTGCGGAACCGGGCGGCGGCCAAGGCAAATGAAGCTGAAATGAAAAGAGGGTATCGGCCCGCGTACGCGGCCAGTCGTTTTGAGGGGCCTTGACGGGGGCGGTCAGTAACACTTTTCCATGGGAATCAGTGATAATTTCTTTCGCATGCCAACCGCCGACCTGTTCAAGGATTTGCTTTCGCGTCGGTGCCCATAATACGAAGCAGCTTGCCGCAAAGTTTCGTTTTTTATTGCCCGGGTCCACCTTGGTTAGCCACTTATTCTGATAGCGCCGAATGGATTGTATGGCCAGCACGCACGCTCCATGAACTACGGTGGGAATGCCAGGGGCGAA
>JAKBCC010000082.1 GCA_021808105.1 Planctomycetota bacterium
GTTTGAGCACGGGCACTTTAAAAAGGCGGCTGGCTCCCTTCGCATCGGGGCTGATAAGGGCGATGCGCTGGCAATGTGCGGGCTGGCGGATCTCTACCTCTTGGGGCGGGGTGTGCCGCGCGATCCGCGGAAAGCATTCAGCTACTGGAGAAAGGCCGCAGGCGAGGGCGACGGTAGTGCGATGTTGCGATTGGGCCAGTGTTATCTGGAAGCGCATGGCGTACCGAAGAATCTCGCTCGTGGGTACCGCTGGTGCCGCCGGGCTGCGGCCAACGGCGATGTGGAGGCAATGGAGCAGTTAGGATTTCTGTATCGGAAGGGCATTGGCGTCCAGCGGAATTATGGGAAGGCATTGAAGTGGTTTCGCCAAGCCGCCGGGCGCGGTAACACATCCGCCATGATCGGCATTGGTGGAATGTAGCTTGACGGGTATGGCGCACTAAGGAGCAGAAGTGCATGGGCCGACCAATGGAGGGTCCAAGGCCGGGTAACAGATCGTCGAAAAATGGATCGGGTTGAAACGGTGCTGCAAAAAAGAAGCTTGCCCAGTTGCGGCTGCCAATCTATACGACGGCCAGCAACCGCAAGCCCTAAAACCCCGTGGCCCCGATGAGGAGCGCCCTCGCCTGGGACGTGCTATTCGTAACTGGCCTCCTTTGTATCCCCAGGGGAAAATCCGTATCTGGGCGGCCCGGATGACCTGCGGACGTCACCGAGGCACAACGATAACACTTGAAATACACGATAACACATGATATGTTATTGTGCAGAATTACTGATGCGGAGTCCGAAGTGAATATCGATCTCCATCCACTCGAACATTACATCCAGGCTGCCTTGGGCATCGCTGTGACCACCACGCCTTGGCATAAGAAAGATTGCCTCCCGCACTTTATCAGAGAACTTTACGACTTCGCGGACACAAAAATGCTGGGGATACCTTTCCTCCTCGCGATTGACACTACTCCGGGGGAGCAATCTCCTGCGACTGTCCGCAAGCATATGGATTTGCTCCGAGCCAAACAGAGCGCGGACGTGATCTATGTGCGTGCTAACGTAACGGCGTACAACCGAAAACGGCTGATCGAGCACAAAGTTCCTTTTATCGTTCCGGGCAATCAGATGTACCTGCCCGCCCTGGCGATTGATCTGCGTGAACACTTTCGCAGGATTCGTTCGCAACTGCCGACGTTCAGTCCTTCGACCCAGGCCGTGGTTATCCACGCACTGCTCCGCGGGTGCGAGCAAGTGTTCAATCCGCTGGAGACGGCACAACGAATGGGATATTCGGCGATGACGATGACCCGCGTCTTTGACGAATTGGAAGCGGCCGGCTTGGGCGACGTGACATTCCACGGCCGAGAACGGCATCTTCGCTTCACGGGAAACCGGCGGGAAATATGGACCAGGGCGCAACCGTTGCTTCGCAGCCCGGCAAACAAGCGGCTATTCATCCGGCACACCAAGGGTAGGATTGTCGGCATCCGTGCGGGGCTTGCGGCTTTGGCCGAGTACTCCATGCTCGCGCGGCCCGCACTCACCACGTACGCGATAAGTCGGGAAGAATGGAAACTGCTGCGGCAGCGACACAAGGCTGTCGTGGTGCCGGACCAGGATCCGCACGCCCACGAAATTGAGGTCTGGGGTTATCCTCCGGCGCTCTTGACCGAGCTTGACGTGGTCGATCCATTATCGCTGTATCTGTCACTGAAGGATAATCCCGACGAACGGATTATGTCTTCGCTGGAAGAAATGATGGAGAAACTCGAATGGTAAACGGCTTGGATATTTTCCGCAGACATTTCCGAGACTATGCAGATCGTTACGTGCTCATCGGTGGCACCGCATGTGATATCGCCATGACCAGAGCCGGACTTTCATTCCGGGCCACCAAGGACCTCGACATCGTTCTGTGTGTCGAAGCGTTGGACACTGCCTTCGTCCGCGCATTCTGGGCATTTGTGCATGGAGGCGGCTACAGTATTCAGGAAAAATCAAGCGGCCAGAAACAGTTCTACCGTTTTCAGAAGCCGAGGAATGGGAGTTATCCCTTCATGCTGGAACTGTTTTCCAGACAGCCAGATGTGCTGCCAGTTGCGAAAGGAAGCCATTTGACCCCGCTGCCAATGGAAGAGGATGTGTCCAGCCTTTCGGCGATCCTCATGGATACGGACTACTACGAATTCATTCAAGCGGGCAGGCAGATGGTTGACGGACTTCCCGTGGTCGGCCCGGCGCAGCTCATCGCCCTGAAGGTCCGAGCGTGGATCGACCTGACCGAGCGTGAGCGAGGCGGCGAGAAGATCGACAGCAAAGTGACTAAGAAGCATAAAAATGATGTTTTTCGTCTGTTCCGGATTCTCGACCCCACCGTAGATCTCGCAGTGCCAACCACGATAAAGAGCGATCTTAGCGATTTCGTTGCCCGAATGCTCAGCGAGGATATTGACCTCAAAGCTCTTGGGTTCCGTAGTGGCACGCGTGAAGGGATTTTAACAGAATTGGCCCGTGTATATCACCTTGCCTGAGGCATCCATACGCGAGGACAGCAACCATTTGTGATCGCATAAGCTTGCTAACCACCGGTGCATCGGCCGATCAACGGAGTATAAAAAATGGATCGGTTTGGCCCCGGTTACGGGCGACGGGCACTGCGCGTATCATGGTGGCACCGTTCTTGTGTTGCTCGCGGAAAAGGGACAAGTGATGTGGCGAAAAAAAGCAAAACCTTGGGACGCGTTGTCCTTTCGTCAGCTTTTAACCGGCAATGGGCCACCCACGCCGGCTATGGCATCACGATGGTACTACTGGCGGGGTGTTTGGTTTACCGTCTTTGGTTCTTCTGTCACCAGCAACCACAAGCCTTGAAACCCCGGGGAGGCCTTGAAAGGGTGACGCCCACCGAGTCAGCGGAAGGGCGCAGAAATAAGGCGACGTGAATCGACGCATGGGGCTGGCTGACGTGGGTTCGCTATAGGAATAAAAATGGCCGGCGTGATCGGAGGTTTCGATGCCAACTCACCCCGCAGAATTTAAGGAATGGTTGAGCGGTAACTGTTCCCTTACGGATCCGCCCACATGGAAGGTCCGGACCGAACCCGCACTTGTGACGCTGGTTGCAGCGTGGGGCACCACCTTTTTGCAGACGCGATGAAACTGCCGCTTGAAGTGGTCACCCAACATCAGGGTGCGTCGTCACCGCCGCCAAACCCTCGCTCCCAATTTTGGTCGTTTGACGACAGTTGATTGGAGGTTTGCCGCCGCGTCGCCAGCGGGTTGCAGCTGCGTCGCAGAACAACCGAATCACGCTGCTCGCCGCGTGTCCCTGACTGCCATAGAGACATGAGCCAATGCTCCGCCAGAGCAAGAAATTTGGGAATTTAACCAGGTCGTGCCGGAGAAGTCGTTTATTTTGAGGGGCTTCCGCCCTGTATGTCCGGCACGCGGTATGGAACCCAAAATCGCTTTTAAAATGACCGCGGATTACGCGACTTATGCGGATAAACAGCGGGCTTCCGTCTTTCAAGACCTGCTCTATCGGGCCGCAGGCCAATGCCCCCTTATCCGCGTTACCCGCGTAATCTGCGGTTCAATCACTGATCATTTGGTGCAGAAAAAGGTGATCGCCTGTAGCATGAGGCCCTATGAACATTCGCGATGCGACCCATCAGGATTTACCAGCCATTGTAGATATCTACAATTCAACCATCGCCACTCGTATGGTCACCGCGGATACCCAAAACGTTTCCGTAAGCAGCCGCGAGGAATGGTTTGCGGCGCATTCACCCAAACGCCGCCCGCTGTGGGTTGCCGAAGACAATGGCGTGATCGCGGGATGGTTAAGTTTTTCCTCATTTTATGGCCGACCGGCCTATGCAGCGACGTGCGAAATTAGTGTGTATCTGGCGGTGGAACAGCGACGCCGCGGATTGGGAACCGACCTGGTTCGCCGCAGCATTGCCTATGCGCCGCACATTGGCGTAACAACCTTGCTGGGATTTATTTTCGGGCACAACGAACCAAGCTTGCAGCTCTTTGAAAAAATCGGTTTCCAACGCTGGGGATTTCTACCGCGCGTCGCCGTGCTGGACGGCGTGGAACGGGATTTAATTATTGTCGGGTTAAGAGTGTGATGCGTGTTTATGCAGCTTGGAAGCCCCGCGAATGGCCTTGTCCAGTTTATCGACAATTCGCACTGTCGCTGTATGCTTCCCGGATTCAATCCGGGAGATTGTCTCCTGCCGCACTGCGGCAAGTTTCGCCAATTGCTGTTGGGTTAGTCCCGCAGCACGGCGATCACGGATGAGGGTGCGGGCAATCGAAATGCGGGCATGATCCAACGCGTTACAGGTTCCGTCCGCGTCCACGGGCGGATACTCCGGTAACGCCGGTTCCTGGGCAGACGGTTTGCCCACCAGGCGTCGATAATCCGCCAGGGGCACAAGAGCAAATTTTCTACCGTTTCTAATAGTGGTGGCGACATTCATATTAAACCTCAGTTTAGTTTTATGCCATAATATGTCATAGGGTCAAGCCAAAAAAGTCAAGCCAAAAAAGGAAGCGCCCAACGCCGCCCCGGAGCCGGCACAAAATCATGCGACTGCAGGATTCCAACCGTACCTGACGGCCTAAGGTATGCGCGTATAAACCCACGCGAAAGCCGCTGTAATCAAGGCGATTTATTGATAGCCGATGGTGGGATTCGAACCTACAACCTACGGTTTACAAAACCGTTGCTCTGCCATTGAGCTACATCGGCGGAACGTGGAAGAGCCTTGACGTTTTCTAATCGCTCTTCCATCACTGGAATATGTATATTACCAGATCTTGGGGAATTGTTGAATTGCCCGCGCCAAGGGTATGACGCGGATTGCACGCAGCGCAGGCTTGGGGCGGGAGAGTTTATACAAGGCGCTTTCACCGGATGGGCGGCCGGAATTCGCAACGGTATTGAAGGTGGTGCGGGCGTTAGGATTAACGCTCCACGCGGGGTAGGGCTTAATCTGCCAAAATTTTATTTTCCTTTTATCTGCGCGATAGTCTTACGGGCCAATACAGCCGCCTGTCCGCCTGCCGCCCCCGCTCGCCGCATCCACATAAGCGCCTTGTTTTCGTCCTGCGGCACACCGTCGCCGTTGTAATAGCCAACGCCGATGTTGAACATCGCCAAACCGTCGCCCTTCGCCGCCGCTTTGCGGAACCACGCCATGGCTTTAGCATAATCTTGGGGGACACCGTCGCCTTGGTCATACAGCACGCCGACGTTGCGCATAGCCAAAACAATCCCCTTCGCCGCCGCCTTGCGCCACCACGCCATGGCTTTGGCATAATCCTGCGGCACATCGTAGCCCTGGCCGTAGAGAATGCCAATGTTGCACATCGCCCAACCAACGCCCTTCGCCGCCGCCTTGCGATACCACGCCATGGCCTTCGCATAACCCTGCGGCATACCCTCGCCGCGGTCGTAGAGCACGCCGATGTTGAACATCGCCAAACCATCGCCTTTCGCAGCCGCCTTGCTGAACCAAGCCATACCTTTGCCATAATTCTGCGGCACGCCCTCGCCATGGTCGTAGAGAGTGCCGATGTCACACGTCGCGGCACCAATGCCTTTTGCCGCCGCCTGACGGAAACAGCGCATTGCGACCCGATAGTGGCCCGCAGTCCTGGCAAGCCTGCCCTGCGACAGGGCTTTGGCTCCTGGTCCGCCGGCGGCACGGGCCGGAAGTGTGAAAAACCCGCACAAACCCAGCAGCGCGACAGAGATAATAATGATGGCAGTGACCGCGCTATTTCTCCTGCTTGCTTCGATTCCTGATTCCATTTATTCACTTCCCTTCGCTGTAACCGTTTACGGCCTTTCGGCTGGCCAGACTCACCACGAGCCTAACCATGGATAAAGGTAACCGTTTACGGAGATATGGTCGAGCAGGCCGGGAAGCAGCTGCGAAGCCTGCACCACAATGCGGGCCATCACCCGAAACGTAAATTTCGACGCGGTGCGCCGTTGCCGGACACCCCGATCGGTATAGCCGTGAACGGTTACAGGTGCCATAAATGCTGCGGTCTCTGCTGAATAAAAATGTTATACAGTGGCGGTATAAAAGGGGGTGGCAATTTTTCCGGGCAGGGCCGAATTAATGCCAAATCAGGGCAAGCCACAGCCTTTGGTGCCAACGAGTCAAGAGCCTGCCAGAGATTCTCTTATCGTGTGTTCCACCACCGGCAGAGCCGGCGGCTTTGTGAAGTTTTCCCGCACGGTGCGTTGCCCGGAAATATTGCCACGCCCGTATAAAAGAATAATATATTCCCTCGGTTGACCTTTCCTGGTTTTTTCGGCACCATTCGCTAATGGTGTGATTGGCGGCTTTCCGGAATAATTGCCGGGCGGCGCTACGCACCGCAACCATGTTGTGATAAACTTTCAGGCCGTCGTGCGTGCATGAATTAACACCCATGAATCAACTCATGAGAGGATCAACACAATGCCTGCAAAAACCGCAACCGCCGCTTCAAAAAAGAATCGCCCCGCATCCAAAACCGCCAAAGCCGCCAAACCCCCTAAGCTATCACGGCTTATTCGACCGGCCGAACTGTCGATGGAAGAATGGCAGATTGCGCTGCGGCGGCAGTATGGCCAGGAGCAAAACTTCGTGCTACGTAACATCGGTGATCAAGAAATATTTTCCGATTTTGAAATCACCAATCCGACCACCCGCGGCGTATATCGCGTGGCGATTCGTGGTGAGCAATTGGGAGATAATTTCTGTTCCTGTCCGGATTTTACCACCAACACTCTTGGCACCTGCAAGCACGTTGAATTCACGCTCCAGAAACTGCGGCAGCAAGCCGCCGGGGCCGCCGCCCTGAAACAAGGCTACAACCCGCCCTACAGTTCCGTGTATTTGCGGTACGGCGCACAACGTGATGTGCGTTTTCGTGCCGGAGAAGATTGCCCGCCCGCTCTGCGGAAACTGGCGGAGAAGTATTTTCACACCGCCGGCGGATTAATTCCGGAAGCCCTGACGACATTCGGTCAATTCCTATCCGCCGCTTCCGCAATCCCGCATGACTTGCGATGTTATAACGACGCATTGGGGTTTATCGCTGAAAAACGTGACGCCGTGGAGCGGGAAACGATTTTAACGAAAGCCTTTCCGCAAGGCCCAAACAGCCCGGCCATGGACCATCTGGTCAAGGTGCCGCTGTATGCGTATCAGCGTGAAGGGGCACTGTTTGCGGCGCGGGCCGGGCGATGTCTGATCGGTGATGAAATGGGATTGGGAAAAACCATTCAGGCCATTGCGGCGGTGGAAATTATGGCCAAACACTTTGGCGTGCAACGCGTGCTGATTATATGCCCCACGTCACTTAAGCATCAGTGGGCCAGGGAAATCGAGAAATTCGCCAAGCGCACCACACAGGTGATCGGCGGGATGAGAACGCAACGAGAGCAGGGCTTTGCCACGGAAACATTTTATAAAATGACCAATTACGATACGGTTCGGCGGGACATGGACCTCATTGAAAAGTGGTCGCCGGATATGGTGATTCTCGATGAAGCCCAGCGAATCAAAAATTGGAACACGATTGCCGCACGTTGTGTCAAACAGATCAAATCATCGTATGCCATTGTCTTAACGGGCACGCCTTTGGAAAACCGTCTGGAAGAACTGGTGTCGGTGGTGCAGTTTGTGGATCGCCATCGGCTGGGGCCGACGTTTCAGTTTCTGCATCAACATCAGATACACGATGCGGAAAGCGGGCGGGTGGTGGGGTATCAGAATCTGGATTTGATTGGTCGCACGCTGGCACCGATTCTGATTCGCCGCAAAAAAGATGCGGTGCTTAAGGATCTGCCCGGCCGGCTTGATAAAAACTTTTTCGTTTCCATGACGGCCGAGCAGCGCAACCACCATGAGGAAAATCGCGATTTAGTGGGTCGCATTGTCATGCGATGGCGGCGGACGCACTACCTTTCCGAGGCTGATCGTCAGCGGCTGATGATTGCGCTCCAGAATATGCGAATGAGCTGCGACAGCACCTATTTGCTGGATCATCAAACGGATTTTGGCTACAAAGCCGATGAATTGGCTACGCTGCTGGAAGAACTTTTTGAGCGGCCCGGGGAAAAGGTTGTGATTTTCAGCCAGTGGCTGCGGATGCATGAACTGTTGCAGCGGCGCATGGCGGGGCGGCCATGGGAACATGTTCTCTTTCATGGCGGCGTGCCGGGTGCCAAGCGCGGCGCCCTGGTTGACCGATTCCGTGAAGATGACCGGTGCCGGGCATTTCTCGCTACCGATGCCGGGGGCGTGGGGTTGAATTTGCAGCACGCGGCCTCGGTAGTGGTCAATATGGATCTGCCCTGGAATCCGGCCGTGCTGGAGCAGCGCATCGGAAGGGTGCATCGCCTGGGACAAAAGCGCCCGGTGCAGGTGATAAATTTCGTCGCCAAAGGCACGATTGAAGAGGGGATGTTGTCGGTATTGAAGTTCAAGAAATCGCTGTTTTCCGGTGTCCTGGATAACGGGGAATCAGCCGTCATGCTCGGAGGCTCGCGTTTAACTAAGTTTATTGAGACCGTCGAACAGACCACCGGTGCCATTCCCCCGGCCATGGTGGAAGAACCTGTGGAATTATCAGGCGGGCCGTCGGCGGCAATGCCAAGTTTCAGCGACGCCGCTTTGGGAAGCACCGCTTCCGCATCGACGGCAGCGGAAAGTTCGGTCGTTGGGAACTCAGAGAGTCATGCGACGGGTAACGGCGATTCGGCAGCCAGTGGAATCGGCACGGGCAATCCATGGGCCGGATTACTTCAGGTGGGATTAAACATTCTTGAGCAATTGGCGGCCCAGCAGGGGCAGCAGGGGCAGCCATCGCAGACTGGAACTAACCCGGCGGCCGTGCCGGGCCGCGCTGCGGGCATTTCCATCATTCATCGGGATGAACGCACGGGTGAATCATACATGAAACTCCCGGTTCCCAGCCGCGAAGTTTTGGAGCAGGCGCTGGGTGCAATAGGCTCAATTCTCGAAAAATTCAACACCCGCCAATGATCGGGTTGTCATCCAGCAGCGCGCTGGCTACCCAGACCGGAAATCTTCGGGGGGTGCCCGGCGACGTGAAATAGAATGCGGAACCACGCCATGGCCTTGGCATAATCTTTCGGCCGTCATCCCGGCGCGCCGGGATAGCCATGTCTGGCGATGGAAATCTCCTGGCACAATCCGTCAAAGTACGAGCCGGTCAGGTCGTAAAGTAAAACATCAAACGAGTCACGGAAGAGCTCCTACCGTTACGCCACATGCAACATGCGGCTGACGTCTTCGCCGGCACGCCATTTTTTGTAGATCATCAGGGATTGTTCAATGACTGGAAACGCATATTCCGCCGGCAGCACATCATCGACCACCACGCGCTTATTCTCCAGGGATTTGTAATCTTCAAAAAATCGCTTTAACACGGAAAGTTTGTGCGGCGGCAATTGATGCACATCGCTGTAGCTGCTGTATTCCGGATCGTTGACATGTACGGAAATGACCTTATGGTCAATTTCGTTCTGATCTTTCATGGTCATTAAGCCAATAGCGCGGGCTTCGACGATGGTTAACGGATACACCGGTTCAGCTCCCAGCACCAGCACGTCCAGAGGGTCACCGTCATCGGCCATGGTCTGGGGTAGAAAGCCGTAGTTGGCGGGATAATAAACGGCGGAGTGCAGTACACGATCAAGCTTCAGCAGGCCGGTGGCTTTATCCATTTCATATTTATTGGATGCCCCCAGGGGAATTTCAATAATGGCGTGAAATACCGAAGGCAACATGCCGCTGCCCGGATCTACATCATGCCAGGGACTGGCCGAACGGGTAGGTTTGAACGGTGCAATGATTCGACCCATTTTATTTACTCCACATATCCAATCAAACAGATGAAACAGCGATAGTTTATCCTCATCCGCGCCGTTAAGCCAGACGAGGCCGTTCAGAAGCCATCGCTTGATCCAGCACGCGCTGGTAGTCTTCAACCATTCGCGGGGCACAATAGCGCGTGGCCACCAAGGCCTGGGCCTGGCTTCGGATTTTATCGGCTAATGCGCCATTTTCGATCAGCAGGGCAATCGCATCAGCCATGGAACCTTTCCGATTCGGATCTATCAGCAAGCCGGTTTCCTGATCGGTAACAATTTCTTCCACCGCCGGACTGCGGAAAACTGCTACGGGTGTTCCACATGCCATCGCTTCGATAATATTCATGCCAAAGCCTTCAACAGTCGAGGGCATACACAGTATCCGCAGGGACTTATACCAGCGCGCCGGTTCGGCGGTGGCTCCGGGAAACGTGACATGGGACGCAATCCCCAGTTGGGCGGCCAAGGCGCGCAGCGGCTTTTCTTCCGTCCCGTATCCGATTAACGCCAGATGCAATTTACTCCACCGGCGATAATCGCGTAACAGAAGTTCCGCAAATTCCCGCACCAATATATCCAGCCGCTTTACCGGATCAAACCGGCCGATATATCCCACCGCCACCGCGTCCCCCGGCCACGCTCGCTCTGCAACCGGTATGGGTTCGGCAAGGGCAAAAGTGTCATAGTCCAGACCAAAAGGAATCACATAACCGTTATGAAAACGTCCAAATCGGCTGACGCGATCCAGCACCGCCTGCGAGGGCGTAATAATTCCGTGGCAATGCCGGGCGATTAATCCTTGCAGCCGCCAGTGCCATCGTGGTTCAGGTTGAATAGTATGGATTGATTGAAAATAGATTCGTGGCCCGGCCAACGGCGCGGCCATGGCCGCCAGCGCATTGGCATGCACCAGCACGCTTACTACCACCGAGGGATTTATTGTTTGCAGGGTTTTCACCCACCGATTAACGGCTTGGATATCATGCGTGCTTTTCGCATTTAATCCGACCACTTCAACGCCCTCATGGCGAATCCAGCGGGCCACAATGCCCGGCGGCTTGATGCTCACCACCGTGGGTTCCCACCGCCCCGCCTCTTTAAGCCCGCGAACAATGCGCCGAACTATCAGCGGCATTCCCCCCAGATCCAAATCGGTAATTAAAAATACGACGCGCTGCGCCATAACACTCCAAAGCTATGAGATTCCTATCATCTCATACATATTTATTCCTGACGTTCATCATTCCGCGGGAAATCACCGAAGGCTTCACCACTGAGCTTCATCAAACGGACTTACCGGTGCGTTGCTTCGCACACGGGGCAGATGTTTAATGGCGTCGGATCCCAGTTTGATCAATTCGTCATGATCAACGCGAATATTTAATCGCCAGCCCGGCACGGTCGTCACCTCGGTGCCGCAAAGTCTGACCAGCGTAGCGTCATCCACGTATTCCCCGCTTACTTCGGCGCGCCGGGCATAGGCGGCCTCCAGCACGGTGCGGCGAAAAATCTGCGGCGATTGCAGAAGTTCCAGCCGCCTGTCAACCGCCAGAGGGCCAAGTTTGCCGCCCTGTGCCCGCACGGTCGCGCCGCCAACAGGCACAACCGCCGCCGCAGCTCCGGTCTTTCCCAGCGCTTCCTCCAACGCATCTAGAACCGTATAGGGCACTGCCGGGCAGCAGGCATCATGAACAATGACCGTCTCGATTTCCGCCTTCAATTTTTCCAGCCCGCGCTGCACCGCCCCAAACCAATCCGGTCCACCGGCGGCTGCACCCACGCCTTGAAACGCCAGATGGGATCCATATTTTTCCTGAATGCGGGATAAATCGTCCGGAAGCATACATAAGATTCGCTGCTGCACCGCATCGCGGTTGGCATATAACTCAATGCTGCGCATGAATATTTCACGGTTGTCGATCTTGGAGAACGGCTTGCCTGAACCTTTGGCCGCCCACAGCGGCTGGGCCATTACAAATAAAACGCCTATGGGCATTGCTTGAACTCCTGCGTGCCAAACATCACATTTCCAATGTTAGAGTTTTTTTTAACGGATAGCCAGCAATTTTGTCGGCAACTGTTGAAAATATTCCATCGAGTTGCCATAAATACCGTCGTTACACGTTACAGAATCAGTAGCGCGCAGTAAGTTCAGTATTGCGCAGTAAATGCAGTAGGCGCGGGTCTCGGCGGACGTAGGGGCCAAGCAAAATAGCCGCGCCAGCGCACCCAAAGCATTCTAACTGCTAACTGCTAACTCCTAACTTCTCGCGAGGTGGCCTTGACTTGGCGGTTCCGGGGTTTATCATCACTGGTATGAGATTTTCCTGGATCAGTTATCGTCTGGTTTTACCGGTTTGTCTGGCGGTGTGTCTGACGGCTCCGGCGGTCAGTGTCGCACAGGTTGCGCGCAAGGACATCAGTTCGGCTATTCCGCTGATGACCGCCAAGCGCAGCGACATTCCGGTCTATCTTATTGCCTTTATTTCCTTTGCCGGTGTGGCAGCTGTCGCCATGCGCAGCGCCAGCCGCGGCAAACGTCGGGGCGGGCGCGATGCCTGACTGCGGGGAAAACAAAGCGCAGTGCTTGCAAAAAAAGTTCAGGTCCTTTACAGGAGAAATATCATGAACGGAAAAAAACTCCTCATCATCGGCTTGCTGGGCATTAATGCCGTGCTGGGGGCCGGCGTTTTAGCCCGTATCGGCTGGCCCTCCGCGACGGCCCGGGCGCAAGTGACTCACGGCGGCCACTATTTGACCGTTGCCGGCAGTGATCGGTCGGACGGATTTGTGTATGTCTACAATCAGGACAGCGGCATTCTTACCGCCAGAATGACACCCTCCAATAACAATCCGGGTGCCCGCTGGCTGGCTCCGTACAACATCAGCGCCGATATCAAGCGGGCACGGATGCGTATGCGATAAGCCCCGCTATCACCCATCGTGGCCTGGTGCATCGTGAAACATTTTACGTAAGAACATAAAATTAGTGGAGTAGAAACATGAAATCTCAACATGCTATCATCGGTCTGCTGACTGTTACCGCCCTGCTACTGGCAGCACTGCTGGCTTTTCATCCAGGAAATTCCAATACAGCCCGCGCTGATGTTCTGGATACCACCGGCGGCATTTCCCTGTTGACCTCCTCCACCGGATTCGGGGAGGTAGACCTGCTGAACGTCCTGGACAGCCGGGACGGTCTCATGCTGGTCTACACACCAAACGGCAACCAGTTACGCCTGGTCGGTGCGTATAATCTTAATCAGCTTATGCGCGTACCGTCGCTGCGGTAAATTCTCTTGAAAAGGACACTATTTTGCTGGATAACATTGCCAAGCTCGCCCGAAATATTCTCAATGGCCATCTGATTTCCCGCGCTGAAGCGCGGGAACTGGTGGCGGTAAGCGGCGACGATATCTATGACCTGTTCTACTGGGCCAATAAGATCCGTATTCGCTTCAAGGGCCCGGATGTTCGATTTTGCGCCATCGTGGCCGCGAAAGTCGGAGGCTGCTCGGAAGATTGTAAATTTTGCGCGCAATCTTCCCACTATCAAACGGTTGTTGAAGGCCAAAGCAAATTGACCGATCAGCAAGTGTTGGATTGCGCTTCCCATGCCGGCGATGTCGGGGCTGACAGCTTTGGTATCGTCAACAGCGGCCGCGGCCCTACCCGATCTGAATTGGAGAACTGGCTTGCCCCCCTGCTTCGGGACATTGCCAAATCCGGAAAAACCCGCGCCTGCGCCACGTTGGGAGCCTTGACCCCCGAGACCGCGGATTTTCTCCACGCCAATGGCGTGCGCCGGATCAATCATAATCTGGAAACCAGCGAACGCTTCTACCCGGAAATTGTATCGACACATCCCTACGCGGAACGCCTGCGTACGTTGCACGCGGCCAAGGCCGCCGGATTATCACTCTGTTCGGGCGGCATATTCGGCATGGGTGAACAATGGGATGACCGATTGGATATGGTCTTTACACTGCGGGATATTGGCGTGGATGTCATGCCGATCAATTTTCTCAATGCTATCGCGGGAACGCCGCTGGCGGGACAGGCCAAGCTGGCACCCATGGAATGCCTCAAAATTGTCAGCATCTGCCGGTTTATTTATCCATCGGTTGAATTAAAAGTGGCGGGCGGGCGCGAAGTATGCCTGCGTGATCTGCAAAGCTGGATATTTTTTGCCGGTGCGGACAGCACCATGATCGGTAATTATCTGACCACGTATGGCCGCAGTCCGGAAATGGACCATCAAATGGTACGTGATCTGGGCCTGAAGTGGCGCAGCTATGAACACGGACCGGTGGAACCCAGCAGCCCGGAACCAAAGATTTCACGGGTAAGTCGAACGGGTCGGTATAACATTCCCATTATGTACGAAGGTGAGGTGGAACTGGACACCCCAACCGCCGCGACGGCCCTTAGATAATATCGCTCGGCCGCAAAATCGGGGCTGGTGACCGATAGCCATACATGTCCACCGCGCGGGACAGAAATTCAGATGCAACCACATAGCCACCGGCTACGCCGGTGGTGGAACGCCGGACCAGCGCACCGCACGCTGATTGTGATTTTTTTACAAGGGACCTCAATGCCGCTGGTGAGAGAAAATATCATCCAAATGGCGGGTTACGTTCCCGGGGAACAACCGGGTGATATTTCCGTTATAAAACTTAACACCAATGAAAATCCTTACCCACCATCGCCCCGCGTTCTGGAAGCGGTGCAGCAGATAACCGCTGAACAACTCCGGCGCTACCCCAGCCCCGACGCCCGCATATTTCGGGAAGCGGCTGCACAAGTCCATGGCATTTCACCGGACATGATTTTATGCACCAACGGCGGCGATGAATTGCTGTCATTGGTGTTCCGCGCCTGCGTGGGGGAGAGGGATCATGTGGCTTTTTTAGATCCCAGCTATTCGCTGTATCCGGTATTGGCCGCCATGCAGGATGCCAGAAAAATTATTCTCCCCTACCGCATCAGCGGCACCCACTGGGAATTTCCGGCGGAGATTTTTAATCTCAACGCCAAATTGCTTTTAATTGTTAATCCTAACGCGCCCTCCGGCACACTGGCTGATCTGCCCACGCTGTCACGCATTATCCGAGACTTCCGCGGAGTGGTACTTCTCGATGAAGCGTACGTCGATTTCGCCCCCGCCAATGCTCTGCCGCTGGTACGGGAATAT
Source organism: Planctomycetota bacterium (assembly GCA_021808105.1). Taxonomy (GTDB): domain Bacteria; phylum Planctomycetota; class Phycisphaerae; order WQYP01; family WQYP01; genus JAMDCX01. Next base: position 15,108 of record JAKBCC010000082.1, read on the forward strand.
GACAACGTGATTATTTTGCGAAGCATGTCCAAGGGCTACGGGCTGGCGGGAATGCGTTTTGGCTATGGCATGGCGCAGGCGTCGCTCCTGGCCCAATTGCATAAGGTCCGCGACAGTTATCCCTGTGATGCTGTAGCCATTGCCGCCGCAACCGCCGCCATAATGGATCAGGCGTACGCTGCGGGAACGTGGGAAAAAATAAAACATCAGCGCGCTCATATTTCCGCCGGTTTGCGCGGCATGGGCTTTACCCTGCCGGAGAGTTACAGCAATTTTGTTCTGGCACAAGTGCCCGCGCGGGTCAATGCCGGTGAGTTATACCAGCGGCTGAAAACAGCCAACATTCTGGTGCGCTACTTCAATCTTCCGGGCTTAACGGATAAACTTCGCATTACTGTCGGAACCGTTGAACAGAACGCCGCATTATTAACGGCTCTGAAAGCCTTGACGGCGGCGGCCTGAGAAGGTCCAAGCCACGAAATGGCGTGGGACAACTTACGACCGACAGCCCAACATTGGAGTTGCAGTTATGTCACACGACACGCCGAATCAAACCAAAATTTCTCCGCGCACGCGCGAAATCAGCCGCAAGACGCGTGAAACGCAGATCAGCGTTTCCGTGAATCTCGATGGGTGCGGGGAAGCCAGGGTTTCCACGGGTGTGGGATTTTTTGATCACATGCTGGATCATCTGGCCCGGCACGGCATGTTGGATCTTAATGTGAAAGCTACAGGTGATCTGCACATTGATGCCCACCACACGGTGGAAGATGTATCGCTGGTATTAGGCTCAGCCATTCAGCAGGCGCTGGGCGATAAGCGCGGCATATACCGCTACGGCTGGGCCAGCGTGCCGATGGAAGATACGCTGGCCAATGTGGCGCTGGATTTATCAGGGCGTCCCGCGTTTGTTTTTAATGCGCGGTTTCCCACGCCGAAAATTGGTGAATTTGATGTGGAACTCGTGCATGAATCCCTGCGGTCACTGGCCAATACAGCGGGTATGAATTTGCACGTCAATGTACCGTACGGCACCAACAGCCACCATATTGCCGAGGCCATTTTTAAGGCTCTCGCCAAATCATTGCGGCAGGCCGTGGCGATGGATCCGCAGTCGCATGAGATTCCCAGCACCAAAGGGATTTTATAAAAAAATCACCGTCCCGCTGTGGCGGGACGGTGATAGGTAAAAAACTTACAGAACGTGAAATCGCGAATGGCGATTCCTTGGAGCACCGTATGTGCAATGCGGTGGCGAGCTTGCGTCAAGAGATTAACCACCCTATTAACGATCCGGTGCTCCTGGCAAATCGCATCACAACTTCATCCGCCGACGAATCGCCAAGCCGCCCACAACCACCAGACCGCCAATAAGCGACAGTGGCCCGGAACCGGGGAGGGTGACGGCGGAGGCGGTGCCACCAGTGACAGAGGCAGTAGCAGTGACGGTATAAATGCTTGATCCCCCACTGGCGAGGGTATTAACAAGGGCGTTTGTGGTCAGGGAATATGGGGCACTGATATTAACCGTTGACGGCGACCCGGTATCCGCAGAATAGGCCCCTGAGGACTCCGAAACTACACTGCCACTGGGATAGCCCGAGATGTTGCCCGAGGGAACTCCGAAAAGCTTGTCATTTTTATCCGCAAATCCGATAGGTGCAAACACACCGCCGCCGCTCCCCGTGGTCGCGGTAGAGGACGAACTGGCAGACAGGGTCAACCCTGTTCCCATTTCAGAAAACGACGTGTCGCTGATAAGAAAGCCGTCGTAGGCTGTACCAGTAAGGCCGGTGAAAGTCAGGCTCAGGCTGTCTGTTCCGCCGGAATTAGCCACGGTGGAGCTGACACCCGTCCAGCTCAAACCACGGTAGCTCCCCGCCCCGGCAGAGTACGACCCAGCCGAACCGGTAAGGCTCGTAGTGCCAAATGAGCTTATACCAACGACATACTCCTCCAGCGTTAACGTTGCTGCACTCGCGACGTGCGCCGCGAGCAACCCGGCCGATAGTGCGGCCCCGATACCCAGGACTTTTCCTGTCTGCATGAAGTGACTCCCTAAAAGGAACAACGGGCCTATGAACACCCCGCGCGGAGCATTCTCCATGGCCACGAATTTGTTATCGGCACCGCGCATTGTGTTCCTATAATGATTTTCCAATTTTTATTCATTTTTATCAAAATTCTCACAAAGCACCCACCCCCCCGCCGCCACGAAATATCCCACCCCGAATAACC
>JAKBCC010000215.1 GCA_021808105.1 Planctomycetota bacterium
CGCCAATTGCCGCAGGGCGGCAAGCGTCCCGGGTGGGTGCATCAGCATTCCACCGGCCCCCTGCACCAGCGGCTCCAGCACAAGGGCGGCATATTGGCCCGGATGCTGTGCGAAAAGCTTTTCAATATCCGCCTGCCAATGAAGATTTCCTGCGTGGGGAGCGGACGCTTGCGGCGGTGCGATGGCGGCGTTGGTGCCGGCAAACGGGCGCAACAGCGGCGGCGCGATGCGATCCACAGGGAAGCACAGTGGCTCATACACTTGATGAAACGCGGGAATGCCGCCAAGAGCAACTGCGCCCAGGGTATCGCCATGGTAGGCATCACGCAGGGAGATAAATCGACTTTTTTCCGGCTTCCCGCGGTTCACCCAGTATTGATAGGCCATCTTGCAGGCCACTTCCACTGCCGTGCTGCCGTTGTCGGAATAAAATACGCGCGTTAATCCGGCGGGGGCAATTTCCACCAGTCGTTTGGCCAGCATAATACTGGGCACATTGCATAGTCCCAGCAGCGTGGTGTGGGCGATTTTATCAAGCTGCCGCAGAAGTGCCTGATCCAGTTCCGGCACATGGTGGCCATGGACATTGCACCATAACGATGACACGCCATCGATATAACGTCGCCCCTGCGTATCAAAGAGAAATTCATCCTGACCGCGTTCAATAATCGGGGGATCGGATTTTTCCATCCAGGCTTTCATGGGTGTAAACGGGTGCCAGAGATATTGGCGGTCCCACTGAATAAGCGTCTGCGTATCCGGTTGGTTCATCATAGTGATTATAATAACATGCGGAGTTGGTTATGGATCACTTTGCATTTCCGTTTTCTGGCGTTCATGGGCCGCAGGGGCAAGGTTATGGCACGGTCTGGTCTGACACGCCGGAAGATCGCCGCCGGCGACACGACATGGTGCGCCAGCAGATTTTAGCGCGGGGAATTCGCCAGCCACGGGTGATCCGCGCCATGGCCCGGCTACCGCGACACCTTTTTATCAGCAGTGAAGTCCGACTGTCGGCCTATAGTGATCACGCGTTGCCATCCGATTATGGTCAAACCATCAGCCAGCCACTGATCGTTGCGGTTATGACAGCGGAGCTTGATGCGCGACCGCAGCAGCGCATATTGGAAATCGGCACAGGCACAGGATATCAGACGGCGTTACTGGCGATGCTGTATGACCAGGTATTTACGGTGGAACGTGTTCCACAATTAGCCGCTGCCGCACAGAACCGCTTGCAACACCTGGGGTTCAACAACATTTCTTTTTACATCGGCGATGGCTCCAAGGGGTGGGAAGCCCATGGTAAGTATGACGGTATCGTGGTAACGGCAGCTACGGCCGAGGTTCCGGAACCGCTGATCGCCCAACTGGCGGATGGCGGCAGGTTGATCATTCCAATTGGAAAGCAGAATTTACAAGTGCTTAAACGATTTGAGCGCTGCGGACAGGAAATTCGATGCAGAGATATCTTGGAGTGCCGCTTCGTACCGTTGGTTTAACTTCTGTCCCGCAACTTGGACAACTTGGCCACCGTGGCCCCTTGCATACCCCAATGGTGCCCGACCAGCCGCCGCAACCCTTCGGCGGCGCAGTGAAAACCGGCAAAATGTTATGCTTCCGCGGATGCACGCGACGCGGAGCCTACAATTTCAGGCAAATCGGGTTATAATTTTGGGGCTTGGTTGGCAGTGCATTGGCCGAGTCGTTCAGACGGAGTTGCCTCGGCGGAACCAAGGGCGGCGGATGGTGCGCGAGTAAATTTAGAGTGCCCGGACGTTTCCGGGGGAATGGGTTATGGAAAACCTGCAATTATCAGTTATCGCTCCGGCGTACAATGAGGTGGACAATGTTCAACCTCTGGTGGAGCGTATTGGCCAGGTATTTGGGCCGCTGAATCTGCGGTTTGAAGCTATCATCGTTGATGATGCCAGTACCGATGGTACGCGGGACAAACTGCTGGCCTTGGCCAGTCAATATCCCTGGCTCCGGGTGGTGACGCTGGCGAAAAACAGTGGTCAGACGGCGGCGATGGATGCGGGATTTCGTGCGGCGCGCGGCGAGGTGTGGGGCACCGTGGATGCCGATATGCAAAATGACCCCGGTGAAATTCCCCGCCTCATGGCGATGCTGGATGACAACGTGGACATGGTCAACGGCTGGCGGAAAAAACGCAGCGACAACGCCTTGCGGCTCATACAAACCAAAATCGCCAACGGTATCCGCAACTGGATCAGCGAGGAAAACATTCAAGATTCGGCCTGTTCGTTGAAAGTATACAAGCGGCACTGTCTGGAAGGATTGACGCTTTATAAAGGCATGCACCGCTTTTTTCCCACGCTGGTAAAAATGCGGGGATACCACGTTATTGAAGTGCCGGTGAGCCATAACCCGCGACTGCATGGTGTGACCAAATATAAATTCGGCAGCCGCGTGATCCGGGCCTTTATTGATCTGCTGGCGGTGCGCTGGATGAAAAAGCGGCAACTGCGTTACAGCGCTTCGGAAATTACTCCGGTAGCGTCATCCGCTGCGCCGGGCCGGCAAGCCCCTGCACAACCGCGCATGCCATTAAGCGTAAACAGTCCCAGCAGCACAGGTGCATAAACCGATGAATTCATTGATTGACCCCACAGCCATCATTGACCCGCAGGCCCGTATTGACCCCTCTGTCCGCATCGGAGCGTACAGTATTATTGAAGGCCCGGTGACCGTCGGTCCCAACTGCGTGATTGCTTCGCAGGTAAAACTCATCGGGCCGATGGAGTTGGGCGCGGGCAACAAGGTTCACAGTTTTGCGGTATTGGGTGATGCGCCGCAGGACCTGAAATACCGCGACCAGCCCAGCCGGTTGATCATCGGGGAAAATAATATTTTTCGCGAGCACACCACGGTGCATCGCGGCACGGGCGGTGATACGGTCATTGGGTCCAACTGCTTTTTCATGGTGGGTTCTCATGTGGGCCATAATTGCCGGGTGGGCAATGGCGTGACCATGGTGAATAGCGCTGTTCTGGCCGGCCACGTGCAGGTATTTGACCGGGCGATCATCGGTGGACTCTGTGCGGTGCATCAATTTTGCCGCGTTGGTCGGCTGGCCATGATCAGCAATAACTCAGCGCATAATGTTGATATTCCTCCCTTCTGCATCATCATGAAAATTAACACCATTGCCCAGTTGAATCTAGTAGGATTACGCCGATCAGGTATGACCAGAGAACACATCAACGGCGTAAGGGAGATG
>JAKBCC010000083.1 GCA_021808105.1 Planctomycetota bacterium
TATTCTACTCAATCTAGTAAAGACTACTCATCACTGGGTGACGGCCGGGATTCTTACACTTAGTACCCCGGGTTTCCGCCATGCCCGAAAACTTCAAATTGTAAAGTTTTCACGAAATATGTCAATGCCCCGCGGGCCAGAGAAGCAATAATGCCGAATATCGGGCAAAATTACAGCGTTTCTCCAAGTCTCTGGCACTGCACGAAATCAGGGTACACAGTGAAGACGTGCGCCGGGGGACCTGAGGGGGATTCACCCTAAAATTTCGGTGTGGCAGGCTCCTGAGGCGCGGCATGCAGGGCGGAACTGACAATATTTTGCGCTTCCGAAATAATGCGCCGCAGGTGATCCGGGCCTTGAAAGCTTTCAGCGTAAATTTTGTAAATAGCCTCGGTGCCGGACGGGCGGGCCGCAAACCAGCCATTTTCCGTCATGACTTTCAATCCACCAATCGGTTTGCCGTTACCCGGCGCGCTGGTGAGAGACGCCTGTATTTTTTCCCCGGCTAACGTCGTGGCGGCGACTGCATCGGGCGCAAGTTTTGACAGGGCGGATTTTTCCGCGGCGGTGGCAGGCGCTTCGGTGCGCTGATAGGCGGGATCGCCAAATTCCCGGGTTAGCTGGTGATATAATTCACCAGGATCGCGGCCTGTGGCGGCGGTTATTTCGGCGGCCAGTAAACCCAGGATCATGCCATCTTTATCGGTAGTCCATACGCTGCCATTTTTGCGAAGGAATGAAGCGCCCGCGCTTTCTTCGCCGACAAAGCCCAGTTGCCCCGTAAGTAATCCCTCAACAAACCATTTGAAACCGACCGGCACCTCATAAAGCCGCCGGCCAAGTTTGCCGCTGACGCGATCAATCATGGAACTGCTGACCAGTGTTTTTCCCACCGCTGTTGATTTACGCCAGCGCGGACGGTGCTGAAAGAGATAGAATATGGCGGCGGAGAGATAATGATTAGGCGGCAGCAATCCCGCAGTAGGCGTAACGATGCCGTGCCGATCATGGTCGGTATCACAGGCAAAGGCGATGTCGAAGCGCTTTTTTAACTTGATCAAACTCTGCATGGCATACGGCGAAGAAGGGTCCATGCGAATTTGGCCGTCCCAGTCCACGGACATAAATCGAAATGTCGGATCCACCTGCTGATTCACCACCGTAAGCTTAAGCTTGTAATGCTCAGCGATCGGTTGCCAGTAATGCACGCCGGCCCCGCCCAGCGGATCGACACCGATAGTGATCCCTGATTCGCCAATGACCTGCATATCCACGACATTGCCCAGATCCGCGACATACGCACGAATGTAATTGTGTTGATGCGTTGTTCCGGCTGAAAGTGCTCTCTCCAGCGGCATACGCTTGATACCGCGCAAGCGTGATTTCAAAAACATATTGGCTTGGGCTTCAATCCAGGAAGTGGCGGTGGTGTCCGCGGGGCCACCGGTGGGCGGATTGTATTTAATTCCACCATCATGTGGGGGATTATGGGAGGGAGTAATGATCATGCCATCGGCCAGGCCGGTTTTACGCTTGCGGTTGTACGTGATAATGGCATGTGAAACCGCGGGCGTGGGCGTGTAATCTGTGCCGGTGGCGATCATCACATCCACCGAATTGGCGGCCAGCACTTCCAGAGCGGTGGCGTGCGCGGGGGCGGAAAGAGCGTGGCTGTCCATGCCTAAAAACAGCGGTCCATCAATGCCATGGAGCTTCCGATACAGACAGACCGCCTGGGTAATAGCGAGAATATGCCATTGGTTAAAGGCAGTATCAAAAGCACATCCGCGATGGCCGGAAGTACCAAAACTGACACGCTGGGCAGCAACTGCCGGATCGGGCGTTTGCGAATAATAGGCGGTAATGAGTTTGGGCACGTTAAGGAGGATTTCAGACGGGGCTGTTTTTCCGGCCAGTTTGCTGATAGTCACTACATCATTCCTTTTTTGTTATTCATACTCGGCAACTTTCAAAAACCGCAGGGCATTGTATATCCAGCGCATTTATCCATGGGCGGCCTGATCCATCATGTAAATAAGCTCTCCGTCAAGGGGATGCACGTTGGCGGCGGGAATCAGTTCCGGATTCACATTTTTAGAAAGCAATTGCCGCACCACCTTTTTTTTCTTCTCACCAGCCATCAGAAAAACCACTTTTCGCGCCTGGTTAATCAACGGGAACGTAAACGTGATGCGATCCACCGGCGGCGGCAGCGTGCCGGGCGGACTCCAGGTGACAAGTTTGTGGGTCTCATGCCGGGCGGAATGCCCGGGAAACAGGGAGGCGGTGTGGCCGTCATCACCCAGGCCCAGGAGAATTAAATCAAAGCGCGGAGCGGCAGAGCCGAAAAACGCCTGGATTCGCTTTTCATAATCCGCGGCTGCGGCGGGCGGCGGCAGTTGCGTGTGTACAGTAAAAATTTGCTCGGATGCAATGGGTAATCCATGGAGCATGGTTCGTCGGGCCATTCCAAGATTGCTGACTGGATCATCCGCCGGGACGGCCCGTTCATCTCCCATAAAGATAAACCATTTCGCCCAGTTTCCCTGCGCGGAGAAATCGCGCTTAATAATTTCATAAGCCGCCTCCGGCGTTGATCCACCCGACAGGGCAAGTGTGAATCTCCCCCGCGTGGCAATTGCGGTGGCAGCGCCCTGCATGATCATTTCCGCCGCCGCGTGGGCCAATGCCGGAGCGTCTTTCAAGATCACAACTTTTTTTTCTAGCGACATACCTGAAACTCCTGGCTCCGAACAACACTTTTGTACGCCGCATCCTGCCGGAAGGCGGTCAAACTTCCTTAAGCGGGATCGTCCTGCCCCGGCTCAGCGGCTGGCGGCACCAGTGATTTTCTGAAAATCGCCAGCACTTTGTCCAATGGCACCACAAAAAGTTTATTGTCCGGTTCAAATTCCACAGGGATCGCCTCACGCGGATCAAAAAGCACTTTGTCATATTGACGAATCGGAAAATCAGTATCGTTTTCAATTTGTTTGGAAATGGCAATGACCCGTCCGGTTAATGTCGGAATTTCATGATTGCCCGGCAACACGATGCCGCTCTTGGTTTCGCGCCGGTTTTCATCCTTGCGGATGACCACACGCTTGCCCACCGGCTCAATGATGTCAAATTTAACACGCTTGGATCGACTTGTTTCCGGTTGATCGCTCACAATAAAATCTCCACGCCATAAAAATAATCCAGCGGAATGACCAGCCACCAGCCCATGCCAATGCCTGTTCAAACCATCTATCAATAAGTGTAGGGCCACGAAGTACAATTGACCAGCGGAGCGCGGCCGGCAATATCCGCATTTCCGAGTATGGGTGCCTGCCCGACAAAACCTGCATTTCGACTCATGGCCGAATATTGGCCATGAGAAAGCACTCATTTAATTTTGCCGACAAAAGTTGTTACATTTGCGGTTCGTTTACGTATTCAATCATGTGGCTCTCGTATACCATCATGCTTTGCGAAAGCGTGGCGGCATATTTGGCGCGGCACGCTTGAAAGGGTTTCGCAAAACGGCCTGCAAAAGGAGCAGCGATTGAGCCGCAATTTCACAGCTTATACTATTGCGGCAGGATTAATCATGGCCCTGTTGGTCGCGACCCAACCGGACCGGGCTGGCGCTGCCGCGGTGCCCGGCAGTCCGCGGGAAATTCTCCAACGCCTGGGCATGCGGCCAATTCATGTCCATGATCCTTCACCAATCATCCGGTGTGGAAATCAGTTCTGGCTTTTTTCCACCGGGCCGGGAATTATCAGCTATCATTCCACGGATCTTAAACACTGGAATCCGGGGCCGCGGGTCTTTGCACAATTACCCATCTGGGCGCACCGGGCAGTTCCAGGTAACCATAATTTTCCCTGGGCACCGGATGTCATATTTCTGCATAACCGCTATTTGCTTTATTATGCCGTCTCCACTTTTGGGGCCAAGCGATCCGTAATTGGTCTGGCGGTCAACCGCACATTACATCCGAAGAGTCCACAGTTTCACTGGCGGGATCGGGGATTGGTGATCGGCTCGAATCGCCGTGACAGCTTTAATGCCATTGATCCGGCTGTAATTCGTACCGCCACCGGGCAGCTCTGGATGTCGTTCGGCTCATTTTCATCCGGAATTAAACTTATCCGCCTTAATGAGCAGACCGGGCTTGCCAGCCGGCGCTGGAGGAAGAATTATTCTCTGGCATGGCACAGAACTATTGAAGCGTCGCAGATTTTTCAGCACGGCGGCTGGTACTACTTATTTGTGAACTGGGGCTACTGTTGCCGGGGAATCCACAGCACGTATAACATTCGAGTCGGGCGCAGCCGGAGCATCACCGGTCCCTATTTTGATGCGCGCGGAATCAATATGCTGCGCGGCGGGGGCACGCTTTTTCTGGATACCATCGGACCCTTTATTGGGCCGGGGCAGGCGGGGGTGTTTGATGATCATGGCACGCTTTATTTCACATGCCATTTTTACAACGGCCTCCTGCACGGCTTGTCGCAGCTAAGCATTATGCGGCTGGTGTTTAATGATTCTCAATGGCCGCGGCTGGTGCTCTGGCCGGCAAAGTCGCCCTTGACCCGGTGATCGGGGCAACATGTATCCGCTCGCCGATTCCTTGAAGCGGCCAGTGGGACAAAAGGAAAGAACTCTGGCACCGAATAATCAGTGGCGTGTAAATACCATGACGAATCACCCGCGCCGCACTAGAATGGCCATGCAGATGGATACATGTACTTTAGAACTTAAAATACCGCGACCGGCGCGAGCCCTGTTTGCCGGACTATTTGTAAGCCCCGGCAACTGGCGGCACCGCGATGACGTGCGCACGGACTTTGAACTTATTCTGGTGCGGCGCGGAATATTGACCATGTGGGAAGAAGATCGGAAATTTACAGTTAATACGAATCAGACGTTGTTACTCTGGCCAAACCGCCAGCATGGCGGCGTGCAGGTTCATGACCGCAGGCTTGCGTTCTACTGGCTGCACTTTTCAATTTCCGGGTCAGGGGGCAAAGGTGCGGCGGTTTCCACGTTGCCGCAGATCGGCACCCCCGCCCGCCCCGATCGTTTGCAGGAATTATTGCACCGCTTTTTATCCGATTTTGGTGCCGGTGATGACTGGAAATCCGGCCCGCTGAATGACCCGCGCGCGGACCTGCTGCTTTTACAGATTCTCTCGGAAGCGGCCGCACAGCATGATTCTGAGAAGTCCGCCCATGAACCGGCCCTGGCACAAAACATCCGCGCTTATATTGACGCCCACTTTTTTGAACCCATCGGTCCGGCGGATGTGGTGAAGTCGCTACGCTACAGCGGCGTATACCTGCGGCAAACCTTCCGCCATGCCACGGGCCTTACGTTAAGCCAGGCCATTCAGAATCGCCGTATGATGGAAGCCCGGCGGCTGCTTCTGGAAACGACCCTGACACTCAAGGAAATTGCATTCCGCTGCGGCTTTGATGACGAGGGTTATTTTTGCCGGGTATTTCGCAAAAATGAGGGGGTCAATCCCACCGTGTTCCGCAACACCCGCCTCAAGCTGCCAATCAATGTTATTTGACCGCTTACACATCCGCCAAGGCGCGCCGTGCTTTGGGTGACACCCGGCGGGCCAGCGAGCGGATATGCACCGTTACCACCAGCGATAGAAGCACTGCGACTGCAAAGAAATAAATGCCGATTTCCGGCGATGCTTTTAATGCCCCGCCGGATTTGGTAATGACGACGATCATCGCCACGACAAACACATCGAGCATGGACCAGCGTCCTAGAATTTCCAGCCACTTAAACGCGCTTAGTCGCTGATCATCCGTAAATTTTCCAAACCAGAGCACCAGCAAAATGCAGAGCTTGGCAAACGGGAAAAATATTGAAAACGTCAGTAGAATCAACCCCAGGCCGTAATGTCCCCCGCGCAACAGGCCGACGGTTCCCGACCATAACGAATACTGACTTTTCCAGAAAATAAATTTCTTAATGGATAATACGGGCAGGCATTGCGCGGTCACCAGCAGTCCCAGAAGAAGAATCAGATAAACCACAATATCCAGGCGTTTGGGATAATATTGCGACAGTGATTTGCGTTTTGCGTTTGCCAATTCCAACTGCCCTTCCTGCCGACCGCCCGGCTTGATAGTCAAGACAACGGATTAATTTACACGAAAATATTAGAAGTGTCGCCTCTGCCTTGTCCCCAGTCGCACGGGTTTTTGTATCCGGTTATGGTGGATTCGGGCACAAGCAACACCTGGGAATTCACAAGTTGAGCAACTGCGTATAGACTACGCTCACTCTGATGGTGCAACCGGTGCCGTCAGACTCGCGAACGTCCCGGGCGAAGGCGCATTGGGAATCATCGAACCTGCGGATGACGATCCCGCGATTCGCATAAAGCGGCGGAAGAACCAGGTACGACGGCAAAAACCCGGATATGGGAATTTTTCATGCAGGCTCAATGGATAGCTAAACAAAGGTCGCCGACCCTGGCTGCTTACGCCCGGCGTTGCCTGCTGATGAGCGCCTGCCTTGCAGCTTTAATGACCGGCGGCCTGCTGTCAGCCCAAACCGTATCTACTCCGTCCAAGGCTGCCGTGCACAAAAGTAACCAGCCCGCCCGGCATCACTTGCTGAGAAAACCACAAACGCCCAGCCCGTTCAACGGCTGGCCGGTAAAATCAGTTGAAATTTCCGGCAGCGTTCCCAGTGATCGTGCGGTGATTGAAAATCAGATTCGTGTGGTACCCGGTTCGGGTTATAACCGCGCGGAAGTCGGAGTGGATGTACGCTCTATTGCCTCGCTGGGAAGATTCTCTTCGGTACGCGCGGACGTTATCCCCACGGCACATCATGAGGTCATTGTCCGTTATATTGTTAAAGAGCGGCCGGTCATTCGCTCCGTGGAAATCATTGGCAATGAGCATGTTAAAACCGACGCAATAGTGGATTCACTGATGGCTCATCCCGGCGGAGCCGTGGATCCGTTTATTTTTCAGACCGACCGGCATGACATTGTGCGCCTGTATCACAGCAAGGGATTTCTATTTGCGCGCGTGAGCGTTAACCAAAAAGCTTTGGCGAACGGCCTGGTGCAATACCATGTCACGGAAGGGCCGCGGGTATATATCAGCAAAGTTTCATTTGTCGGAAACAATTACTATCCGAGCTGGTTTTTGCATTTCAAAACCGACGTGACCGCCCGGTGGAAATTATTCTGGCTTATTCCTATTCACGATGGTGTATTACAGCATTCGGATCTGGAAACAGATTTAGCGACGCTCCGGGATCTGTGGCTGAAAAAGGGCTTTCTGGATTGTCGGACATCCTATAATTTGCAATACACGCCGGATTTTAAGCATGTGCGGGTGCAATACATTATTCATCCCGGCACGCGGTATCGCATCGGCAAGATTATCTTTAAGGGCAACCACGTATTAACGACCGCCGATCTGATAAAAAATGTCACCATGCCGCCGGGCCACTATTATAATCGGGGCCTCATTGAAGCTACGAAAGATCGAATTGCCGACATCTACGGAAAACTCGGCTACATATACAGTCGCGTGGCTCCGTCTTATGCGTACACGTCGCAAAAGGGCGTGGTGAATCTGGTGATCCGGATTTCCGAGGGGCAGGCGTATCAGGTAGGCCGGGTTATTATTCGGGGCAACGCCAAGGTGGAAGATCACGTGGTGCGCCGCCAAGTACGGCTTTACCCGGGAAAGCTGTACGACACAACCGTCGTGAGAAGATCCACTTCCCGCATTCAGGATTTAGGGCTTTTTACTCATGCCAATATTACGCCCATCGGCCACCAGCCCAAAACCCGCAATGCTCTGGTGAATCTGGATCAGGGACAAACGGCGCAATTTATGATCGGTGCCGGCGTGTCCTCCAGTGCCGGCCTGATCGGGCAGATCAGCGTGACGCAGAAAAATTTTGATATCACCGATACCCCCCACTCGCTGGGAGAATTTTTGCGGGGGCAGGCCTTTCAGGGCAACGGCCAATATTTTAATATTACGCTGGAACCTGGAACAGTGTATCAATTATATCGCGTTACCTTTGGCGAGCCTTATCTGTGGGACAGCCCTTACAGCTTCCGCAACAGCGCTTATTACTTTACCGAGTATTACAACACGTACAACCTTAATCGCCTGGGTGATCGCGTCACGCTGGGGCGGCGAATCACGAACCATCTGGAAGTAACGATGGCGTTCCGCTGGGAGGATGTGAATGTCAACAATATTACCGATGTCGGCCCACCGGGATTTAATCCAACCCAACCCGACGCGGCAGCGGAAATTTTTGCACAGGCAGGCTCGCATTACTTAAGCAGCATCAAACCAGCCATCGTATTTAATGATACCAACAGCAGTATTTTCCCCACCCGCGGCGTGGTGGCGGGCGTTTCGATGGAACAATTTGGGGCTATGGGCGGCGGCTATACCTTTACGAAATTTAATATTTTCGGCACCTATTATCACACCCTTTATACCGATTTATTCGGCCAGAAAACCGTCCTGATGTTGAAGAACGACTTCGGCTTTATTCCCTGGGGAACGTCGGTATTTTTTGAACGCTTTTATGCCGGCGGCATCGGCTCATTACGCGGCTACACCTATCAGGGCGTCACCCCGCGATCCGGTCCGCTGCAGGACGGCATCGGCGGCAACTTTATGGACGTGGCCACCGCCGAGGTAAACTTCCCGGTGTACAAGAAAGTTTTACGCGGCGTCGTATTCGTTGATGCCGGCGACGTGGAGCCGAATGTGCATCTGGGCACCACGGTCGTGGATGCGGGTATCGGAATCCGAGTCGTGCTGCCCTTCTTCGGAAAACTGCCGCTGGGCATCGACTTGGCGTACCCGATCCACCATAACCAAAACGATCATATTGAATATATCAGTTTCGCCCTGGGCATACCGATGTAATCAGAGCCGCCGGGCGATATAATATCTTTTGGGTTATCAAGCCGGTCATGAAGTACTTGCAAGGATACTCTTGATGCAATGGCATAAACGCTATTCTTACAGGCAGTCGCTTCCCGTGCTGGTGCTTTCCGCGATGTTGCTGTGCGGCGTTATGAACACTGCCCGGGCCGCACAACCCAAACTTCCAAGTCTCGCCGTGCTGCCCTTTGTGCCCGCAACCCGAAACGTCAGAAATTTGGCCGGCAGGATGCGCTTTGCCGTGGCGAAAAAAATGTCGCGTAACGGCCATTATAAGCGGGTCGATGACCATGACGTCAACATGATGATCGACGCCTTGCAACTGCCCTGGACACCGCCGGTCACGACCGCGACTATTCAATCCGTTATTAAATCACTGGCGACCGATCAGACCGTCGCCGGCTTTCTCACCGGGCGGCGGCTTACGCTGGAATTGTTTATTGGCACAACATTAACCAGAACCGTTTCCGCGACGATTCCTCCCAATAATACCAGTCCGCGATTAACCATCGAAAAGATGCTCACCAATCTATGCAGCCTGCAGTTTCAGCATGTACGATCCTGGCAAATTGATCCCAGTGCCGCGTTGAAAAAAATATTTGACGCTCGAGCCAATCTGGTAAAAGATTCGCAGTTTGCCCGGGCTGTGCAAAATGGTTCCCGTGCCCGGGCTTGGGATGTTTTTCTGATGAAGCGGGAATATCACCCTCCGTTGATTTCCAAGCCTGGAGCAAAGACGCTGGCTGCAAATCATGCCGCTGTTGTGCCACAGAGCGTCGTTACACCAGCCGCCCGCGGCTACTGCCTGATGCTCCGCACTGATTTGAACATAGCGCAAAACAACGGTCTGGCATGTGAAAGTACGTGGATACCCGTGACTCAGGGCCATCGGTACCGTTTTATGGTGCAATATCACAGCGATGGCCCGCGGATTCGGATTTTTATCAACGGTTTTGCCTACAGCCCGGACCAATTCAGCAGCCCCAACAATCCCGCAAGCCAACGGCGGGAGATTTACCGCTGTCAGGTTTTGCCGGTTAAAAAAAACACCGGGTGGAGTCAGACCGGAATCGACTTTACGCCGCAATCACTTAAAGGCATGAGAAAAAAATTCCCCATTCGCTGGGTACGCATCGACTTTTACTCCTACCTGAATCCCGGCAACGCCTTTTTCCGCAATGTGCAATTAAAAGATATTTCCCCCCAACCGAAGGGAAAATAACCGTCCGCGCGTCAGCACCCAACCACGACGCCCCCGCGACAATCAGGTTTAATGTACCGGCGTCCCCTTAACTCAATGCGGCAGCGTTGAGTTCAACGCGGAATATAATCTGATCCCACGATACACTTCAACCCGTCACGATTTGTTCTCAATTTCCCCCCCGGATTCCAATTCCCCCCAAAACGGAGAGATAGGGATTCTCGGTCCGTTGCGACTCCCCCTGTGGCGGAGTTAATAATACCGCGAAAACATTGTGTTTTGCAAGCGATCTAATTTTCATTTTCTCACAGCGTTGCAGGCTGTCGCAAAGCCAAACGCCACAAAAACGCCACAAGGCTTCGTCCTCACCTATGCTGGCCGCCGCAATTTCTCCCATTATAAACAGTGTTTCTTCACAATCCGAAGAAGCGCAATATCAAGCAAACGGGGGTGGCCTACCAGCCTGCTGTCTGCGGAGTTTCAAAATCAATTCAAGATCAAATCCCTTGGCTTTCAATTTGGCCGCAACTTCCTGGGTGTTCATAAAATAGATTTCACGTTTAATAATACCTAACTCCGCATCCACGTAAAACTGGCCATCCTCACGCTTGATCACCGGAGCCAGCATAAACTCCCCGTGTTTATTATACTCCTCGCGAAACCGCACCAGCATCGGAGGCGAGCCCGGTAGATAATCCATCTTGTTGGTGCGATAGTATTGCCCGAATTGTTGCAACTCAATGATCATGTCATCAGCCGTGGCATGAGCCATCGTATTGTCGGGATCGGGACAGAGATGTACGAAGTATCCCGGTACAACCCCGGACAACTCCCCTTCGATGATCGTAACGCGCAACTCTTCAAATGAATCTTGATTTCCAGAAAGGTCTTTCCATGTTCTAAACAAAGCGGTTGCGGCGTCACGATTATCCAGCACAAGGCCCATGATCGGGGGAGCTGCGCTGTCGGGGTGCCAGCGGAATGTAGTTCCGTGCCACCGGACGTTATTCCAGTGACTGCTCCTTAGGAACCGGATTACCGGAAGTGGACAATCGTGTTCCATTACGCACCTCATAGTACTATATCTCAAATCGTGCTCTTGACTCGGTGGGTTGTCCCCGCAGCCAACCGCCTGCACGCCGTAACATCGGGGGAACAATAACATTAACATCTGTCTATCTTTAACCGCGTGATCTCCTCCAATGCACTAATATCCACAGATCGTGGCACGCCAACCCTTCTCTCTCCATTCTTCCACCGCACGGTCATTGTTCGACGAACTGGATTCCCCTCATCTAACACGAGTTGTACTAGGTCAGTTCGTTCGATCAGCACTGACCCAGATATCAAATCGGTGATCTCTATTCGGCGGCGATGCACTGAAACGCAAGTCGGAATAAACCAATGAATTTTCGGCAGGACGTACCGGTACCCGAGTATGAGCGAGAGCGAAACCACGAGCATTATAGCAAGGGCTGCCCCAGCTAACAACGCTACGTTTATTCTATCGGGGAAGACGAGGCAAATCACCGTGCTGGCAACAAGCCATGTGACGATAGCTGTCAGTGCAGTTTTTTTTAGTATTTTTAGTGGAATTGGCCAGTCCAAAACGACATCGCAGGGCTTCGCATGGTGTGACCAGTACGGCTCAAACCAAAAGATTAGTCGGGCTCGCGGCATTGGACAACCTCCCCTTTTTCGTTCTTCAGTTCGGCTCGTCGAGGAGCGTACCCACCGGCACGCCAACCACGAACCCGATGCCTTCGGCAAGCACTTCCTTCATCGTGCCCTCGACTGCACCTGCGTTGGAGGCGGCAAACGATTGGCCGAAAATGGTTAATACCGCGTTGACGCCACCGGCAAACAACGCGTGGGCCAGGGCGACCCGTGCGGACTCGCCTGTATCGAACCCGGAAACCAAGTCGGTTATTGATGCCGTAAGACCACTTACTGCAGTCTTGAGCGCGAGGTCCGCGACCGATGACTCCGTCAGCCCAAATGCCTCCGAGAATCCACCTCCTAGCCCGACACTGGCTACGCCCCCGGCAAAGCCGTCAAGGAAAGCTTGCCGAAGTTGATTGTCGTCGATGGCTTGGTGCGTCGCGAATTCGGCTGAAATTTTGGATGACATCGATGCCCCCCCTTGCAGGGTACCAACTGCAAGGGCTTTGGCGACGCCAGCTGGTCCGCCAACATCAAACGCAGCGAAGAGAGATGCACCAATCGTAAATCCATCGATAAGGCCCCCTCCAAATCCCGTCCAAAAGCTGCCGTTATCTTCTGCCGATAGTACGCCGTTCACGGTTCCAATGGTCACTCCTGAAATGGCACCTGCGATACTGGCATTGATGGCCAACGAAATGGCCACCTCTGGGATGGAAAATTGCCCACTCGGATCAATCATATTCACGGGATCAGCACCGCCATAGATATATTTGTTCAATGTGATGGGGTCGGTGGGCTGGCCTTCAAAGGTGTCGAGAGTGGTGAATCGTCCAATTCCAGAATCGTAATATCGGTGTCGCCACAGGGCGACATCGGTATCGCAAGTGCTAAGGCCATCAGTGTCGGCAATCATTGGGGGTAAGAGTGTGTTGAGCATCATTGTCCGGTCCTTTCTTTTGTCATCAAACTGCAATCATCCATTTATTATCCACCATCACCGCGCCCTTCTCGCGCCGCAACCGATCAAAGGCTGTCTTGCCCGCAGTTTCTTCGCACGGGTTGCGTGGCCAATCCCGATCCGGGTACATTACTTTGGTCAGCATGTGCGTCATCCAATAGCCATGGCCAGGCGTGGGCCAGAAAGTGTACGCAACGCGCAGAGATTCAAGCGACTCTTTCCGACGTCCCGCAACATCCAACTGCGAGGCACGCGTAAATGCAAAATGCGCCAACTCCTGCTGAGGCGTCAGGGATATCAGAAAGGTCGGGCGGATCCGCTCTCTATCATGGAGTGCTGGCGACCATTTCATCGGATGCTCGTGGTAATACTCGTCTGGAGAGGAGTTAAACCCCTGCTCATGGTAATCAAAGTTGAACCGCTCTTCTGGCGTTTCCCAGCGACAGAAGCAGTGGCGCGGGGCCAAGACCAGCTTCAGGGGATAACCCAGTCGGCGGCCAATGGCCGTTAACAATACGGGAATTGAAGCGCAAGTTCCCGATCTTCGGGGCCCCACCAAGCCATGAATGAAAGAATCGGCCGGATCATCGAAGTTATCCGGGGTGGCAATGCGATCAGGATTGTAATGGATTCCAAAGTCTCGCCTGAGCGTCTGGATCAGCGTGCCCATATTGAATCTGGCTCGCGACTTGAACTGCGCTCGGTTCGCATGGTAGTGTGGCAAGTTGCGAGCGGTCTGCTTGCGAATGTGGGCGGCCCATTCATCAAGCGTCTGAAGAGCTTTGGCCATGCAAAGGTCTTCAGTGCCGGGCAGACCGCAGGCAGAAATTAGATTCATCTCAGCGATGTCGTAGCTAACAATTTTCTCGGCTGGCGCATTGTAAAGGCGGCTAATGGCCATTCTGCCATATTGATGGAGATGTTCGTGCGTATCTACCATTGCACCGCCGCCCAGATTACTTCACCATTGGCGTGGATAATAAACGCCGAACCGGGGAGTTGTCAATCTCGGGGCAGGCTGGATATACGGCTTTACGGCTCGGCTAACGACCCAATATAACCCAATCAAGATCCCCCTGATAAAAGGCCAACCCAGCGCTGGCTGGCCGGTCGCCACAAGAGGCTTTTCGGTCGTCGATACATAAGTATGAGACCGCACGTGTTTACTGCACCGACGCTTGGCTCGCGTAAGAAAACCGACTTGCAGCAGATTAGTCGCATAACCCCGCGCGGCCCGGCCGCAACCAAAAGGAGGGGGGGGGGTGAATAGTTTCCAGGGCGGCGCGCTGCTGATCATTGATTGAAACGGCAGGTGGCGGATTACACCGCTTCGGCGTCAGTGCCGGCACTCCATCACGCATAAAATCTGCTCGCCAGACCCATGTCGTGCGTGTGCTGATTCCCTCCTGCCGGGCGATGTCTTCCAGGGAGCGGCCTTCGGAAGCCAGCAGTACAATTCTGGCCCGCTGGGCAATCCGGCGCGCCGTCTTATCCCCGCGTTCACCGGCTTGAACCAACTGACGCAGTACCGTCTGCTGGTGCGGATCGACCAAGGATGAACCGGTTGTAGACGCGGTGGCTGACATGGGCATCAGGATAACATTCCGCAGTGCCAAAGCACAAGGAGCCTGTTCACGGAGCCTGTTCAGGCGAGTCGGCAAGTGATCGGGCCAATGCCGCCTGTAACATCGAGCACATTGCATCGGGCATGGGTCGGTTCTCACTTGCTTCTCACGAGGGTGCCGGCAGGTTCCTGATCCGAATACCGGGCTGCACGATCAAATTGAGCGGAAAAGCTCAACGAGTTGCTGCGGAGATTATCCGTGCTTTGGCAGACCCACACCTGCACTGCCATACGTTGTGTTACACTTCCGGCCGCCAATAGCATCCAAATGGAACCTGGAAGAACCCGCAAAAACCCACTGGGTTCCCTGTAAGTGCTCTCAGAACAATCACTTGCAGAATTCTGGGTTCCAACTCCTTTATCCTGCCTTCCGCTTTTCAATCGCTGAAATCAACGCTTTGGAATTGTTTGCAGACCTTGCCGATCAACCGAGCAAGAGCGGGCAAACGGGGCAGTCGGTGCGAAATGCTGCGGCGGCTATGGCGCGCGGTGTCGGGAGAATTTGGAGTTGCTGGGCACCTCCGGCCAAGGTGTGAACCTGTCATGGCCGAGCTTATGTGTGTTGCCGGAAGCGGTAATCTGCGCTGCACCGGATGCGCCCTTCGGGGGGCCATTTGTCATTTTGGCAGGTACTCTGCGCGCACTGATGCAGCGCGAAAACAGAGCGCGTTGTCAGTGCGGTGAACCTTTGGTGGAAGCCGCTGGCCGGGGTGCGCACTGGTAGAATTACCGTCCGGCGGCGGGGGCAATGGCGGAGTCGGTTGGCACTTGGCTTCGGGCTGTCCTCTGCCCCGACTCGACACGAAAGATGACGGCCTTGGGAACCGGGCAGGGAAGGCTATTGGGATGTCACGGGTCGCGCCGTGGGCGAGCGTTCCGGGAGATCTTGGCGGTTGATCAGTCGGCCTGATCCGGGAAGGAATAGGGCTGCCTGACATACTGCTGGCACGGCCAGTCGGCAACACCCGGAGCCGGTGGCGGGCGCGATATGCATCGCGAAAAGCCGGCGCGGGAGAGAGAGCAAGTATCCTTATTGGTGGCGTGGCCATCGGCCGACACGGGACGGCGGGCAACGGTGCGGAACGCCAACTTGCCTGTGTCACGGGGCGCGGCAAAACCATCCACCGAACCAAGTCAGCCAAGGTGAAGGCGCCCCTCGGCAACCTGGCAGTTACTCCGCCATGTACCGTGGGCGACAGCGCTACCGGGGAAGCTCCACTGGTGATTCGGAACAGCCTCGAAACGTCGCACAGGTCAGTTCTTGGCATCTCACCAATGCCCGTGGCGGGAGCTTCCAAAACCATCCCGCTCATCCATTTGGTTGTTTCCACAACATAGCCCACCTTGGCCTACCACGTCAGGGGGCGGGAAGCCAAGGCGGGCGGTCTGATAGTGTCTTTCGGCCAGTGCTTTGCACCGGCTGGAGCCGGAGCAATCCGGCGTGACGGAGCGGAGTAGAACGTAGCGAGGGCGCGACGGTTGCCCGGCGCAGGCCGAGGGCAAAGCACGGTAGTTACACGATTGATGATGCCAGTGGAACGTTGCCGCGGCGCGGCGTCTTGGTAATGATGGGGGCCGATGCCGATGCGGGAATTACTCGTCCGAGGATGACAATCCAAACCGTTGGCGGTGCCGCATGGCGATAGTGCTACGGGTCTTGGCGTCACCTTCCAGCCAATGGAGAATCAATGCTTCCAGCACCAGCTTGGGATTGGCCAGATGCCGGGCACAATCTTCCTCAAAGGATTCAAAGAGTTCAGTATTGAACCGATAGGTTCTCTGGACGGTCAGCGGTTTGCCGACACTCTTGGCGGCCTTTACTGGTTTGTTTCGTTTGGCCATAAGAGCCAAAGTCTACATGGTCATCCGCCGGCGGGCAAGCGGTACATAAGATGTGTCCCTTTAAGGCGACAATCCGTCGCAATGGAGGTTGTCTTTAATAACTACATTGACTTTATCAATGACACACGCATAATGTGTTCGTAGTGTGTTGGGGTGCGAGCCTTCGCCCCTTTCACGCAATGGGCGGAAATGCCATCGCCCGGTTTGCCTGGCTCGGTTTGGAGTGTTACGACCATGGACATTGAAGCGAACAAATCCTTTTCGGGCGGTGGTGTGGAATTTACCGATGATGTAAAAGACGCTATTGCCGGAGCCACAGTCGGCGTTGCTACGATTTCACCGACGGTCAATCCCCACTTTCTCAATGGAAGCAGTGCCTCTGTTTCCGCGTGGTCACAACGCTACGGCCAGCGGCATCGGCTGGTGCGGATTGTGGATTTTCCCTTGGGCGTAACCGTTCCCCAGCGCGTGCGTATGTATCGCCGGGGCGACCACTACATCCTGCAATGGTGGGACCCGCAAGCGCGCAAGAATCTTTCTGATCGGGTCAATGGCGATCTGGTGGCAGCATTAACCCGCGCTCGGCAGATTGAAGAACGCCTGGCTCGGCACGGATCATCCGGCTTGGCGCACCGTCATATCAGTCATGCCGAACTGGTAGAGGCTTATATTGTCGATCTGCGGCGGCGGGCCGATGCCGGGTATATCCGGGTATCGACGGTACGACGTTTGGGTGCCGCATTGCGGCACTACCTGGCATTCTGTGATGCTATTCAGAGCCACTTTCCATGTCCTTCACGCGTGCGGCGGGAATTTGCCCTTCGCCTGGCCGGATATTTACATGAAACA
>JAKBCC010000084.1 GCA_021808105.1 Planctomycetota bacterium
ATGACAATTCCGGTAGCAACGCCGAGGACAAAGGTCAGAGCAAATATGCCGGTCCAGAATCGCGTCATTTGCTCCCACTTCTTATCGCGGGTTGCAAGGTACGTTCCTTCCATCATCACCATCATCACACTTAGGCCGATGCTCAGGAGTGGAAATATGTAATGGAACGAAATCGTCAAACCGAACTGAATGCGTGACAGCAGCAGGGTATTCATCATTATTCCTCCGGCCCCGACGTGGGGGAATAGTTTATTTTCATACCGCGGCATCCGCGGTTTTAGCAGCTTGGCCCCCCTTGACCATTAGTATAGGGGCAGTAAAATCCGACTTCAAGATTTAGATATTGTGATGGAATCGCGTTCCAACCATCAGCCCATCCGGTCAGGCCAGGCTCCGGCACCCCGCGCCAAAAGTCCTGCCCGCAGGCCCGGACAATGAAAAACCCATACGGCGTGAATAAAAACAACCCCTTCGCTTTGAACTAATCCGTCGCGCTGATTATGATTCGCTTATTCAAAGCTGGTCTTCATTGAAAGGCGGAAACATGATGCAGCATCCTTTAAGCACGGCAGGAAATTCTGTCCCGGTTGAAAAACAGACTCAGGCGCAGCAACAACCCCCATCGGATATGCCTCTGGCATCGCGGCGTGATGTAATTTTATTCAGCGCTTTAGCCATGGTCGCATCCAGCTCTTTAGCGGGTTGCACCGCCGCCGGCATGAACGCGGCGAATACCGGCGTAGGAACCGGCCGCACTAAGGATTCAATGGATAGTCGCATAGATATGTGTATCGATCAGACTTGGAAATTCCTTAAGCAGGGCTTTCCCGGTGCGCAGGAGCCGAATTTAAATGACGCATCTTGGGCCACGGTTGAACTGCCGCATACCTATAACGGTTTAGATGGGCAGACCGGTGCCCCGTTTTATCGCGGGCCGGCCTGGTATCGCAAGGAACTGGTCCTTCCGCATGCGGCCCGTGGTGCTGACAAACAGGTTTTTCTTTATTTTGAAGGTGCCGGCATTACCACAGAAGTCTACTGCAACGGCCATCAGGCGGGCCGGCACATCGGCCTATTCTCCGGCTTTTGTGTGGATATTACCGCATGTATCAACCGCACGGGAAACAATATCATCGCCGTGCGCGTGGACAATGCGTACAACGATCATATCGCCCCTTTGAACGGAGATTTTAATCTCGATGGCGGATTGTACCGGCACGTTCGGCTGCTGGTGCTGGATGCCTTATGTATCAGTCCCATGGATGATGGAGGTCCCGGCGTTTATATCAAACAGGTGAACATCACGCCGGCGAAAGCGGAATTGGAAATCACCACGTTGCTTAACAATGCATCTTCCGAAGAAAAAACCGCCGGCGTGGGATACAGTATTACCGACCATTCCGGTAAGGTGGTACTAACTGCTTCGACCGCACACGTTGTACCGGCAGGCCAAACGGTCCGATGCGTGCAGAATATCACACTGCCTGCTCCGCACCTTTGGAATGGCCGGGAAGACCCGTATCTGTATCAGGCGGCGGTGGAGATTTTTGACGGCAACAAACGCACCGATTGTGTAACGCAGCCGATGGGGCTTCGCTTTTTTCATATTGATCCCGATAAAGGCTTTTTCCTGAACGGCAAATCTTATCCGTTACGGGGCGTTTGCACCCATGAGGACCGGCCGAACAAGGGGCGAGCCGCAAGCGATGCGGATTATCGCCAGGATTTAGACCTCATTTATGAAATTGGTGCCACCTGCGTGCGCATGGCCCATTACCAGCACGCCCAGGCGTCGTATGATGCTGCGGATAAACTGGGCATTGTGGTCTGGACGGAAGACGGCCTGGTCAACGGTGTAGCGCATAATGAAGAATTTGACAACAATCAACTCCAGCAGGTGCGTGAGCTGATCAAGCAGAATTTCAATCATCCGTCCGTCTGTTTCTGGAGCATGTATAACGAACTGGGCAATAGCGGTCAGGAAAATCTTGGCTACGAGTTGGTAAAGAAAATTAACGCTGAGGCCAAAAAACTCGACCCCACGCGCCCCACCACCGCAGCGGATGATCAGTCCCAGTACAACCATATTGGCTATATTACCGACATCATCGCCTTTAACCGTTATCCGGGCTGGTACGGCGGGAAAATGACGGACTTCCCCGGAACGCTGGACAGTATTCGCAAAGTGGTGGAAGCCAAAGCGCCGGGGCGATGTATCGGCATGAGTGAATATGGTGCCGGGGCCAGTGTTTTCCAGCACGAATCGCATGTCACGAAACCCAATCCGGGAGCCTATTGGCATCCCGAAGAATATCAGGCTCTGCTGCACGAACACGCCTGGGCGGCCATTAAAGATCGTCCCTGGCTATGGGGCACATTTTTGTGGGTCATGTTTGACTTTGCCTCTTCTTCACGCCACGAGGGCGATCATCCCGGAAAAAATGATAAAGGTCTCGTGACGCGCGACCGTAAAACCCGCAAGGACGCCTTCTATTTTTATAAAGCCCAGTGGACCAAAAAGCCCTTTGTTTATATCACCGATCGACGGTTTCAATGCCGGCCGGATAAACATGCGATTCTGAAAGTCTACGCGAATTGCCAAAGCGTGGAGCTGTCGCTTAACGGCCGATCTCTGGGTACACAGGAAGGCGTAAACGGGGTATTTGTCTGGCCGGTAGCAGAACTTAAAGAAGGGCAGAACCACATCCGTGCCATCGGCCGCCACAGCGGCGGACATGTGGAAGACGCCTGCATGGTGGTCTATGACCCGCGTACCGTGCATCGTGCAACGTATCGCTGATGCCCCGCACCGCCCGCGATAATCGACTGATCAAAAAAAGGGGCCGAAGAACATGTCTTCGGCCCCTTGTATTTCTCAAGCGGCAATGTTGCGCCACGGCCTTTCGGCAGTGAAGCGATGACACTGAAGTCTACTTGACCTCATATTCCGCATCAATCACATCGTCCGCCTTTTTCCCTTGATCCGCGGCGGCATTCGCTGCCCCTGCTGTGGCTCCGGCAGCACCGTCGCCCGCTGCTGCCGCACCGGCAGCACCCGCTTCAGAAGCAGCCTTATAGGCCGCTTCACCGAGCTTCATCCGCGCACGATTCAGGTTTTCCAAGGCTTTTTCAATGGCGGCCTTATCTTCCTGTTTCGCGACGTCCTTCAACTGATTGACCGCGGATTCCAGATCGCCACGTTCCTGGGGGGTGATCTTATTGCCGTGCTCCTGCAATTCACGTTCGACCTGCAGGGTGACAGCTTCGGCGCGATTCTTTAAATCAACAAGCTCGCGACGGGCCTTATCCTCGGCGGAGTGGGCCTCAGCTTCTTTCTTCATGCGTTCGATTTCATCCTTGGACAAACCGCTGTGGCCCTTGATTTCCACCTTGCTTTCCTTGCTGGTGGCTTTGTCCTTGGCTTTCACATTGAGAATACCATTGACATCAATATCAAACGCCACCTCAATTTGCGGTACGCCGCGCGGGGCCGGCGGAATTCCGCCGAGCGTAAATTTGCCCAGTGTCCGATTGTCTTTCGCGAACTCACGTTCACCTTGCAGAACATGAATTTCAACGCTGGTCTGATTGTCCGCCGCGGTGCTGAAGGTTTCACCTTTGCTGGTGGGAATCGTGGTATTGCGCGGGATCAGCACGGTCATCACGCCGCCATAGGTTTCAACACCCAAAGACAGCGGCGTAACATCCAGAACCAGAATATCCTTGACTTCGCCGGTGGTAATTCCGCCTTGCACGGCGGCACCCAGGGCCACAGCTTCATCCGGATTGACGCTCTTATTACCTTCCTTGCCAAAGATATCCTTGACCAACTGCTGCACACGAGGCATACGCGTTGAGCCGCCGACCAGAAGCACTTCATCAATATCCTTGGCGGCAAGCTTGGCATCTTCCAGAGCCTTGAGCACCGGCTGGCGACAGCGTTCGGTAAGGTGGCTGACAATGGCTTCAAACTTGCTGCGATTAATGGCCATCTGCAGGTGCTTGGGACCGCTGGCATCAGCGGTGATAAAGGGAAGATTAATGGTGGTTTCCATGTTGCTGGAAAGTTCAATTTTGGCTTTCTCGGCGGATTCTTTCAGCCGTTGCAGAGCCATGGGATCTTTACGCAGATCAATGCCATTTTGCTTGCGGAATTCTTCCGCGATGTGGTCCACCAGCACCTGGTCGTAATCATCACCGCCCAAATGAGTATCGCCGTTGATTGACAGCACTTCAAATACGCCGTCACCCACATCCAGCACCGACACGTCAAACGTGCCGCCGCCCAAATCGAATACAAATATTTTTCCGCCCTTCTTCTTATCCATACCGTAGGCCAAAGCGGCTGCGGTGGGTTCAGGCAGAACACGTTTGACGTTCAGACCGGCAATTTCGCCGGCCTCTTTCGTGGCCAGACGTTGCGAATCGTTAAAATAGGCCGGGACTGTGATGATGGCATCGGTGACCGGTTGGCCGAGATAATCTTCCGCGGTCTTCTTCAAGTCCTGGAGAATCATCGCCGAAATTTCCGGAGGCGTATAAGTCTTGCCGCGCACTTCCACTTTTACCAGTTCATCAGGACCACCGATGACTTTATAGGGAACCAATTTCTCTTCGGACGATACTTCGCCGTGGCGGCGTCCCATGAACCGCTTGATTGAAAAGACGGTGTTCTGCGGATTGGTCACCTGCTGGTGCTTGGCCGGGAGGCCAACAAGCCGCTCGCCTTTATCTGTAAAACCGACTACCGACGGCGTGAGGCGCGAGCCTTGCGCGTTGACCAGCACCTTGGGCTGATTCCCTTCCATGACCGCAACCACTGAATTGGTTGTTCCAAGGTCAATACCAATGACTTTACCCATTGAACACATCCTTTTTCTTTTCGCCTGATTCCGCGTATGGAAGAGCCACAGAGCACCCTACGGGGTGCCCGCAACCGCCTCCAGACGCCGCCGGCGTAACCGTAGAGGCCTTAAGCAATCGCCATGCCGCAGCGGGTTTAATTTGGCCAATATCCCATAAACCATTGATATTACGGCATTTATAAGCGCCGATTCCTCCGACCGTCCAGCCCGGTATCTTGCAATACCGGCCCTGTCAAAAAATTATTTCTGCCAGCTTGGCAGAGTCATTTTCAAAAGTCCCCCGCCACATGCCCGCCACCCCGCCGCCCCGCAACCCCCGTAGCTCAATGCGGCAGCGTTGAGTTCAAATGAAGATGCACTCTGATCACACGAGATTTTCCCCCGGCGCCATCGGCCCAGCCCACGCCGTGCTGAAATGCAGATACGTTCCGTGCCGTGTTTCGCGTCCGCCGTGGCGTTGTCGCATCAACTGGCAATGCTGACTTGAACGATCATGATATTTCCATGCCGCATGTCCATGCCGCATTGCAATTGGTAGAATGATTGAAGTGAAATAGTAAAAGGTACGGCACATTGCATTACGAAAGTGTAACGACGGTTATCCGGAATCTAAATGCTGCGGCGGTAGAGTACCTTGTCGTGGGCGGCTTAGCGGTGGTGGCGCATGGCTATGTAAGATTCACCGCCGATGTTGATTTATTAATCGGCTTGGAAAGTGCAAATGTAAAAAATGCCATCCACGTGTTCAAGGCTATGGGCTATAAACCCCGTGCGCCAGTCCCAATTGAGGATCTGGCAGATTCGGCGAAACGACAACTTTGGGCGCGCGAAAAGGCCCTAACCGTATTTTCGCTCTTCAGTGACAGCCATCCGGGCACAGAAATTGATATATTCGTCGAAGACCCCCTGGGAATTCGCCAAGCCCTCCAAAGTGCCAAGCAAGTTGAAATTGCCGCCGGGGTACCGGCACCCATCTGCTCGCTGTCTGATTTACTGAAACTAAAGGCCATGGCGGGCCGCCCCAAGGATCTGCTGGATATTCAAAAATTACGCGAATTGCATAGTGAGCTACCATGAGCCAGGACAGTGAAAAAAAAGCAGACTTGACTATTGCCAACTGGGAATCCGGCTGGCAAGGCCATGAGCTAGCCCAAATGAAACGTTTGGCCGCCCTGTCACTGGAACAAAAAATCCGCTGGCTTGAAAGTGCACAGGAAATGGTTTCACGGATGCAACAGACCCAGCAAGCCCTCCGAACCACCCCGCCGCAGGATCACGACTAACCGGAAATTGGAACGTCCAGTAGGGCGAATTGCAATTTTCTGTTCATTATCAACGGCCCACTTCACATTGTTTACACATCCGTACGTTTTGTTGACAGAGTACTGGAATCTAGCGTGGATTTGGAGTAAAATGATCCGATATGTTGCGAAGGATTAATGCCATGCCCGTGACCACCATAGATGCGACGTTCGAGAACGGCGTATTCGTTCCCGCGCAGCGCCCAACCTTGGTTGACCATGAGCGGGTTCGGCTCACGATCGAGCCAATAGCGGCACCCCTCCGGCGCGCCAAAGCCATGGGGCGGCGACGTGGCAGACGGATCCGCATTAGCCCATCTTTGGCGCGGGAGATAGCGATGTCTCCGGAATTTCATTCCTGCGGAAGCTGATGGAGCCGCACCATGCCATTGGACCTGCCGGATGGCGCAGCTTGCTGTATTGACGCTAATATTTTCTATTACCACTACGTGGAAACGCCCCCTTTTTCCCACTGGAAACCCAGATAATTCGCAGTTATTTTCCCGTACCGGGTGCAGGAAAAGCGGGCCGAGAAAAGGCCGCTGGGGCATTTCCGCATCCCACCAGGTCCGAATTCTCAGTAAAACTGAGTGGTGTGAATCGGACAGGTTAAACCGTTAAGTCTATTGCATAAACGAATGGGTGCGGCCGGATGCGCTGTATCAGGCTGAACTCCGCGAGGTGACAGTGGGCCCGGCCTCGGCGCTGACGTCCGTATCGTTGCGGCGGGGCCGCCGTCCGGCAAATGTTATAGAAGCCAAGTCGCGGCGGGGTTGCCCCACCAGTTGCGTGGATGAAAAAAGCCGTGATCATCCCGGCTTTATCGCAAACACCTTCACACTCGCTGCGTACTTATTGACATCATATTGTCGCAATACTTCCGCGATGTCCGTATGCAGGGCTTTGACGGGCGCGGTGGATTCACAACAGTTGGCGGATACAACATTTAATCGCGAGCTGCTTTGGTTCGCGGGCGGCGTACCTTCGCTGGTACTCATAGGGGCGGAGCAGCAACCGGATTGTCCGTCCGCCTGGGCATAGGCGTTGAGATCGGTTTGACTGTCAACAACCGCGACACTGGAAAAGCCCGCGTCCACCAGCAGGCGGCGATATTCCTCAATCAGAACCGCTCCGGCAATACAGCCCACATACGCACCGATATTATTGGCAAGCTCGGCTGGCAGTACCTCTTTTAATGCAATATCGCTGACTGCAAGCCGCCCACCGGGTTTGAGAATGCGGAACATTTCCCGCATGACGGCGGATTTATCCGGTGCCAGGTTTATGACGCAGTTGGAAATCACGCAGTCGGCGATTCCCGTGGGTAGTGTAGTTTGATCAATTGTGGCAAGGATAAATTCAATGTTGGTGTAGGGCGTGCCATCCGGGCCATGGGCGGCATTTTTCCTGGCGCGTTCAATCATGCTGGGCGTCATATCAATACCAATGGCTTTGCCTACGGGACCCACTTTTGCCGCCGCTAAAAATACATCCAAGCCTCCACCGCAACCCAAGTCAACCACGGTTTCACCCGGACGTAAAGCCCCCATGGCGGTGGGATTGCCACAGGAAAGCCCCATGTTGGCTTGGGCCGGTATGGCCGCCAATTCTGCCGCTGAATAACCGAAGGCTTCCGCGACAGCCTTGATCCCGGCATCGGAACTGGAAAGACTGGATTCCGCGACCGCTCCATAGCGCGTTCGCACTTCATCAAGAATGGGTTGTGACATGGTGTGACTCCTGTTGTAATTTTTTAACGGAACCATTAACCGCTGGACAAGCTGCGTTTTTGTCAATGAATGAACCGGCTGATACTGCGTCCTTAAAATATCGGCGTTGAAAATATAAGGCCACCTTCACCAGGCCAATCATGACCGGTACTTCCACCAGCGGACCAATAACTGCGGCAAATGCCGCCCCTGAGTTTATACCAAATACTCCCACCGCCACGGCAATGGCCAGTTCAAAATTATTACTGGCACTGGTTAAAGCGATGGTTGTGGTTTTGGAATAATCCGCACCGCTCTTTTTTCCCATCCAGAAGCTTACCAGAAACATGATGACAAAATAAATGGCCAGTGGAATCGCCACGCGCACCACGTTCATTGGAATCTGTACTATCAGCCGCCCTTTGAGGCTGAACATGACCAGAATGGTAAACAGCAACGCGATCAAGGTCATCGGGCTGATGCGCGGAATAAATTTCTGCTCATACCATTGCCGCCCCGCCAGCCGTAACAGCACCAGTCTTGTCAATAATCCTGCCGCAAACGGAATACCCAGATAAATTCCCACACTTTCGGCAATTTGCGTAATCGTCACCGCCACCGCGCTACCCTTAAATCCCAGCATCGGTGGAAGCACCGTTATAAACACCCAGGCGTATAGGCTGTAAAACAGAATCTGAAAGATGCTGTTGAATGCGACAAGTCCGGCGGCATATTCCGCATCACCTTGGGCCAGATCATTCCAGACAATCACCATGGCGATGCACCGGGCCAGGCCCACCAGAATCAGGCCGGCCATCAGTTCCGGATACCCGTGCAAAAATGCAATGGCCAGAACAAACATCAGCGCCGGCCCGATGATCCAGTTCAGTGCCAGAGAAAGTCCCAGCACCTTGAAATCGCGAAACACCTTTCCCAGCCGCTCATAGCGTACCTTTGCCAGCGGCGGATACATCATGAGAATCAGTCCGATGGCAATGGGAATATTGGTTGTGCCAACCTGGAACTGGTTGATAAACTGCGCGGTGGCCGGAATGAGATATCCCAGGGCCACCCCCATGGCCATGGCGGAAAATATCCAGAGGGTAAGATACCGATCCAGATAATTAAGTTTGCGCGATAATGACTCGTTCATGGCCTGACCTCCGCGGCCAGCGCTTGCGGAAGCGTTTCGATAAAGGCTCTGATTTCATCGCGCACACGCCGATAGTGGCCCAATGCTTCTTCCCCGCTCTTCGCCGTTTTGGCCAGTTTTGGGGGATCATCAAACCCGACATGCACGATGCGTGTCTTTTTCCCCAGCCATGCCGGGCAAGTTTCATTGGCATGACCGCAGACGGTAACCACTGCGTCAAACGGCACGTCCATAAGATCATTGACGTTTTTGGATGTTTGCCCGCTGATGTCCACGCCCGCCTCGGCCATTACTTTCACGGCGTTGGGATTCAGGCCATGGGTTTGAATCCCTGCCGAATAAGCGTCAATAACATCACTTTTCAAATGCCGCGCCCAGCCCTCGGCCATCTGACTACGGCACGAGTTGCCGGTGCAGAGAAATAAAATTTTCAGTTTTTGATTCATATATGCTTACACCGATATAACAGCCAAATAAAAAAGCCGGAAATACATTATGGGCAACATTGCGGGCCGCAGGTTTCGCGGCCCAACCGCCTGTGGTCGCGCTGCAATTCCGGAACCGCCTTGAAGCAGTGCCGGAGGCAGTTCATTAAACTCTGATGAAAATCATCATCGGCGAGGACAAGTTTATAGTGCATCCACAGGCCGTCTTTGCGGGCCTGCACCAGTCCGGATTTTCGCAGGTAGGCCAGATGCCGGGATATTTTCGGTTGCGATATTTCCAGCACGCGGACAATATCACACACGCACAATTCGCCGTTCAGAAGCAGATGCAGGATGCGTAATCGCGTACGATCCGAGAACGCCCGGAACATCCGATCCGCCGATCCCGCCGCCACAGAAGATTTCTTTACCTTCATCATATATGCTCAAGCATATACACTTACCGGCTGTACGTCAAATCCGATTAGACACCCCCCCGTCGCGACGGGGCGTGGCAATCACTTTTCACGGCCCGAGTATTCGCGTATAATTCCCCTCATTGAATCGCCGGAGTGGCGGAACTGGCAGACGCGCCGGACTCAAAATCCGGTTCTCGCAAGAGAGTGTGGGTTCGATTCCCTCCTCCGGCATCCGCAAGATCATCAACGCTTTTACAGGTCTTAAGCGTGCGACATTTCCCGGGCGTTTATTTA
Organism: Planctomycetota bacterium; assembly: GCA_021808105.1. Classification (GTDB taxonomy): domain Bacteria; phylum Planctomycetota; class Phycisphaerae; order WQYP01; family WQYP01; genus JAMDCX01. The sequence continues at coordinate 10,167 of JAKBCC010000084.1, forward strand.
TCAGTTGTGTTTATCATGTGATGAATTGTCTCTTTATGCGGTAAACAGCGATAGATTATTAGCTCAATGCGGAAGCGTTGAGTTGGCCGCGGAATGTGATTTGCTGGCGCGATGCAGGGACGCCGGCACGAATGGTACAGCCCGTGCCGCCGGCGAGCGTGCCATGGTTCCCAGCGTGGTGTAGCGTCGGCTGGCGGCATGTTCGATGACCAGATGAACGGAGTGTGGGCTGCGTCCGAGTTGATCGAAAATCATAAGCGTGTTTTTTCCGGCTTTGAGCCAGCAGGAGGGGATATATAAACCCATGGGCATATATGGATCGGGATACCGTCCCAGGTTGTGGCCGTTGATCCACATGTATCCGCCATCCAAGTCTCCCCAGGCTACCCGCAGGACCAGGCGGAAACCAGCGGTTCCGGGATGGCAAATAAAACTGGTACGATAAAAAGCCGGAACATCGGGCAAATGGGATAATTTCTTCCATCGCCCTGACAGGTGATCCTGCCCGATGCCACCGCGCATGCGCCAATGCGCCACGCGCATCGGCCCGGCTTTGGAGCCTGGACGAATAAGCAGAACGTGCCCCCAGATTCCCATGGATGCGACCGAATTATAGGGACCAATATATGTCCATAATTTAGGCCGTCCCTCTGAAATCGCCAGCACCGCCAGAGTATTGACCCCGGCGGCTAATTGCACAGGAATTAACTTCTGTGAACCTGCCGCCACCAACTGACCGTTGATAAATACGTCCGCGCTGTTACGCAGGTGGGAAAATAACAGACGGTACTTTCCGCCATGGGTGGTCGTGATCTTCGCACGATACCATTCATGCAGGCCCGGATAATCGCCTACTCCCATTTGCACCGGATTAACAGCGGATATCCAGGATTTGTCATTGTAATGCGGCATCGCGGGCGCATCGGCTAATTGAAACTGCCAGGAACCTAAGGCCGGCGGCGTGACGTTCGGCGGAGGTAAGGCGGCGTTGGCGGCGGGAGAAACCGTTATAGCCCGTGATGAATCACCAAAATAGACGCTGGCCGCATGGACTTTCCCCCTTAGCGGGGTTTGTGTATCAAGAAGAATTTTTCCATGGACTTCGGAAGTGGAACCCACGTAATCCGGCCCACAAACCAGCGCCGGGTGGCCGCTTATATTCACGTACCAGGTATGGTGCATGGCGTGGCGGCTTTCCACGAAAATACGCAGAGTATTTTCAGGCGTTTTAACGGAGTAAATATTGGCTCCGTGCGCCGGCACTTTTACGCGCAGCACCAGATGCGACATCACAGGCTGGGAAAATGCGGGCGATTTGGCCGTGATCCGGGCGTTGACGTGAAGGTGAAACAGCACGTTAGAACCGGGCGGGCCGTAGGCTACCATCACGGTCGTGGGACCTTGTTTGAAAATTCCAAAGATCCGGGCACAACTTAGCTTCAGAGTAAAGATTTTATTGATGGCAAAGTTTGAAATTTCCACAAAGAGATGGCCGCCCGCGATGGTTTGTGTGCAATGGCCCGGCATCACCACGCGCTGGGGCAGGTAGAAGAGATTTTGAAAGAAAAGGATATTGCCGTTGGCGCTTTTTCGCTCAAACACACGCACGCCGTTAGCCGCTCTAAACGCGACGTGTCGCACATTGACGCTGGTTTCAAGAATCCGCTGGAAACTTCGCGCGAAATAATTGGCAGTTTTATAGATGTAATAAAGAGGTCGCAAATCGCCGGCCTGACCAACCGGTGCGCAAAAATCATAACTGGGACCGACCGGCCCATTAACGAAATAAGAGGGTGTGGTGCCGCCGACCGCCAGATAGGCATCGTAGCCATTTCCGCCATAGGCAATGACCTGCCATACGGCTTGATGGATCAGGTGGCTAAGCCAGGGCGGACGCGTACGATACAAATTAAACCATCCGGTGTGCATTTCGGTCGTAAGCCAGGGGCATGTGCGATTCCGGGTGCTCCACGGGCCGGCCCCGGCGGCATTGGTGCCATGATGCATGCCGCTGAAAAACATCGGTACATCAAGCCCCATGGCACGGGATTTGGTGTAGAGAAATTTGTAATAAGCGTTGGGAATTACATTGCCCCAGCCCTGCGAATCTTCATTTTCCAATTGAACCATGATGACCGGGCCGCCATGGTTGATCTGGCCCGCGGCGACAATCGGCAGGAGTTTATTAAAATATCCATTGACGGCGTTAAGAAACGGCTTATCGCCTTCCCGCACGGCAAGACCGGGAATAAAGCGCAGCCATACCGGCCAGCCGCCCTGACTCCATTCGCCATCACAATATGGCCCGATGCGGAGGATGGCGTACATGTCCAGTTGGTGCACCAGCTTGAGAAATGCCGCCAGATTATGGCGACCCTTAAAATTAAATTGTCCCTTCTGCGGCTCCTGATAGCTCCAGAAGACATACGTTTCAACGGTATTAAAGCCCGCACGTTTCATCTTTAACAACCGGCCGGCCCACAGGGCTCGCGGAACACGGGCGTAATGCAGGCTGCCCGAGGCAATAAATACGCGCTTGCCACGGATGATAAATCCTTTGCCATCAAAATTAATAGAGGATTTAGCGGCGGCGGTGGGCGGAAACATTCCCACATCTTCGGGGCCAAACGCCGCTGCAGGCGGCGACAGAATGACCACAGCCATCAGAGCCAGCAGCGCCGAGATCATCACCGCCGCAGCCCCGGTAAATCTGCGGCGGCAATGCTGCCACATAAAAATAGAACGAGGGCTGTCAGGCGTCAGCAAGATGAGGACTCCCCATAAGGTCCCAAGATCGCCCCGTGCAAACATAAGGGGTTTCGGTTGATCTTTCGACGGACAGCTTACCATTGTCACGGGGAACTGTGCAAAGTTGCAAGTCTTCGACAGGCGGACTGATCGATAACCAGATGGACCCCGGCCGGTGAATTTCCCCGCTCATCAAAAATAATCAATGAATTGCCGCCGCGTTTCAGCCAGCATGAAGGTATATACAACCCCAGGGGCATAACCGGATCAGGATAGCGACCCAGATTGTGGCCGTTGATCCACATATAGCCGCCACCAAGCTGCGCCCAGGCAGCGCGTAGCACCAGATGCAGGGCACCTTGGTTGGGCTGATAGTTAAAGGTTGTGCGATAAAATGTCGGCACTCCGGGAGCCGTGGTCAGTGGGTTCCATCCGTTGGCCGGGTCAACCGGACCGATTCCGCCGTGCATACGCCAATTTTCTATTAGTCCCCCCTGCGGCAACGCCGGAGTTTGATCCCATTGACTTATCGACATAGGACCAAGCTTGATCACTTTAGCCGCAGGATTTTCAGTCAGTATCTCCAGCGTATTAACGCTGGTACTCTTCCAGCCGGCACCCAGCATGATGTGCAATAAACCGTTCTTTGGGGCCAGTAATGTCACGCGGTGACCGTTCAGGAAAACTGCGGAATTTACCGGCAGATGCTGCAGGTCCAGAATCAGTCGCTTGGCGGAGACGGCAGCAAATATCATCCGAATCGCCTGGGTTCCGGATGGACAGGCTATTTGGCCATGCGGGACGGTTATCGTTTTCCATGCTGGCTTAAATTTGCCGGTACTGATTGCGGAGAGTCCTTGTGCATAGTTTCCTTGAAGCGCGGCAATAGACCAGGAGTTTATTTTCAGATTGGCCACGTGCGGCAAATTTAGATGCAAATTACCCCATAAGCCGCGGGCATTAACTTTGTTGTAGGGACCGATCCAGCCCCAGTTTTTAGGGCGGCCCTCGTCAATGGTAAAAATGGCCAGTGTATTGGCACCCTGATGGAGATGGACATTAAGCATCCGCGGCGCGCCGGTTTGCACCAGCTTGCCATTAACAAAAAATTCGCCGTAACTTTTTACGCCGTTCATCGTCATGATGAATCGTCCCGTAGATGGCGCGATAATTCGCGTGCGATACCATTCATAGGCACCGGGGTAATCATCCGCGCCCATGGGCTTGGGCCGGCGCACGCGGAGCCATTTTTTATCATCAAAGTTGATCTGTGCGGGGGCGGTAGCGATCCGCATTTGCCAGCCCTGCAATGCCGGAATGGGTGCCTTTGCAAATTGATCGGCTTTCAATACGGGAGAACTTGTGAAAGCAATGGGAGTGGCAGATGGGCCAAAAGCTAAAGCGAAGTTGATCCGACTGCCGGGCCGATTTCTGATCTGCATGGTAAAGCCATTCACAGCGTGCGTTATAGCGCCAACATATTGCGGGCCGTACACCACCCATGACATTTTCCCGCGCTTGATAAACCAGGTGCGCCGCGCAGCCGACCGATTTTCCGCGAGAATCCGCAGGGTTTGGCCATGGGTTGTCACGGTATAAACTTTTGGCGGCCCTGCAGCGTATTGCATCTTTAAGGACAGCGTATGGGGTTTGCCGGCAGCTTTGTGAAATGCGCCCGCATCAGGCCCTTGCACCGGCGCAGCAGTCGTAATTTGTAACATTCCCTGTGAGCCGGCAGGGCCAAACATGACCAGTGTGGTGGTGGAACCTTGCCGCAAAAAGCCCAGTGTGCGGCCATACAGGCGGCGAATGGTTAGGGATTTATTAAGCGGGTAATTTAATACAATAGGCACGATTCCATCGGGTTTGACGGTCAGCGGTACGCCGCCGCGTGGCGTGGTTTGCAGCGGGGCGTTATTAAAATTGCTGAGAAAAAGCAGCGTTCCAAACGGGCTTTTACGGGCATAGACGGCGGCGTGGGGAGCAAAGCTGCGGTATTGGGCGGTGGCGTTGTCGCTGTCTTCTAAAATGCGCTGAAAAGTTCGGGCGAAATAATTGGCGGCTTTATAAGTGTAATACAATGGCCGCAGGTCGCCGCCCTGCCCGACCGGAGCGCCAAAATCGTAACTGGCACGCACCGTTGAGCAGTTCCAGTGGGAAAAACTTGTGCCCCCCACCGCCATGTAGGCGTTATAGCCGTTGCCGCCGTAGGCAATAACCCGCCACATCGATACATCCGTCAGCTTGGCGGGGCCGAACCAGCCGCCCGTGGCCTGCGGAGCGGTGCCATACTGTGTGAACCAGCCAGTCCACATTTCGGTGGTGAACCAGGGTGAGATGCGGGTTTTGCTGCTCCATGGACCAACGCCGGCGGGGCTGAAACCATGATGCATGCCGCTGAAAAACATCGGCACTTCCATGCCCAGTTGTCGGGCTTTGTTGTACATGAATTTGTAATATTTATTTGGCAATACCGCACCCCAGCCCTGCCGATCCTCATTTTCCAACTGCATCATGATCACCGGTCCACCATGATTAATTTGATTGGACGCGACAATCGGCAGCAATTTATCGAAATATTTTCCCAGTTGCTTAATAAAAGGCTTGTTATATTCGCGGATGGCCAAACCGGGGATAAAACGCAGCCACACGGGAAGGCCGCCGCTGTCCCACTCGCCGCAATCATACGGCCCCACCCGTAATATGGCGTAAAACCCCATCTTTTTTACCAGCGTTAAAAACGCCTGCAGATTATGCCGTCCCTTAAAATCAAACTGCCCCTTGCGCGGCTCCTGGAAGTTCCAGTAGACATACGTTTCCACACAATTAAAACCGGCCCGTTTCATTTTCAGCAGGCGGTTGGCCCACAGCGCCCGCGGCACGCGCTCATACTGCAAGCTGCCGGAGGCAACGAAAACACGTTTGCCATGAATGATAAAACCTTTGCCATCAAAGTTAATGAATGGTTTGGCTGCAGGCAGGGGCGGAAACATGCCGGCGGTCGCGCGGTGTGGAGCAAGGCTGAATGCCAGAACCATCAAGCCAAAGGCCGCCGCAGGAAAAAATGCCAAGGGTAATGAAAAGATCCGTTTAATAGACTTAATATAGCTCATTTGCCGCAGCCGCACTCGCGAAACACCAAAACCTGTAATACCAACGCGCTAAAACGTGCAATGTTGCGAAAAGGCGGCTTTTCCGGAATTCGATCATGCGCCCCGCCGCCAAGTATCATCGGGCATCGCTCCAGTGAGGATACGGCGGGACGAAATAATTCCAAATCAGGAACGTATCGCACCGTTTGGTGCTGCGGCGGCGGGGTGCGTTTAAGGTGCGTTCCACCGCCGGCAGAACCGGCGGCTTTGTGAAGGTTATCTGCACGGTTGCGTGGGGCGGACATATTCCCGTGCATATTGGGCGCGTTGCTTTCCGGTTGGCTTGCATATCCCGATTGTTTTCGGTACTTTTATGGCAGGTTACGGGTTGCAACTGAATGTTTATCCAGGAATGGATTAACCAAACGGGTTTCTGAAAAGGCCGCATTTTGACGTGTGGACTTTTCAGCAAGGATGAAATCCCGTGGAAAGGACAATGGACGTGTCCGGACATCAACCAGCCTTCATTTTTCCCGCGCGCAGCAATGTTTCGCGGCAAAGACTAATTTCAGTCCGTACCATCTACGCCGTGGCTTTAATCATCGGAGCTTCCGTTGCTTCCACGGCACAAGCTTCCACAACTATTTCATGGAATTTCTCCGCCGCTACCGGTGCGCTGCCGTATTCCGAATCTTATCTCGGTGAAATTACCTCTGGCCCCGCGCTACCGGGAAATCCAAATTTGGCCGTCTCTGCCACAGGCTACGAATCCCGGAAAATCGGCACCAAAGCCGCTCAGATAACATCCGCGGATTTATATGGAGAATCGTTAACCAGCACAGTCCATGGCTTGGGCATAAACTCCGCAACGCTGCCGTATCCCTTGGGCAACGCCGGCCCGAAGAATAACGAAATCTTTAAGTATGCTGTTACGCAAAAAGGGACAACGACAAACTATCTCGGTTTTATACAACTTGATTTAAGCGCTCTAATCAATTTGGCG
>JAKBCC010000085.1 GCA_021808105.1 Planctomycetota bacterium
TCATCGGTGAACTCCTCAATATGCCGCAGGCCGCGAAGGCACTTTTTACAGCCACGAAGCTTCAGGATCGCTTACTATTATAACCGGGCGCACCCATGCTTGTCGATATAAAATGGCCGCGCTTTTATTCATTGCCTATGATTCGCGGACACGCCTGTAACGCAGGCGTCCCGCCTGCCGGGGATGCAGGCAAGATGCCTGCGTTACAAACCATGGACGCTAAGCGCTACCCTGGCCCCAATTAACCCCCCGTTTCTATTCAAAAAAATGCCCAGAACAGCCCCGGCAAATTGACTATTATGCCTGATTGGAGTTATAAGCCGTTGCAGTGGAAGGAGCGGCTTTCCCTTTATAGCTCTTTTCCCGGCACGTTAAGGCGATTTTCGTGGAGGTACCTCTTATGGTTCGGCATTCTAAATTCCGTCCTGTTGATTTTGCACGCAAGACAACAGGCCGAAAAACGGCAAGTGTACTTCTGCTGGCGGCAGCGATGGCCGGAGGCTATTCCTGCGGCAATTTACAAGCTGCGGATATCGCCACAAATTGGTCCGGCGGCAGCACCACCGACAGTTTTTGGAATGATTCGACTAACTGGTCGGCGGGGATTCCCAATAATGGCACGCCCACTGGATCCATTTACGACGCCGCGATTGCCGCGACCGCGAACCTGCCCGCTGATCTCAATGGCGGAAGTTTTACGGTCGGTCAGCTCACTATTACCGCCACTGGTACTGTGATTACCAATACCAGCGCGTCCGCCGCGACATTGACAATTGATCCCGCTTTCATGGCAACGCCGGCCGGTTCCACCATCGCCGGTAATATTGACGGTGGTTCCACGGGTGGTATCACCTTGACATTCGGCAGTGGCACCGCAGCGGGTGTCAGCAGCACAATTTCCGGAAATCTGCTGAATAAGCTGGCGTTGGTGATGAATCAACCCAGTGGCACGCTGATACTTTCCGGGGCCAACACGTACACGGGCGCTACCACTGTTAGCAGCGGAACGCTGGCTCTTACCGGCACCGGCAGCATCGCTACTTCCAGTGGCGTAACGATTGCAACCGGTGCCACGCTTGATATTTCCCAAACCACGGGTGGCACGACTTTATCCGGCCTCAGCGGCACCGCCGGCACCGTCGCGCTTGGGTCTCAGGCCCTGACGCTTGATGTCGTGGGAACCGATTCATTTGGGGGCGTTATTCAAGATGGGGGAATTACCGCCGGCACGGGGGGAATAGTCAATAAAATTGGAGCCGGCACTGAAGTTTTGACCGGCACCAACACGTATACCGGCGGCACGAATGTTTTCGCCGGCACACTGGTGGCTGGTGCCCCATCTGCTTTGGCCAGTGGAATTGTTACCCTTGCCGGGACACCTTCCGCCGCTCCGACGTTGGAATCATCGACATATCATGATGCTTTCTCCAGTGGTATCACTGCTGCCAATCCGGAAACGATCAACGTAAAGGGCTACAGCCAGGATGCCAATTCCACCTTAAATCTTGTGGCGTTCTCGTCCAGTTCCGCACCTATAACGGTTGATTCACTGGCGGTGGGGGGAACGGCCGTGGCAAGCTTAAATGGAACGGCCAACATTCTTGTGGTCAATTCAGCTAATTTGCTAAACTTTGGCCAGCTGCATGATTTTGACACCCTGACGATTGTAACGTCCGGTGCTACCCCAACCGCTTTTAACGCATCCGGTGGTTCATCGCCGACGGCTTCGGGCGCAACACCGATGGAAACCGGCGGCGTAACCTACGGCACCGGCTTTAATAAAATTACCGTCGGCGAGTTGCGAAGCGCTTCGCCCGCCGATTTCTATGAATCCACGACCTCCACCGGCGTAACGGTAACCGTGCAGACGCTTTTTGGTCCGGATGCGAAAAATGCCAGTCAGCAGGCCGTCGGGCAATATCTGGATGCTCATTTCAGTCCCACGAATCAAAGTATTCCAGCGGCCACGAAAAATTTGCTTATTTCCATCAGTTCACTTTCTTCCGCAGGGGTGGCGGAAGTGCTGGGTGAAATGACGCCGGCGATTTACAGCGGGTTGGCCAACGCATCCATCCAAAACAGTGTCTTTGCCAGCCAGCAGGTGTTTTCAGAAATTTCCAGCAGCTTTGCCAATCCCGGTTTTAATATGAGCGGTTTATCGCTTTTACAGACCAGCCAGCAGGACCCCTTTGCGCAGTCACTGGAATCGGCTATGAATTCGACGGGCCAGATGGCCGCTGATTCGACGAATTATCTCGACGCCATGAATAATTCGGATATGGGTTCTTCGCGGCATACTTCTGGAAAATGGTCCGGTTTTGCGGCCGGTGAATTGGTATTAGACCGTCTGCCACAAACCAGCCATACGCAGTCCGCCCAGCACCTTGAAAGCGGCGGCGTATTAACAGGTGTGGATTACCGACTCAACAAATATCTGCTGATCGGTGGCATGTTCAATTGGATGTACACTGGCACAACGTTGGATTCGGCCGGTTCCCGGCAAAGCACCGAAAGCTACAGCCCGGGCGTTTTCGTCGGTTACAATCAGAAAAATATTTTCGCTGACGCCATGGTGGCGTACACGTATAACGATTACAAAATTGACCGCAATATCAGTGTTCCAAACTCGGCGGCCACCGCTACCGGCGAACCTGCCGGTAATCAGTATGATGCCGCCACGCTGGGTGGATACCTCTTCCCGGTGACTTCCCATTTGAAAATCGGCCCGGCCGGCGGGGTAGGTTATACCCACGCCGACATCGCCGGTTTTAGTGAAACCGGCAGTCCGTTTGCTCTCACCGTGGGGCAACAGCATGTTGATTCGCTGCGCAGTCTCATTGGTTTTCAGGGCCAGTATACCGTGCTGTCAACGCGCTATTTCAGGGACAACACTGCCCTGACCCGGCCGACACTTAATGTAAGCCTCAATGCCTATTGGCAGCATGAATTTTTGAATTCGGGCCGGGCGATCACCTCCAGCATCAATGGTCTGGGCGGCGGTTCATTTGTCTATCAGACCGGTTCGCCTTCACGCGATTCGGCACTGATGGGACTCGGTGTTAATGGCAGCGTGTGTCACGATGTAACCGTTTTTGCTAATTACGAAATGCAAATGGGCGATAAAAAACAATTCGCCCAGACCGTGATGGTTGGTGCGGCGGTAAATTTCTAATTAAACCCTTTCGCGTCCAAGCCATTCTGCGGCTATAATTCCCTCTTCACGTGCAACGAATGCACGGATGATGGAATTGAGGTAAGCCAGATGAATCCAATCGCAAATCAGGACCCCGAACTTTGGCAGGCTATTGGTGATGAACAGGGCAGGCAGGAATCCACGCTGGAACTTATCGCCAGTGAGAATCACGTTTCCGCCGCAGTCATGGCCGCCGCCGCCACACCCCTAACCAATAAATACGCCGAGGGGTATCCCGGCAAACGCTATTATGGCGGCTGCCAGTATGTGGATGTGGTTGAGAATCTTGCGCGGGATCGCGCTAAACAGCTTTTTGGTTGTGATCACGCCAACGTGCAGCCCCACTCCGGCTCGCAGGCCAATCAGGCGGTATTCCTGGCGGCCCTGACCCCGGGCGATACGATTCTGGGTTTGCATCTGGATCATGGCGGGCACCTTACGCATGGCAAGTCGGTGAATCTTTCCGGAAAATGGTTCAAAGCGGTGCATTACACACTGGACCCCAAAACTGAACGCATCGATATGGCGCTCGTGCGCCATCTGGCTCTGGAACATAAGCCGAAATTGATAATCACCGGTGCCAGCGCGTATCCCCGTGCGTGGGATTTTGCGGCCTTTGCGGAAATTGCCGCTGAAGTTGGTGCTCTGCAGATGGCAGATATGGCGCACTTTGCGGGGCTTGTGGCCACGGGCCTGCATCCATCCCCGGTGCCTCATGCGGATTTTGTTACCACGACCACGCACAAAACGCTGCGCGGCCCGCGCGCCGGCATGACCCTGTGCAAGGCGGACTGGGCTAAAAAAATCGACTCAGCCGTGTTTCCCGGCTTGCAGGGCGGCCCCCTGATGCACATTATCGCGGCCAAGGCGGTGGCCTTTGGTGAGGCGCTTAAACCGGAATTCACAACCTACTGTCGGCAGATTATTAAAAATGCGCAGGTGCTGGCTGAGGAATTAATGCGTCGCGGTTATCGCCTGGTTTCCGGCGGTACAGATAATCACCTCATGCTCATTGATCTGCGCACCAAAGATGCCAATCTTACCGGAGCGGCCGTTGAACAATGGCTGCAGGCGGCGGGCATTATTGTCAATAAGAATATGGTTCCATTTGATACCCGCAAAGCCATGGAAACTTCGGGTATTCGCGTAGGCACGCCCGCGTTAACCACCCGCGGCCTCAAGGAACCGGAGATGAAAAAAGTCGCCGAATGGTTTGATCGCGCAGCATCCAGCAGCGGTGATGAAAAAACTCTGGCCCGCATCCGCGGTGAAGTTTCCGACTTCACCCGGCACTATCCGTTGCCGCACCTTGAGTGCAATGTGGCGGCTGCGCAACGCACCCAGGAGCCGGCGGCTGTTGCGGCACGGTAACAGGAACTGGGACTGCTGTGAACAGAAATATTCTGATTCTTCAACACGCGGATAGTGAACACGCGGGAAATATCGCCGCAGCTTTGGAGCGAGAGAAGCGTGCTTGCGTCACCGTGAGAATATTTGCCGATGAAAGCATTCCCGATGATCCTGCCGACTTTGCGGGCCTGATTATCATGGGTGGCCCCATGAGCGTCTACGAGCACGCGAAATATGAATTCATCCAGCATGAACTGCAACTTATCACCCTGGCACTGGAACAGAACAAGCCGATTCTGGGCGTGTGCCTGGGCAGCCAGTTATTGGCGGCGGCGTTGGGAGCCAAAGTGTTTCCAGGACCGCGCAAAGAAATTGGCTGGCATGAAGTTGCAAAATTGCCTGGTGGCCGAGGCGATGTAGTGTTTGATGCGTTGCCGGATAGTTTTATGGCGATGCACTGGCACGGCGATATTTTTGATCTGCCCGACGGAGCTGTTCCGCTGTTACGCTCAGATTTAACGGCTCTTCAGGCGTTTCGATATGGAAAAAATGTATACGGCCTGCTGTGTCATTTGGAACTGACCTATCCCCAGATTGACCGCATGGTTCAGGAATTCCACCTTGAGTTAAGTCAGGCGGGGATTTCAGGACAGGATATTCTAAACCAGTGGCCTCGGTATGGCGCATCCCTGGAACGCCTGGGCGGGGAAATATTTTCCCGCTGGGCAGCGTTGCTGGAATAACATTTCTTCTAAGTAAATAACTGGAGTTGGCACGTGCACGATCATATAACCATTCAAATCGCCTGGCTGCCCCACGGCCGAGGGCTGGATAACCCATCCTATCAAACGCTGCACAGTGCGGGCATGGATTTGCAGGCGGCAGTCGTTGAGCCGGTGATTATTGCTCCCATGCAGCGTGTTTTGATACCCTGCGGTTTTGTCATGGCGATTCCGGATGGCCATGAAGCCCAAATTCGACCGCGCTCCGGATTGGCGTTGAAAAACGGAATCACGTTGCCCAATTCCCCCGGCACCATCGACGCGGATTATCGCGGAGAACTGAAAATTATCATGATTAATCTAGGCTCTGAACCATTTACTGTAACGCGCGGCATGCGCATTGCCCAAATGGTCATCGCTCCAGTTACCCGCGCCGCCTGGCATCAAGTGGATTCACCGGAGCACCTGTCATCCACCCTGCGCGGCATCGGCGGATTCGGCAGCACCGGGCATTAGGGCCTCGCAATAAAATAATTAGAGCGAATAAATATTCCCCGCGAGTGCGGCGCCCGCGTTGAGTGCGTCCGCACGAATTGGTTACCAGCGAGCAGCGGTTTCAGTGCGCAAGCCAATCATTCGGGAGGTCCAAGTGTCATCGTCGGGTAATATCATTTGCTCAACGGAAAGTTCCACTGACTACAAACTCGAAAAGTTCCTTTTTCGAACTGCGTTTCCGGATATTTTCCACCGCTACGCCATGAAAGCCGCTGTGGACCATGATGTCACGGTATATCTGTTCTGTTGGGACCATAACGTCGTAAAACCGTGAATTGCCGACAACGTAATACACGGTGGCTCCATCGCAGAGCCTGTGCGTCAATGCGCGAAAGTGCAGCATACAATCCGTAAAATACTTGTGGACATACAGAGATAATATCCGACTGTGGTCTCCGATCCTCTTAACGATTGTAGCGAAGCCATCGCTGGCAACGTCGGCCTCGCTTTCCGGCTGCCATCGTGTGAGGTTACTTGTTGCACATCCCCATGTGCCGCCGATGGCTTTCCAATCAAGCTCGCCAGCTTGTCGGCCGTCTTGCAGAAACCCAAGCCAATACATATAGGGCCGTAGTTCACGGACATAACTCATCCGGTTAGGGTATGGCGGGGAGGTAATTACGCAGGAATATTTTCCAACAGGAAGCATGTCGAGTACCCGTGCGTCTCCCAAAAAGGCTTTGGCCAAGCCCGTCCCGACCGGTGTTTCCGCAGCGTTGACGATTTCAGCGAGTCTCCGTTTGAACAAGTTCCGCAGGCTCGCCGCATTATCGCATGCTGCCAGAATCTGCTGGCTGGTTTTAGCCTTAAACGACATGGATTGATGGCCGAACGAAACTGCGGCCGTTTCAATAGCGGTGCGGCAAAAAGCAGAGAAAAGCAGATTTCGTGCCTGCTCGCCAAATTCGACCTGCTTGATGGCTGAAAAAAGTCGGCCAAGTGCGTTCAAATCCGCTGCGGACCACCATTTCTCAATATCCTTGATAGGGGGATACCAAGGGGCAGCGCCACTTTCAATGAGATGTAATTTATTGGCAAACTCTGTTACGGCGCGGAGATCGGACGGCAAATAGGTTGCAAATTTAGCATTCGCCAACCAAATCAGGAAGGGATTGACGTCAACGGTGTCACAGGGAATTCCCTGTTCCGCGCAGGTCAATGCTGTTGTGCCGGTACCGCAGAAAGGGTCAAGCACCCGGGATCCCGGCGTCAGGCCTTTGACCAATCGTTGCACTAAATGCCGTGAATAGGCTGGCGTCAGGCGCAGCCATCCATGCCGCCCGAGATCACGATTGGCCTTGAAAGTTAACATTTCACGGCGTCCGGTGACTTGACCGGCGCGGGCGGTGCTGTCGTGGAATAAAAGTTGTTGACCGTCAGATTTCACTTATCAGTTTCCTTAAAACGCTTTCAATCTGCTCTCTGAGCGATCCCGAATTGCGGCGAAAAAAATCCGCAAGGTCATAGCCTACAACCTCCCTCATAAAAGTATAGGTACTGTTAAGGGCCGTTCCCTCCGTTGTTCCCCGCAGCAGCAGCCACCGGGCCCGCGCATAGCGCATGGCGACATCATGGTCTATCTGCGTAGATAATAGCAGCACCGCCGGGATATACCGGTGAGCATAGGCGTTTGAAGCATTTGCTACATCCGCATTTTGCCGCTTGCTATCCTTGCTTTTGTAGCCTTGGCGGATCTCGAATACGGCCCCCTGGAGTCCGGAACGGCTGTCTTTTGGGATACCGAGTTCGCCGGCCGCCTGCTCAAGCCAACGCGCAACCCGCTTCCTTGCATCCGCGTTCGCGACTGCCGAGGTGGAAATCCGTGCGTCTAACATTAATTTTCGCTCCCCATCGCCAACTGACTTTACCAGATAGGACCAAGTCACGTCCTGGGAACTAATTCCAAGGTGATCTTTCAGAATTTCCACCATAGCCCACTGGCATCCCAGGCCAATTTGGCGGTAAACAGAGGTCATCCCTCCCGCAGCTTTGTGAGCGGCGTAAAGCAGCGGTGAACTTAGGCCAAACCACGAATAGAAGGGATCTGCTTCGTAAAGCGATTGAAAACCACTTAACGTGAGACCCGTTCGTCCGGATTGTCCGAACTTGGGTCGATATGCTGCGCATACCGACACTGCATTCGTGATAATTTCAAGGTATTTCTCGTCGGCGCGTGGTGTCATTATTTTTTTCGTCCCAGTTACCCTCAACTCCCGATCTGACGGTGCTCATCAGGGTAACACACCCGCGTCATTCTAAGCAAATAGAAAGAGAGTCGTCCTACGCAGATCACGCCTGAAGCTTTTTCCGGTAATATTCAATCGTGCGTTTGAGCCCTTCGCGGCGATTTACCGCCGGAGTCCATTGCAGCAGATTTTTCGCCAGTGTGATATCCGGGCAGCGCTGACGCGGATCATCCGGCGGCAGCGGCATACGGATGATGTCGCTTTTTGATCCAACCAGCTCCCGGATTTCCTCGGCCAATTGCAGCACTGTGACTTCATCGGGATTGCCGATATTCACAGGCAGATGATACGGCTGCGATTCCATGAGCATGATAAAGCCGCGAATTTCATCATCCACATAGCACAAAGATCGGGTTTGTGAGCCGTCGCCCTGCACGGTCAGGGGTTCACCTTTCAATGATTGCTTAATAAACGCGACGACCACGCGCCCGTCATCAATGGCCAGCCGGGGACCGTAGGTATTAAAAATTCGGACAATGCGGGTATCCACGCCGCGTTCACGATGATAGGCCATGGTGGCGGCTTCCATGAAGCGCTTGGCCTCATCATACATGCTGCGCATACCGACGGGATTCACGTGTCCCCAGTAGGTTTCGCGCTGTGGATGTTCCAGCGGATCGCCGTAACATTCACTGGTTGAGGCGATGAACATGCGGGCCTTGCAGCGTTCAGCCAGTTCCAGCAATGCGATGGTTGCCATGGCATTCACTTTCAAGGTGATCACCTGATGCTTCACATAGCCTACCGGACTTGCCGGGCTGGCCAGATGCCAGATGCGCTGGTATTGTCCGGCGGCAACCTCGGCCGGCAGGCCTGCGGCAAGGTCATGTTCAATAAGTCTGAAGTGCGGGTTGTTCTCCAGGTTGCGCAGGTTTTCGCGTGCACCGGTGATCAGGGAATCCACACCGGTCACATCATGCCCCAGACCGACCAGCGCTTCCGCGAGGTGCGATCCGAGAAAACCGGCGGCTCCGGTTAAAAGCACCCTCATCGGCTCAGTGCGGCAACTGGCGGGAATTTCCAATTTCATGCTCTGCTTTCCTTCATCTGCGATCACATCGGCGAGATCAGTCATGCGCCATGACTTTCCTGATCCAGCCAGTAAGCAATCAACCCGTGGCATTTTAAGCGCAACAAGCCCCGTCCGCCATGGCCGCCGGGCCTACGGTGGTGGTGCGGGGATGACTCAGAAAGACCTCTGATTAACGAGGACCGGTATTAAATGTCGACGGGAACGGGCATACAGAGAACCCGTGGTGTTATTTTTCTACCAATTCCAGCGCCACATCTGGCCGATGTTCCAAAACTCTCAGGAATCGCAACGTGGTGCCGGCCGGCTTTGCCCGGCCTTGTTCCCAGGCATGGACGCTCTTCGGCGACGCGTTGAGCATTCCGGCGAATACCTGTTGGCTTACCCCCAGAACATTGACGCGCAGCGCGGCGATCTCAGCGGCGCTCATGGGACGTGGAACGGGTGGCAGTTTTACCTCTCGCACCGTCAGCAAGCGGCGGCCCTCCGCGTGGTCCAAAGCGTTTTGCAGTCCGGTTCGTATCCGAGCAAAGGCCGCGTTTGCGCGCAATCTACTAGAATTTTTCATCGCTTACCTCCGATGTTTCCATAGCCTTATCCAGTTTTCTTTTCAATACGGAAAGTTCCCGGCACTCCGCCTTGCTAAGGTTCGCCTTCTCCCTTTTGCCGAACGCAGCCAACATATAGGTTCGTCCGGAGCGGGGGTAGTCCGCAAACATAATCCTTACCGCTCCGCTCTTTCCCCGGAACGGGCTTCGGCATCGAATCTTTTTCAAGCCGCCTGTCCCAGCAACCGTCACGCCTGCATTTCTTAGTATCGCCAGTTCGACTTCACGCAACTCCTCATCCGTTACGCCGTTCTGCTCAAGCACCCGTTCGACACCTGGATCCTGGCAAAAGACTCTTTTCACTCTGACGCTCCTTATACCAACAGATAGTATAGCACACTGCGGCATCTGCGAGAAGGGAATTAAGGCGGGGGGGCCAGAAAGCAATCAACCCGTGGCATTTTAAGCGCAACAAGCCCCGTCCGCCATGGCCGCCGGGCAGCATAAGAATCTCACGAATCTCGCGGGCTTTTCGATTGCGATGATGAAAGGTACAATTATATTATGCTTAATCGCGTGTACGTGAATAACTACAAGAGTCTGACGAACTTCGAGTGCAATCTTGCGCCCAAGCAACTGATTATTGGCGCAAATGGGGTGGGAAAAACAACACTCTTTGAGGTGTTGGCATTGCTGCGTGATTTCTGCATTCGCGGCGATTCGCCGGAGGGCCGCCTTGTTGGAACCACCCGTACCCGCTGGCAGGATGTTCCCGAGCAGGCGTTTGAATTAGACGTTAGCGGTAACAATGGCAGCTATAAACTTCGACTCTTAATTGACTCGTGGGGTACGCCTGAAAAGCCGCGCGTGGTGCGGGAGGAGGTCATTTTTTCCGGACAACCGATTTTTCGATTTGAGAAGGGAGAAGTCCACCTTTTTAACGACCAGCATGAGGAAAAAGTGAAATACCCATTTGACTGGCACCGCTCTGCGCTGGCGACAATCGCCGAGCGCCGTGACAATCGAAAACTCTGGTGGTTTAAAAATTGGCTCGGAGGCTTACTTTATGTCAGTCCCGATCCACGGGCGATGAAGGGCGTTGCGTCTCAGGAATCTCCATATCCGGACCAATATCTGAGCAATTTTGCGGACTGGTACCGCCATCTCAGACAGGAAGCGGATGATCATGCCTACCTTCAAAGCTTGAGCGAGGTGATAGATGGTTTTACCTCCATGCGGCTTCAGGAAGCCGGAGAACGTCGCCGCGAGATAAAAATCCGCATCGCGTCTCACACCATGAAAAATGGGACTAAATCAGAGGGCGAATATCTGCTGGGAGAGCTTTCTGACGGCCAGCGACTGCTCGTTGGACTGTATGCCCTGCTGCATTTTGCAATTAAAGCCGGAGGGACAATATGTTTTGATGAGCCGGATAACTTCATCGCCTTGCGGGAAATCCAGGCTTGGCTTAGTAAAGCCCTGGACCGGGCCGAGGAAGCTGATCCGGAATCGCAAATACTTATTGCTTCCCACCACCCGGAACTGCTGAATCGTATGGCCTACACAGCCGGAATTATATTTGAACGACCGGAAAATCTGCACACCCGTTGCCGCCGTTTCGATGATTCATCTGAAACCGGATTGACAGCGGCGGAGCTGGTCGCACGAGGATGGGAGCATGAGTAACCGGGTATCGCAGATCATCCTGCTATGCGAAGATGATCCTCAGGAGAGCTTGGTACGCTATTATCTCAAGCAGTGCGGCCAAAATACCGACCCGCCATATTTAAGACCCTTTAATGCCAGCCGCCAAGTGCACGGTGGTAACGTGCAATGGGTCCTGCAACAATTTCCAAGACAATTGATGGCGTGCCGAAAGCGCCACGTTTCGCATACCAACACTCTGCTGATTGTAGTGGCGGATGCAGACAAGCTCACCGTTCAGAGCCGCCTCGCAGGATTCATAGCTACGCCGCCCGTTGATCCCAGCGATCCTGTGGTGATTCTAATCCCTCGTCGCCATATTGAAACATGGATTCGTTCCGCGCGTGGTGATTCCGTCAGTGAAACAGATGATTATAAAAAGCCGGAGCCACAAAAAAGTGAAATCCGTGACGCCGCGCGGCAAATATTCGCATGGAGCCATGGGCAGCCGAAGCCTGGATCGGCATGTGTGCAATCTCTGCTTTCAGCTTTGCAACACTGGCGAAGGTTAGGGTAGGGGTCGCGACTTCTCGGTTTTTGTTTTCCTGCGTAATTGTAACCGACTTCAAAACGAAAACCTTTTAGAATATGTGACGCTCTGAGCCGCTTATTTTTCTTTTACGAATTGGAAGAAAAGTGCCTATATCGCCGTATTTTCGGGATCGAGTTTGGGCGGCTGCTGTGACACACTTGGCAAGGCTTTGTCTTTTCTGTGTCAATTATGTCACACATATTTGTTGGAGAGCTTGAAAATTTTCCCATAAAAGCTTTGATTTTGGCACGTCTTGCTGATAATCCTCCAGCTTTGGCACGCGGATTGCAAAAGGCGAAAGCCTCAGGCGAGAGGCGCGACGGCAAGCGGTGCCCTGAGGCAGTCCTTCGATGGTCGATATGCCCACAATGGCGTACGGAGTTTTTAATGAGTCAGGCACACGCGCGGCCCCAGTTCCCTCAGCCGGATCATCATGATCCGGTGCCGGAGGATGCTTCCAGCCATAGCGGCGAATTGCCGGCGTGGCTTGATAAAGGCGCTCCATGGATTGCCTCGGCGCTTGTGCATCTGGGGCTGTTTGTTCTGATTTTTTTTGCTTTTGAAGCTATTCATGCGGTCATTACCCGCAAAGCCCATCCTATTATTATTCCCCAGGCGTGGGATCAACATTTTTCAACGCATCCTGGTGGTACGCCCAACGCCGGACAGAACCATAACCCTCTACAAAAAGCCCGGCAAAATATTCGGCATATCCTTTCGCATTATGCCAATACCAATCAAACTTCCGTCTCAGCGGTATTAAATTCTTCGGCCACCAAGGCGCTAAGTTTTATTGCCGTTGGGCCGCAGGGGGGAGCTTCGGGCGGGCCGCTGGCATCGTTCGGTATTCCCGGGGGGGGCATGGGGTCGGGACCGCCCTCGCGGTTTTTGGGCCGCGGCGGCAATGCCACGCGCGTTGTCTATATCATCGATCACTCTGGATTAATGCTCTATAATTTTGAACTGGTTGCCCGGAAGTTGCGGCAATCGGTGAGTCATTTGGTTCCAATCCAGCGGTTTTCAGTAATTCTAGTGAGTCGGCAAGCCCGGCCATTAGATAATCTGGGCCTCGTGCACGCCACTATGCCGGCGAAAAGAATGTTCCAGACCCAATTTTCCAAAATACATCCCGCCGGTGCGGCCCGCGGTCGTCTAAACGTGTATGCAAATGCCTTTCGCATGGCCTTTCAACTGCATCCGGAAATTGTCTATTTTGTTACCAATGGCGGCTTTAATCCGAGCCTCGCGGATTATGTGAAACGCATGGATATCCATGGCACCCATGTGTTTACCTACACGTTTCTGAACGGGCATTCCCGACAATTTAGGGCGCAGTTGCGCCTCTATGCGGGTGCTTTGAAGAAAATCGCCAAGGAAACCGGCGGACAATACCGTCTTATTAAGGAATAGATTATAACATCCGACGGCCAATGGGCCATTGGAATTAAAGGTAATCACCCGGCTTTAGCCGATAATAAATTCAAAGGAGTCCTTTTATGTTCAGTCGTTATGCTCATTCCCGCTCCCGCATCATGCTTCTTGGCGTCTTGTTTTGCGGTACGCTTCTGGCCCTGAGCCGCACCGCCATGGCTCAAAGCGCCGGCGGTGGCGGGGGTGCGGGAACTTATCACCCCAATCCGATCCTATGGGGTTTGGATATTACAGTTATCGTGGTGCTTGCAGGTTGCTCCCTGGCCAGTATCGCGTTGATCTTTGATGCCGTTCTGCACCTGCGTGAAAGCAAAATCGCCCCCATTGAAACCACCGAGCATATCCGATCCCTTATTGATTCGCGGCAGCTCAAGGAACTCATTGATTTCACCGCCGCTGATCAATCTTTTGTCAGTAAGGCGATGCAGGCGGGCATTCGCCGGGCACACCTGGGCTATGGAGCCATGCGGGAAGGGTTGGAAAGTGCGCTATCGGAAAATAGTGCCAATTTATTTCGACGTATCGAGATGCTTAATGTTATTGGAAACATCGGGCCGCTGATCGGGCTTTTAGGAACGGTGCTTGGTATGATTGAAGCATTTAACGCTCTGCATCATGCCGGTGGGCAGGCCAAAGTTTCAGATTTGTCGGTGGGTATCGCTACGGCCCTGTGGCATACTTTCGGCGGCCTGGCGGTGGCCATTCCCTCGCTGATCGCGTTTGGCTTTTTCCGTATGAGACTGGATAAAATTGTCAGCCGCGCTTCGGTACTTTCCGAAGAGCTGCTGGAAAGCCTGCGCCCGGCGGATAAAACGGGCGCTACCACAGCGCCGGAACCCGGCAAGCCCATGGCCCGGCCAGTGCCGCGCAGAACCGGCACCGGATCCGGTGATACCGCTGCGGGGGTGTAATGCGGCATGGCAATTCCCCCAGCGTTCGCAGGGGGCGCAAAGTGCCAACGGACTTAACAGGAGTTTGAACCATGAAAATTCGCGGCATTAAGCCCATGCAGGATGCGCATGTGAATGTCACGCCGCTGATTGACATTATCATGTGCCTGATCATTTTCTTTTTACTGGTCGGCCATATTGCCAAGGCAGCCTCGGTGAAGGGAATAAAAATTCCTGCCGCCAAAAACGGGAAAGATTTGCGTGACAAAAGCAATCAGTTAATTATCAATCTTGTACCCCCCACCGGCGGATACGGTAACGACGCCATGCCATCGATTTTAATTTGGAGTAACCGGATTCCCGAAAATCAATTGGCGGCTTATCTGCGTAAACAGAAAAGTGACAACCCTGCCATCAAAGTGGTTCTGCGGGCGGATCGGTCCATCCCCTATCGCTTTATCGCACCGGTGTTGATCAGTTGCGCGCAAGCCCGCATTGCCAGCATTCATTTTATGACCCGCAGGCCCGGCTGATTCCGCGGCTAGCTTACTGCTCTCGAGGTTCCTATGCCCCTGTCAACAAAACATAAAAGCCGCAGAATGCACGCGGCTCATCATGTCGGCCCCAACATGACGCCCATGGTGGATGTGGTGATGGTTATTCTGATATTTTTTATGCTGGGGAGTTCGTTTGTCAGCCCGGATTGGTATTTAACCAACAATACGCCGGCCATCAAAGGCGGGTTATCTGATGTTAAAACCAATGCCATGCCTGCAACCCGCATTAACATCAAGCTGCGGGTGCGCGGCACGCGCACGATTGCCATTTTGCCGGGCCTGCAAACCGCTGATCTTTCCGGCGAATTGGCCACATTTCTGACCAGCAAACACAAGGCTCTGGTCAAAGGGGTGCCGGTGCAGATATTTATTTCCCCTTCCAACGGCGTACCTTATAAAGATGTTATCACAACCTATAGTGACTGTATTCAAGCCCGGTTCAAACAGGTGGCGTTTCGGCCTCCGCCGGCCCGGTAATTACCCCCGGAGGAAGCGAGATCGGTTGAGGCGCCGCGGCCTTGAATGTGTTCAACGCCTCAGTGCTTCACTGAACACCACCATCGCGTACCGGTGGTTTTGTCTACCAATAAGGGATTTGTCACCATGCAGGGAATTCGAAAACGCTTCGTCAGCATGACATTTATATTGGCTTTAACCGCCGCACCGGTGATTCAAGCCGCAGCGCCCGCAACACCGGCCCTGCCGGCAAACGCCAGCCCTGCGCAAATCGCGGCCCAACTGGAAAAAACTCATGCAGCAGCCCAAGTTGCCGCCGCTTTGAAACAAGCCGCCACGCCCGCAGCCAAGGCGCTGTATGGTGCGGCAAACATTTTCTGCACGTGGGATCGCTTCAAAAATGATCCCGCCAGACAGCAGCAGATGGGCACGGAATTTATTAATGATGTCACCAGCTATGTTACATCTGCGGGTTTTACCGTTGACCCTGGATGGGCATCAGTTCAGGCCCAATTTATTCTGGCCCAATTAACCACCAATGCGGTCAATCAAATTGAATTCTGGTCTGGTACGCCGACCCTGCGCATGCAACTCTTGCCTGAAACCAAACTGGCCCGGCAATTGTTGACCCTGGCCTTGAAGCAATACTCCAATGTGGTCACAAAACTCAATAATGCCACCACGTTTTCTCACGCCGATGAGCTTCTCTACACCTCTGCCATCAACGGGCAGCGCGATGCAGGTTATTATCTGGCGTACGGCGATTATTTCGCCGGTCTGGCCAATCCGCCTGCCGGCAAGGCCCGTCAAGCGCTGCTGGCGGCAGCAATTAAGCGAATCTCGGTTTACGCCCGATCGCAAAACAGCGGTGTGTATTACCGTGCGGTGCTGCTGCGGGGTAAAGCTTATCTTCATAATGGGCAATACAACAAAGCCATCCACGATCTCACGGCCGCCCAAAGCGCTCATGCTCCGGTCTGGCTGCAGTATGACGCCCGGTATCAGGAAGTGACAGCGTTGCTCCGCAGCGGGAAATATACGCAGGCCGGCGCTAAGCTTAAAACATTTATGGCCTGGACCAGCAAGCAGGCCGGAGCCAATTCCGTCAGCGCTAAAATGGGGGAGCAACTTCTGGCTTTCCGTATTGCCACTGCATCGGCCAAAACTCTGACCAACCCCGCGCAACGGGCCAAAGCACAGGCGGCAGCGGAACAAATTGTCAGCGAGGTCATCAGCAAGGCACCGCAATATCAAAGCCTGATTTTTACCCACTTGGCGCAAAGCATTCCGGCAAAAATTGCTTTAGCCAAACTGCCGCCGCTGCAGGTTCTGGCTCTGGCCTGGCTGCATGCGC
>JAKBCC010000086.1 GCA_021808105.1 Planctomycetota bacterium
TCATTTTTAGCACGATTGGAATCGTGCGGCAACGTTTGTGATAAACAGCGTATTGCGGGGGCGTCTTCAAGGCTGATCTCCAATCTTTAATTGAACCTGGTGCAAAAGCCAGCGGGCGACGGTTGCTGCGGCATCGGGTTTGGCCTGGCTGTGCGCGGCGAGAGCCATTTCTCCCAGCCGGTCGGTTTCGGTAAGTAAACGCATGAGCACGGGCTTAAGCTCAGCGGCATTATGGCCAGGATCTTTGCTGTCGCGCACGAGAACCGCAGAGCCGGCGGCACACAGTTTTTCCGCATTGGCCTGCTGATGATGATCTTTATGGAAGGGATACGGCATAAGAATTGCCGGCACACCCAGGCATGACAATTCCGCGCATGTACCGGCACCGGCACGCGCAATGGCCAAATCCGCCAGAGACCATACTGCGGCCATGTCATCGCAATAATCCAGAATTTTCCAGTGAATCTGCGGTCGACGGGCGGCCATAGCCTGCATCTCCGCGGCGTGATCCAATCCGGTGAGATGCAAAATTTGCCAGCGTGATTCGCCCGCACCATTCAACAGATGTTTTATTTCAGGATCGCTTAGTAATTGCGCCACCGCATGGTTGATGGTTTGGGCACCAAGCGATGCGCCGGTAACCACCAGGGTTTTTCGGTTTGGATCCAAAGCGAGTTTTTCCGCCGCTACGACACGGTTCATCCGCACCAGCGAGGCCCGGACGGGACAGCCTGCAACCCGTATGCGATCCGCATATTTCTCCGCGGATTTTCCCATGGGCCATTGGGAAAAAATAATATCAGCCGGTCCCATTAAAAAGCGATTCGCCCGCCCGGCCAGCGCATCGGGATTCAACAAACCAACGGGAATATTTCTTTTGGCAGCCTCATACGCAGCGGGACCTGCTGCATACCCCCCTAATGCCAGTACGGCGGCAACCTGATGGCAGTCAAAAAAATCCCGCCAGTAGCCGCAGGACTTGTGCCAGGCGGAATAAAACGCCGGCCATTTCAGCGGATTGGAGGAAAAGGGTTTAACCGCCTGCGGAATATAATCTGCACCAGCCGCACCAAGCAGCCGCTGATCAATTTTGCGGGGCGTGGCAGCCCAGGCAACTTTAATTTCAGGGTCGGTGGAGGAACGCAATTGGTCCAATTGCTGGGCCACGGCAAGTCCCGGATACAAATGCCCGCCGGTGCCGCCGCCCGCCATAATCAAGTAAACGGGAACATTGCGCGGCCGGGCCGGTAAGTCAGACGTTACCCCTGCAATCTCCCCTGCCGGGACTGCCGCATGATTATCGGGAACTGAAAGAATCATGATGCACCCGCCCCGGCGGGTTCTTTTTCCGCCAAGTTAAGCCCCAGAGGCGGGCGGTGCACGGAACTTTCGGTGGGCTTGTGCGACGAACTTTCCAGCCGATTCACGCGCTCCACGCTCATCACCAGACCGATGGCTCCGGCGGTAAGAATCCAGCCGGTGCCGCCGGAAGAAATCAACGGCAGCGCGATGCCTTTGGTAGGCACGGTAACGGTTACTACTGCGATATTCATCGCCGCCTGCAACCCGATCATGGCGGTGCAGCCGAAGGCAATAAGTTTGCCAAATAAATCCCGTGATCTCCGCCCGGCCTGCCAGCCGGAAAACAGCAGCGTGAGATATAATACAATCACCATCATGCAGCCGAAAAAGCCGAGTTCCTCGGCGATCAGGCTGAAAATAAAATCGGTATTGTCTTCCGGCAGATAGCCCATTTTCTGGATGCCGTCACCCAAGCCGCGGCCCCAGAATCCCCCACTGGCAAAGGATAACAGCGATTGAATCGGATTGTACCCGGCACCTTTCGGGTCCAGGTGTGGATGCATGAAAATCAGCAGGCGTTCGCGGCGATAGGGTACATGCCACACCGCGAAATAAAGTACCACCAGCGCCGGCGGCAGAAGCATGGCAATGTGCCACCAGCGGCACCCGCACATTAACATCAGAAGAACCGCGATGCCGGCCACCAGAGCGGCGGTACCGAAATCCTCTTTTAAGATCAAGGCACTGGTTGCTCCCACCACGACCATCAGGGGGACAAAGCCCTTCCAGAAATTGCGAATCTGTTCACCGCGATGCACCGCATAGGCGCTGATAAACAGCACCAGCGACCATTTGGCGAGTTCCGAAGGTTCAAAGCTTAACGCATGAGAGCCGATGCGTAACATCAGCCAGCGTTTGGCACCGTTTATATCCGTGCCCAGGCGAGTCAGCACCAAGGCCAGACATATTAAGCTGATGACCACCAGCGCCGCCGGGGCTGAGCGCGTCAAGCTGCGCCCGATGAATCGGCGATAGTCCAGTCGCCATAAAAACACCAGCAACGCCATGGCCAGAACGGCGTGAACGGCCTCGGCATTCAGAAACAGACGCACGAAAGAATCATGAACCACATGGCCGATTCGGGCGTCGGCACTTTGCGTCATTAGCAGCCCCACGCCCAGGAGAGCCATACACACGGCGAGCATGAGTTGGTCATAAGTTAATGACACCGGGCTTAGCTGCACGGAAAATCGTCGAGGAGATGGCATGGCTGGAATATCGGTCGCCGCCGGTGCTGAATCCGGCCGACCCTTGGCCCAGGTCACGCGGGTTGGCCAATTGATTAAATTGCGGAAGCCGGCCATCACCCCACCCCCCTGCCCACGAAAACACCAGCGGCAGCGTTGCCCGCCGGGTTGCATGAATCAGAAAACAGATAGTGTTGTAACACTTTCACGCCGCAGCCAATTCCATGCCGCCAATTCAGAAACATCCGTGTTGCCCGCCACCTGGAACGCCCAGCACGCGGGAGTTAGCCCGAACCGATCGCTTAAAGACCGATAAGCGAACATAGTATAATCATATTTTCGTTGTTTGCCGCGCTGGAGCATCAGTTTTTCTTTTATTTTTTCTTTGCGTGACGCGACAACGGCATTTTCCATGAAAGCGACGGCCGCCTTTTATGACATGGACAGTGGATGCCAATTACTGGAAGCAAATTACTGGATGCAAATTATTGCTGCTTGGATTATGCTTACGCAAACAGGGGTAAGCGTTGCGAAACTGCCGATGCCTGAACACCATGGATCTTTTCAGGACGCTACCTCGGCAGCGAGAACGATTTAGCCCCCACGGTCATAGGAGAAACGGATGATGCGTATGTTTTTTATGCGGGTCGCAGTGGTTTTCAGTGCCTTGGCGGCATTAACTTTCGCGGGCACCAATTTTTCCCGTGCGGGCAACGCCGGGGAATATATTCCCACGGGCCTGACGGCAGCGCAAGTGGATTCGCAAGCCGACGCCCTGCTTGCCAAGCTGACGCTTAAAGAAAAAATTCATCTTCTGGCCGGCAATGGCAGTATGTGCACGCGACAGGTCCCCGAACTGGGAATTCCCCGCTTAAATATGAGCGACGCTTCCCAGGGCGTACGCGTTTATGGCCCCTCGACGGCGTATCCGGCATCCGTATGCCTTGCGGCTACGTGGGATCCGAAACTGGCCGGACAAGAGGGCCGGGCTATCGGCTCCGATGCGTTGGCGCGCGGAGTAAACATCATCCTCGGCCCCGGCATTAACCTCATGCGTGAACCGCAGGACGGACGTAATTTTGAATTTGTCGGAGAAGATCCCTATCTGGCGGGGCAACTGATTGCGCCTTGGATTCGGGGTATGCAATCAGTCGGGGTTGTGGCCTGTGCCAAACATTTTGCCGGCAATGAGCAGGAAACGCACCGTATGTCGATTGACTGTATTATCAGTCGTCGGGCCTTGGAAGAAATTTACCTGCCGCCGTTTCGTGCTGCCGTGCGGCAGGGACACGTCTGGACCATCATGGCGGCTTACAATCAGCTTAACGGTTATCATTGCACCGCCAGCCACTATCTGTTGACCGATGTGCTGCGCCACCAATGGGGATTTAAGGGCGTCCTGATGTCCGACTGGGGTGCCACGCATGATACCGTTGGCCCGATGGCCGCCGGTTTGGATTTGGAAATGCCGGATAATTACTATTACAATCATCGTACCATCCTGCCGCTGATTAAAAGCAAGCAGATCACGGTGCATGAAATTAATACGCATGTCCGCAGATTGCTGCGTATGATGATCGCCATGGGCTTCACAAAAAAGCGCGTAGAGGATCAAAGCATTCCGTTGAATAACCCGAAAAGTGCGGCTACCGCTTTTAAGGTGGCTGCGGAAGGTACCGTGCTGCTGAAAAACAAAGGCGGGATTCTTCCCCTGCATCGCTCGCAGCTTCATACCATCGCCGTCATCGGCCCGATGGCGACTCCGGCGATCTGGACGGGCGGCGGCAGCGGATACGCCCCATCGATTATCAATCCGGTAAGCATGTTGTCCGCTATTCGTCATGCAGCCGCCGGATCGGCCATTAAAGTTATTCACATTTCGTTTAACAAAAAACTGGCACGTTTCTGGGGCTTGGGGGAGTATAAAACCCCGCAGGGTAAGCCCGGCCTGAAGGCCGAATATTTCGCTAACGACCGTCTTGCCGGCACACCGGTCATGACTCGTACCGACCAGCGCATCGCGTTTAACTGGGGACAGTTTTATCCGGTGGAAACGCTCAACCGTCATTTTTCCGTCCGCTGGACGGGAACCATTACCGCAAAAGCCGGAGGCACCTATCTTTTTGAAGCGGCCGCCGCCGATCCATGTCGGGTTTATCTCAATGGAAAGCGCATTATCAAAATAGGCCGCTGGCAAAACGCATTCACCCAGAAGCTTAAGGGTATTACCCTTGCCGCCGGAAAAACCTATCGCCTGCGTGTGGAATATTTTGGTTCGCACTGGAATGCGGAAATGGAGTTTGGTTATGTACCCGAGGGTAATAATCTGCTGACCGCCGCACAGAAACAAATTATCAAAAGCGCTGACGTGGTCATCGCCTGCATGGGGTATGGCCCCAAACGGGAACATGAAGGAGCGGATCATACGTATCATCTCTGGGCACCGCAGGATCAGTACCTGCGCGAAGCCGCGGGCATCAACCCCCACACCATTGTGGTACTCAACGCCGGAGCCGATGTCGCCATGGCACCCTGGATTCACCGTGTCGCCGGCCTGATAGACGCGTGGTACCCCGGCGAAAATGGAAATACCGCGGTGGCCGATATTATATTTGGCAAAATTGATCCAAGCGGTCGTCTGCCGGACAGTTTTGCCAAGCATTGGCGGGACGATGCCGCGTATGGCCACTTTCCGGGCCATGATGGACAAGTGCTGTTCAATGAAGGCATTTATGTGGGCTACCGCTGGTTTGACAAACGGCATATCCAGCCACGGTTCTGCTTCGGCGATGGGCTTTCGTACACCACATTTTCCTTTGGAGCGTTAGCTGTGACTTCCAAAGGCACCGGCAAGGATCGTGTACTAAACGTGACCGTGCCGGTTACCAACACCGGTAAGATGGCAGGTGCTGAAGTGGTGGAACTGTATGTCCGGCCCATGGAAGATCGCGCGAATCGATGCGTGCAGACTCTGCGGGCGTTCGCACGAGTAAATCTCAAAGCGGGCCAGACGGCAACTGCCCATCTGCAATTGCATTGGAAAGATTTCGCCTATTTTAATTCCGGTCGCAGCGCATGGCGGGTCCCCTCAGGCAAGTATCAGCTTGCGGCAGGTTCCTCCAGCCGCAATACACCCTCGACGGCCATCGTGAATATCAGGGAGTAATCAGGTGCTGTTGACCCTTACGATGCAGCATGTTGCAGGGCGTTATACGGCCATGCTTCAATCGTGGTCAAAACTACTGTGGATATGGGATGTTGCGTTGCTCTTTGTCGGCGCGATATTCCTGTGTTCGGCCCGGCGGGGCTATCGGGCGTTGATTATGGCCAACTGCGCCGCGTTGGGCTGGTATCTGGCGATGTTTCTGGCGCATTGGTCCATGATTGCCGGTGCCGTTACCGCATTGGTAGGCACGGTACTGGGTGTACTGCTGGTACCGATGATGCGCGTGGCCTTGTTTATTCTGGGCGCTATCGCAGGCGGGGCTGCGGGCGTGGCGCTCTGGCATGTTTTTAAGCAACCTCCGGATTATCGCTGGGTGCCGGCCATTCTGGGGGTGATTGTATTAGGTGTCGCGGGGCTGTATATATTTGAAGCCTGTGCCGTGCTGATTTGCACGCTGGAAGGTGCCGTCCTGGTTGTCATCGGCGCTACCGGATTAATTATGCGTTACAGCCCCGCGAATTTACGTGATAAATTTGTGGCCAATGTAGCTAAGCAGCCCATGAATATGCTGGCGATTATTATGGGTATCTGCTGCGTGGGGATTTTAGTGCAGTTGGCGTGGGCCGCCCATGAAAAAGAGAAAGCGAGAGCCGCTGATGAATAACCGCGATAATCCCGGCGCTGCAGCGCTATGGATTGTGTCGGCAAACTTGACACAAGGACCGGCATGAAAACTAAGTCTTTACAACCTATGATTCCCCTGCTGGCCGTTGAACCTCTGGGCGTGGATTTGCGCACTGCGGCGCAAACAGCGCATAAGTTGGGCTTTGGCGGCCTGGCCATTGGGATTGGCCATCCGGAGATTCATGCTGAAACTTTTGGCCAAACCGCCCAACGACACTTTAAACAGATTCTCTCAACCCATGGCCTGGTGCTGGGAGCATTGCGTGTGGGTGCCGGAAAGCGCGGCGCATTTGACGCGGCAACCTCGCAGAAACTGCTCGATGATACGTTGACGGCCTGTGAACTGGCACATCGTATGCAAATACCTTTGTTGTCTGTTTATATTGGCGAACCGGCGGAGGATCAGAAAATTTCCGGCGATGTGGCGGAAATATTTCGGCTTCTGGCCCGGCAGGCGGACCGTACGGGCGTTGTAGCAGCGCTTTCCTGCGGCCAGGCTTCCTGGCTGCTGCAACTTTTATCCAGCTTGAATGCACCATCGCTGGCAGCTCATTTGGATTCGGCGCGGGTGGTTGCCGCCGGCCGGTCAGCGTTGCAAGCCGCCGAGGCGCTAGCCGGGCACCTGGCACTATGGACCTGCACGGACGCGGTTCGTCATGGTTCAAGTGTTCAGATAACACCGTTAGGTTCCGGCCATGCCGAGAGTGCAGCGGTCATAAACATTTTAAAAGATCAGGACTTCACCGGGCCAATCGTTGTGGATGTCCGTGATTTGCCGAATCCGGTTCAAGCCGCCGAGCACGCCCGCAATCAACTCCAGGAGTGGATTTTTTAATGAGCCAGCGCGTTATCAGTGAAGTGACTTATCTTGGTACGGTGGAATCCACTCAAAATATAGCCAAAGCCCATGCCAAGCAGTTGGTGCTCTCTGACCAGCCACTGGGTTTTCCGCGGCAATTTTATGTGGCGGACAGCCAGACGCAGGGTCGGGGGCAGCATGGCCGGGAATGGATCAGTCCGGATGGCGGGATCTATTTAAGCGCCGTGTTTCCAGATCTCCCGCAATACATGCACCGCTATATTCCTTTGGTGTCCGCTTTGGCGATAGCGCGATTGATCATGCGGCCCTGGTTTGTTTCTCCCTGGCTGCCAGGCCCTCCAAAACTTGATATTGCCTTTACCAACGTCCACGTGCGCTGGCCTAATGATGTATTGTTTAACGGAAAGAAAATCGCCGGCGTGCTGTCGGAAAGTATCACGATGGGACATCGGGCGGTCGCGGTGGTCGGTGTGGGAATGAATGTAAATACTGATCCCGCTATCCTGAACTCGGCGCTAACCCCCTATTCCACATCGTTGGCGCGCGAGCTGGGCAGCCCGGTCGATAAAATAAAAGTCAATAACGCACTTCTTCATAATCTGGAGGAATGTATTGATGCCGTCACCAACGGCCAGTGGCCGGTATTACACCGGGAAATCTGCGATCGCGATTATCTTCGTGGACGCACCGTGGAAATTTCCGCTGATAATAAAATTCTCCGAGGCACCGGTGCAGGCATCGCGGATGATGGAGCACTGTTACTGGCGATGCCAACCGCGCGCGAACCCGTAACCATCTACAGCGGTACCATCAGCACCATAGACAGCCGCCCCATCCGCCCAGCCCCTTAAAAGGTACCTGACACCTTTTCGGAAAAGGTGTCAGGTACCTTTAATTTGGCGAATTCGCGATCAGGGGGTTTCGAGAAAGCGCAGGGGAGCGTGTTTCCATTCGCCGGCATAATCTATTCCAATGCGTGGGGTAATGACGATATTCGGTTTATCACGCAAACTTTTAATGACATAAAAATCTCCCGCGGTCATATCCAATCCGCGGTCATCCAAAGTTACACCGAACGCACGTGCCAACTTTCCCGGCCCGGAAAGATCAACACTCCAATTATCCAGCGGCAGAGCTGCACGCAAGAGCACCGCCTGAGGGTCGCCTTCCACACTGGTTACAATATTCAGCATGTGATACATACCGTAAATCAGATAAACGTATGCGTACCCCGGCGGCCCAAACATCGTTTCCGTGCGTTTTGTGCGCCCCTTGGAAGCGTGGGAGGCAAGATCATGCGGGCCGACGTAAGCTTCAGTTTCGATAATGCGTGCCGCCTGCCGCACCGAGTTGATCGTGCGTACCAGTGTACAACCAATGAGTTCCGGCGCCACAAGCTGTGCACCACGGCTGAAAAATGACCGTCGCAGTCTTGCCATGCCGGAATTATTCAAGGCTGCACGCGGCCACGCTGCATCCCCTCAAACGCCCCCGATCGGGGCGGGAATATCAGTTCCCAAGATCGCATCGGACCGATTTTTTCCCGCGCGGTATCCATACAAGCCATAAAATGCGATATAGACATACGATATCATAGGCACCATAAATGAATATTGGATGCCGATATGATCCGCCACAATTCCCTGCAGCGGTGGCAACAACGCACCGCCGAGAATTGCCATAACCAGCAGTGAAGACCCCTGACTTTTTAACGCGCCCAGGCCGTCAATAGCCAGCGAGAATATATTCGACCACATCACTGAATCAAACAGACCAATGCCCAAAATCGCCCAGATCGCCGCCGCACCGCCGGACAACATGCCGGTCAGCAACAAGGCGATAATAATAAAACTGAATAACGCCAGCATCCGCTGCGGACTGGAGGCTCCAAGAAAAAATGCCACCAGCATCAATAGAAGCATCACGCCGTAATGCAATGCGTTATCGCGACCCGCCAGCAGCCAGATAACGCCAAAAGCCGCAACGGGAAGTGCTATCACCACTGTGTTACGTAATTTCTTTCGCACGTCACTAAGCGCAAAAGCTCCCATAAATCGACCGATCATCAGACCGCCCCAGTAAAATGCCAGAAACTTGGACGCCGCTTCGTGGCTAAGTCCGCCGAGCTTGGGTAAGTTCAGGAAGTTAATGATGGAACTGCCCACGCACACCTCGCCTCCGACGTACATGAAAATCGCCAACATGCCCAGGACGGTGTGCGGATGCTTCAGCGCCCCCGCCCCATGGGTGATATGTTCAGTGTTGGTGAAGGCCGGCAGATGGGCGAACATAAAACAAATCGCCAGGGCCAGAAATACTCCGCCCACGCACAGATAAGGTATTTTCACACTTTGTGCGCCGTGACTACCCGGTCCGTTGAATACCTTAAAAATCAACAACCCTGCAATAATAGGGCCAATCGTGGTGCCAAAAGAATTGAAAGCCTGCGACAAATTCAAACGGCTGGAGGCTGTGCGTTCCGGTCCCAGAATGGTAATGTAGGGATTCGCGGCAATTTGCAACATGGCAAATCCCAAACCTACGACAAATAAAGCGATGAGAAAAAACGGATACGAAATCATGATAGCCGCCGGATAAAACATGATGAATCCCGCAGCCGCAACCAGCAGCCCAATGATAACGCCGGTTTTGTAACCGATACGGTTAATTGGATCACCCCACACCATGGAGATCAGAAAGTAGGCCAGGGAGCCAACGGTGTACGCACCAAAAAACGCGAATTGGATCAGCATGGCCTGAAAATAGTTCAGTGTAAAGGCTTCCTTGAAGCGCGGAATGAGGATGTCATTCCAAACCGTCATGAACCCCCACATGAAGAACAGCACCGTCATGATGGTAAACGGGCCGCGATAGGTCCGCTCTTGAGCATTCCCGGAAGTTTGCGCCGATATTCCTGGGGTGATTCCGCCGATCGCCATAGTCTGGTTTCCTCGCATTGCTCGTTTTTTCAGGTGTCATTGCTGTAACTGCCTACGGCAACCCAGCCTTGACCAAGAACCCGTTATGTTCGCTTGATTGGCAAAATTGTCAAGTAAAAAAGAACGAAAAGCGATCACCGGCGCTTGACCCGGTTACGCCTCACCGATAAATTCACATTGTTCGCGTGGCCCTTGTATGATTGTCGGCCAGAATATGCGTAACGGGCAGGGAACAACCGGATGCGAAATGAAGAAATTCCAAATCCTGCCGTCTACCGGTTAAGTTTTTATCTGCGCCAGTTGGAATCTTTTCATCGCGGAGATCGCCACACCATCAGCAGCAAACAGCTTGGCGAAGCTCTGGGATACTCGGATGCACAGGTCCGTAAGGATCTGGCATACTTCGGGCAATTTGGTCATCCCGGCATCGGCTATCGCGTGGATGAACTGATCCACCAACTGAAAAAGATCCTGGGCACGGATAAAATTTCCCATGTGCTTCTGGTGGGAGCCGGAAATCTGGGACGGGCATTGCTGGCCTATAAAGGCTTTGTCCACAAAGGATTCAAAATTGTCGCCATTTTCGATGCCGACGCGACCAAGGTCGGCAGAAAAATCGGCGATTTACTCGTCCGTTCTGATCAGGATATTGCGTCGGTAGTTGCTGAATTACAGATTCGCGTGGCCATGCTGGCCGTGCCGGTCCAGGCAGCACAGGCGGTGGCCGATCAACTGCTGGCCGTCGGAATCAAAGGGATTCTGAATTTTGCACCGATCGCGCTGAATGTTCCCGGTGATGTGGTGGTACAAAGCGTAGACTTGGCGTTACAGCTTGAACAACTCTCCTTCCGTATGACGCTGGGTGATTCATCACCGGGAGATGAATCGAGTCTGTAGGACAATTCAGAAAACCGACGTCGGCCCCGACGGTACTTTAGCCCAGAAATACTTCCGTGGGGCAGGATTCTGTGTTTTCATGATGGGGGTCGTCCATCGCAATAGTATGTTCGACTTTTTTGGGCAACCCGCCCGTCTGCATGGCGAATGAAACTGGATAGGTCGCGACCCGACCACGTCCCGCAACGCTGCGCTGTGCATCGGTAAGCTTCGGCGACCGAGTCGCATCAGCGGGGGGCGGCGCGTCAGGTTTGCCGCCTGCGAACATGTAATCTTGATTTACCATGGCAAACTCCTTAAGTTGTGGCAAAGTTTCGGAGTTGCTCGGTCTTTCCTCTGGTTGCTATTGTACACCGACGCTCCTTCAACACCAAAAACAAAGTTGCCGTAATTTTCGGATCGACTACGGATAGCATCGCACGCAGTTGCACAGCTGCAATATATGCAGGGCAATCCCTGATAACAGCCACAGGCTCTATCCGAGCGCAGACACTCTGAAGGTTTATGACTCTCCTTCCAAATCCTCTGCCTGCTTGTGTTTCGGCAGGAAACCTTCGTTCCCTTTAATTTTTGCCGGTCGCAGCAGCATTGGATGACTTTTCCACAGCAGCTAACAGAGCATCCCCGCGAGCGGTGAGTTTTACGTAGTACCAACCTGCAGCGGCCCGAAAGCCATCGCTGCGCTTGAGGCCATAAAGAACAATATTTCGCAAAACAGAAAGCTCAATTGTTTTATCCTCTCGGGCCAATTGCATCGCTGCAAATTCCCGAATTTTACGAGAATCCCGCTTTAATAATCGCTTCCAGAGCGGCTGGATGAGGGTTGAAAAGTTCGTGTTATGGCTTTGAATCATCCCGGCCAACGCAGCTTGAACAATTCCCGCGTTCGGAGAGTCCAAATCGGCGGATAATATGGCGCGTTCCGCCTGGCCATCGTTATTGGCCAATATTGTCGCAGCGGCCACCGCCCGCTGAAAATCCGTGTTCTGCTCCCCGCCGGCGGCGGTGGCGTAATCAAGTAAGGCTTTGAATATCGTCAAGCGATGAGGTGTAGTTTTGTTGTCCGCATAGGCTAACGCCCAATTTAAGAAAATCGGTTGTCCCTGCTCAATGAGCGATAAAATTCCCGGCAGCGGATTTTTACCGGATACCGCCGCCGCAGCTGTCCGGGCAATGCCGGATAAAAGCGGGGAATCCGCCTGTCGCAGGCTTCCGACATCCGATAATGACAAACCCGTTGGATACTGGATGGCCAGCAAGCCCAATTCAATTTTATCAATAGTACCTTTGGCACCATGCAGCATGGAAGCCAGGAGCTTTGGCGCAGCGGGATCATTCAATACCAGCAGCGACTGCACCGCCCGACGGCGCAGCGACCACGGACTTTTGTTATCACGCGCTATCGCAATCGCCCACGGAGCAGCTGCTGCTATGTTCTGAGCGGCCACCCGAGCCAGAAGCGCATCTTTCAAATCCACCAGCCGCGGAGCCAGGCGACCTGCTAACTCCATCAACAGGGTCAGGCCGCGTGCGGACTGCCCTGGTTGATTACATTGCAACAGCGTTAAGGCCGCGTAATAGCGTGTGGCATCCACTTGACTTCCGGTAAGTGCATCAAGCACCTTGACCGCCTGAACGGACTTTCCTCGATTGACCAGTTCTGAAGCGGCCATGAGTTTTTCGGACGGTTCAATGGCTGTATTCATCACTTGCGTGAGTTGGGCTGATGTAATGCGCCCGGATTGAATCATGACCGCCAGAGACGGCCCGATTAATCGGGGAATCGGAATCGCCAAAAATTTTGAGATGTTAATGATTTTTGCATTTTTGCTTACTGCATTGGCATCCAGCAGGCCAATGAGTTGCAATTCCGGCGACCGGGAGTGGGCGATGGTCAGGAAAAAGGGCTCTAATGCGGGATCATTCGTGGATTTGAGCGATCCCAGGACAATGGATCCAGTCATGCCCGGCACCAGCGTGGATTTGAATAGTTTTAACGTTTCATTAAAAACCGGGCCACTCGTATTGACCGCCGCATTCGTTGCCGGCGTCCCCGGTTTTGCGGGAGCAACCACCGAAGCGGTAACCCCCTGCACCCCGGCAGCGGTCAATGCCCCCCCCGCCACCAACCCGCCAACTGCACCCACCAACGCAGTAATAAAAGACATATCAGACCAATTTTTACCCATAGCCAAGCTGCGCTCCTGCAAAACCAGCCCACCATGATAAGCGAAGCCGATAAAATGCAGAATTAATCGCTGGCGAAAGCCTGCGCATTGCGCTGCACCGAATCCGCCCCCGATTCCGGCAAGGCCGAAAACGCCCAATTCGCATTGCTTGCTTATTTCAGATGTGTCGGTGCTTCTTCAATCTGCCCGCCCTGAGAGTGGCCAGCCGACGCTCACGCATTATGTGCCGCAACAAGTGGTCGTTTCACCAATGGGTCGTTGGCTCAACATACGGGCTTCAGAGAATGGGCGTGGCGACAGCTTGTATGGGAAGGGGTTGTGCAATTTTTTCTACGGCCATTCTCAGTTCTCCAAATCTGCTTTGCTCACAGCACGATACGCTTGCCGGGGATGCGCCGGATTATCGGGATACAGGTATTCAAGCCGCCCCGCGGCTACCAGAGATTTCAAATACCTGTTCTGGATGTACGTGACGCGTCGTTTTAATAATCGTGCTATTTGTTGCGCTGAAAGTATTCGCCACTGGCAGAACGCTACAATAGCGGCTTCAACAGTTCCCGTCGTCGCCCGGCTTCCCAGCGAGTCTACCATAGCCCTGAGGTGCGCAGGAATATTTTCCGATTCACCAAATTGCGCCTTATCAGAGGGGTTCACGCCCCCTGGGTATGTCTTATCAGGTAGGGTTACGCTCTCCATTTGCCTCTTATTTAGGGGGTTCAACGATTCAGATTCTACGTTCATAATGTCTCGGCCAGTTAATCGAGCGGAGGCTTCGTCTTCCGATTTGGTTTCCCGATCAGCAATGCGTGGTGCGCTGTCAGCCAAGACTGAGAGTTTATAGACCGTGTTATAGCCTTTCCCCTGCTTCTCCACGAGGCCGAGGTCCCGCAATCTGGCTAAACGGCCGCTGGCCGTAAGCGTGTCAACACCGGTAAGTTCACGATACAGCCAGTTGTTGACCCAACCGAGCTGTCGGGCAACGCACAGGGCAGAGGCATCGTCGTCCGTTAGCTTGAATTTTGTAAACGCTGATAGCCATCGCCATGCGTGTTCATCCAGCAGTTGATGAAGAAAAAAACGCGCAACAAAAATGTCCTTTTGACGGTCGGATTCAAACAGCGGCGGTGAGAGATGACTGCGCTGCATGGCCTTGCGCATCGCAGCGATCCCGGTTCCCTTATTTTCCGCAAGACCAACGTCGTGGAGCACGGCCGCGATAGTAGGGTTGCGCGTCAGGGACGACCCTTGTTGTCCCCATTGCTCTTCGCGCACGATCGAGCATCCCGGATTTATAATCTCAATCCGGTTTGCAAAACGGATAATCTGCGTTGGCCCATGCTTCTTGTAGCTCCGGTGCATTGCGGCGTTCACAATCGCCTCACGCAGGACGTACTTTGGTATAAGCGGTGCGTCCTCCCTGTGCACCTGGTCCTCGCGCAGTGTGAACGTTCAGGGCACATTTTCGAGAACACGGTCGATCAACTCCGGGATAATCAGGAACAGCGCGCCTATCTTTTCAACAGTCTCATGCCGGGCGGCAGGATCAGCGACCCAGTCTCTCCCCGTCACCTGAATGTAGTCGAGCCTAATCATTGGAAGATGCTGCCGGATTGCGGTGAATTTACCGAAGAGCACCAATCCGGCCAGCGTCAGCGCCACGCGACCTTCGTATTTGACCGTTGCGTTGAGGCACTGCAACAACTGCTCATCTGAAAGAGCCAGGAGTTCACTGGCGTACTGAGTATTCTTCTTTAATCGGCGGCACTCCTCGAGCGCACGGGGGTCGATGTCGGAACCGGATGTACCCGGGATAGGGCTTCTGTCTGCAGGGGAGGCGTCACGGCCTTGAAAAAGCCCGGACAAATCATCCTCTGTGCACCGTTGGTCGGTGGGACCGATGCGGCGAAAGGATCCATGCTGAATTCCCCTTTTTTTTATGTATACTGGCTTATTGGCCCGATCGGCTTCCGGGATATACGCGATAATGACGGATAGATCTCAGTGCCTCACACGTTGGATACGTGGTCGGACGGAGCTACTCATTTCGTTGCGACACTGGCTCGCCAAGTCGGATTCCAATTTTTCAGCGTCGGTCAGACCACTGATGCGATAATCAGCACATTCCGTGCTTCCTTTATTTTCGACCCCCAGCAATAAATATCCCCCGCCAAGCCCCGGTTCGTTGGAGAAGGCGCTAACGGTCTCCAATACTGACTCGGATATTTTTTCCGCGCGTTTCGCTTCTACAGAAGTGGTTTCACCTCCGTAGCGTAATATTTCCAGCAGTTCTTCGAGCGTTTTCAGTTCCATACAGATTCCATTTTTGCCTTATACCGCGATACTACCGGCCCCTATCCCAGGATCTCCACCTTCATGACCTCATTGCCGCGGGGGTCGATGACTTTTACGGCCGCGCGTTTGTGCTTGCCTGCCGGTGGTGAACGCAAAGCCAGCGGTAAATGTGGGTTATACGCATACTGGGCTTTAGGAATCGCGGGCACGACACCCTCAGCGGCGATCTTGGCGGGCGGATTATTTTTGCGTTTGGCGGCATGGCGGTAATCGGACATCGCGGTTTGCGGTGCTGCTGTTTTGGAGCCGGTGCGTTTGGCCAAGGGAATCTCCTGTCAAATATTCCAATGTTTACAACCGCGCCGCGATTTTGCCACAACGGGCGGAGGGGAACCCGTGTTGGCAATTGCTTGACCCTTGCGGATGCTTTCGTTAGCGTGCTGTGATGGTTACGTGGAATGCCCAGCAGTATCTGAAGTTTGCGGACGAAAGGGCGCGGCCCTGCCTGGATCTTGTTGGGCGCATTGCGATGGCGGCACCGGAAAATATTGTTGATTTGGGGCCGGGTAATAGCACGGCGGCGCTGGTGCGACGGTGGCCTGAAGCGGAAATAACCGGGCTGGACAGTTCGGCGGATATTTTTGATATAATCACAGACATGTGGTATTCCGGCTTTCAGGAGAAACGACAATGAACGGTTTGTCTCGCAGACAACTTATTACTGGCGCTGCGGCGGGTTCGGCGATGTTGCTTTCGCGCCGGGCGACACGGGCGACGATTCCGCAGGGGCGGCAGAGCGGATACGCTGCGCCCGGCACGGGGGCGATGCAGGCGTATGATTTTGATCTGGCGGATGTGAACATTCTGCCCGGGCCGTTTCATGAAAACATGACCCGTGATTTGAATTATCTTCTGGCCTATGATTGCAACCGCCTGCTGGCCTCCTTCCAAAAAGTTTCCGGAATTCCTACCAAGGCTCCAAATTTAGGGGGATGGGACAGTGC
>JAKBCC010000002.1 GCA_021808105.1 Planctomycetota bacterium
GCCTCTTCCACACCAAAATGATCATTGATCACCTTCACCAGCGGAGCCAGACAGTTGGTGGTGCAACTGGCGTTGGAGACAATGGTATCCGTCGCGGGATTATATTTATCCTCGTTGACGCCCAGCACAAACGTGGGGGTTTCCTTGTCCTTCGCGGGCGCGGAAATAATTACACGCTTGGCACCGGCCGCCAGATGCTTGCCTGCACCGGCCATGTCGGTGAACAACCCGGTTGATTCCACCACATAATCCACGCGTAGATCTTTCCAGGGCAATTGTGCCGGATCACGCAGGGCGAACGTTTTAACATGATGACCATTGACCGTAAAGTCGGCCTCACCGTCCGCCTTAACGTCGCCGACAAATTTGCCATGGGTGGAATCATATTTCAGCAGATACGCCAAATTATCAGCCGGGACCAAATCGTTGATGGCCACAAATTCAACCTGCGGATCGCCGATGCCCGCCCGAAACACCAGACGACCAATACGTCCAAAACCATTGATACCGACCCGAATTTTTGCCATGTTACATTGCTCCAGAATAAACAACCCGTTCCAATGAATCTGCCATCCGCAGCCCGACACACTCTGGCCGCCCGGAAGATCCAAAGCCCAACATATTAGTGCTTTCTCCCGCGCCAATCAAGGAACCGTCGAACGAAACCGTCGAACAAGACGCCCATCCCCAATGCATAGGCTGGACGCAAGGGAATATGAATTGTTATACTGATGGTAGCTTTTGAGGTAACCAAAATGCCCGATATTCTTCAAGGTAAATGGGACGACCTGATCAAAAATCATGACTTGCACGGCCACACTGTGCGCGTCATCGTGTTGGACCAGCCCCGCTCAGACAACCCCTGGCTCAAATCCCTGCGTGCCTGGGCAGACAGCCACAAACCTCTGGGGCACAAAATAGACGACAGCCGCGACGGTTTTTACTCCGGGATGGCTGATGATCCTCGTTGACACCAATATCCCACTGCGTCTGGTCCAGATCGACCACCCGCACCGCCAGATAGCCCTCGACGCACTGCAGGTGCTTACCTTGCGCGATCAGGAGCAATTCGCCGTTGCACCCCAGAGCCTTTATGAGATGTACGTCGTCTGCACCCGGCCCGCTGAGGTCAACGGCTTCGGCCTGACGTCCCAACAGGCTGGGGCCGAGATCGCCGTCGCCAGAACATTATTTGAACTGCTTCCGGAAACGCCTCAGTTTTACCCTATTTGGGAGGGCTTGATCGCCAAATATGCCGTCGTCGGCAAGCGTGCCCATGACCTTCGCTTGGTTGCCCTGATGATCCAACACCGCGTCGCTAAATTGCTGACCTTCAATGATGCCGACTTCCGCCGCTTCACCGAGATTGAGCCTCTTTCCCCTTTCGATGTCGTGGCCATCCCCTGATATTGAACCCACGACTTTCCCTTTAATCGCCGCTGGGCGGCTTGGTAGGATCTCCGCTTAAGGGCTGGCCGTTGATTGCCTCGTAATACCCACCGTGGGTGCCGCCAGCGAGCATCGGACTGCGCCAGTAGTCTCCCATGATGTGTTTCGGCCACGCTTTTGCATCATCCTTATTTGCTCTACTGCTCACCTGTTCGACTTTCTCCGGTCTATCGGGCCGCAGCCCGTATCCGCGTTATCCGCGTAATCCGCGGTTTTCTTTTGTCGTGATCGCACGTAACGTAATCG
The DNA here is from genome assembly GCA_021808105.1 of Planctomycetota bacterium. Classification (GTDB taxonomy): domain Bacteria; phylum Planctomycetota; class Phycisphaerae; order WQYP01; family WQYP01; genus JAMDCX01. Next base: position 1,696 of record JAKBCC010000002.1, read on the forward strand.
CATGGCCATCCGTCCCAGCAGGAAATCAGGATACCCACAAGCTCGTGTGACCGAGGATCAGGGACGTTTTTGTTTCGTACGAACGCCCCATTTGGCGTGGACATTGCGAACATGGCGGCGGTGGGTTGCAAAGTTCGGTGCCAGACGGGTTTCCGCAATAACCTTCATGGCGCGTCCAACGTCGTCCGGGGACAACAGCATTTCCCGGTGCGATTTGATGTACGACAGCAAACCGCGGGTCAAGACATTTTCGGGAAGTTTGTTTTTCGTCTTAAGCCGCGCGGAGCCTGTAAATATCACGACGGATTTCATTTTTTCGTGGGGTACGCCGAGCAGGGACGCGAGCGTCCTGGTGTGCCCGTAGTTCTGTCGCAGGGGATTGGAAAAGCGAATCTTTTTGTTGCCGATGGCCTGCGTCCAAGTGCGGTCATGCTCGCTGCCAAAGATCGCTCCGCCGTAATTCTTCGTTTCCACCACGAAAATGCCGAACCGAGAAATGATCACATGGTCGATTTGCGTGGTGCCGCTGTCCGGCGCAGGAAGTGTCACATTGTGCATTACGTGGTACTGTTTTGGATCCAGAAATTTGCACGCCAAACGGATGACCACTTCACCATGCCATCCCTTGAACCGACCGCTGTGCAACATGGCCGTAAGGGCCATCAGAAAAATCAGCAACGGCCAAAGCCAGAATGAGAGCGGCATGTGTGGACTCCAGCGGACCATCCATTTCACGGACTTTATCCCATTGGGCAGGAGCGGGCAAGAAGTTTGCTGCGGAACAACAGACCGTACCGAACCATCCACAACGCGGGCATTTGCAACCGGTCTCGAGTGGGCCCCGGCGAGCCCTGGCTTATCTAGGGGACTCACGGTAGACTCGAGTTGTGGTCCCCAAGCGGATCGAACGGGCTTTGTCCGTGACAAGGCAGTGCAGCGGAGTCACACATGCGCAAAAGAAAGTTTAAACGCGGGCCTAAATCAATACTCAATCGTCCACACGAGCACCCGATATTTCAGTTTACGGGCGAGCACGTCAGAGGACAGGCCGAGAATCCACGCACGGGGCTGCCCGACCCGGGCCGCCTCGCTGCCATGCCAAAACCCGCTCGCACCGTATACTTCCTGTGGATATTCCGATGCGAAGCGGCGGCCAATGGCTTGGAAGTGTTTATACTCAACGGCCTGGGATGTTTCTCTCGGGAGGTCCACGCGGCACTCAAGGAGGTTGGCGCCCGCGAGCTTGCGCAGCGACTTGAGATGGCGATAGCCTTGGCTCGCCACGCATGCGCGGAATTCAAGCGGCTACCGGATACCACGTGGTTCGAGCAATTCGATGCTGAGCCACGTTACGCGACGCTGCATGCGCTTGATGAGGATGGCACATATGACTTGGTGGAAAATCTCACGGCGACGGTGGTGGCGTACATCCGGGTGCACCGTCGCGCGCTCTTTGACGGTTGAGAATACCCACATGCGGCGAGGGCGGTTATCCATGGCTCCCTGCGCGCCTACCGGAAAAAGGCGTGGGGTGCCTTTGTTCTGGAGGAATTGCGTAGCTGTCTACTCTACCTCGGGGCACCGTAAATCAGCCCCGGGTGAAGCCGCCGCAAGCGATTGCGACATCCGAGCACGGCAGAATTCCTCGTAAGACCGTGAACTGTTGACCGACTAAGGTAGACGGTGCCGGCGGGCGCCCGGAAGCGTCGTTTTCGGGAACCCATTGAATGAAGTTCCTCAGGTCCAAAATCGCCCAGCCGTTGAGGCAAACGAAGTGTGCGGCTAAAATTGTCCTATGAAGACAATTGCTTATCAGCAGTGTATTAATCCGAGTTGTGCCGCGACCTTTGATGTGGGGCAGACGCTTACGGCTTGCACGGTGTGCGGTGAACTGCTGGATATTAACTATCAGTGGAATAAAGCGGCGCTGCCGAAAAGTCTGCGCGAGTTTCAGGCCCGCTGGCAGAATCGGCGGTTTCCGCTGGATTATTCCGGGGTATGGCGATTCCGTGATTTGCTGCCGTTCGCGTCCGATGCCATGGTCTGTACGGTGGGTGAGGGGCAGACATTTTTGCAGAATGCGGTATGCCTGGGACGCCATCTGGGGATGTGGCCGGGGCAACTTTGGCTGCAATATGAGGGGATGAATCCGTCGGGAAGTTTCAAAGACAATGGCATGACCGCGGCGTTTACCCATGCCCGCATTGTCGGTGCTCAAAGAGTGGCCTGCGCCAGCACGGGTAATACATCCGCATCGCTGGCGCTGTTTGCGGCCATGAATGGGTTTCAGGGAATTGTATTTATTGGAACGGGCAAAATTGCGTTCGGCAAGCTCTCGCAGGCACTGGATTATGGTGCCCGCACGTTACAAATTGAAGGTGATTTTGACACCTGTCTCGCCCGCGTCCGCCAAGTCAGCGGGCAACTGGGTTTGTATCTGATGAACAGCGTCAATCCCTTCCGCCTGGAAGGGCAGAAAACCATTATGTACCGCATTTTGGAGGCATTGAACTGGGAATCGCCGGACTGGATCATTGTGCCCGGCGGAAATCTGGGAAATTGCTCAGCTTTCGGCAAAGCTTTTTTTGAATTGCGCGAACTGGGTCTGATTAAACGCATCCCGCGCCTGGCGGTCATCAATGCCACAGGCGCTAACACCCTGCATGAACTGGTGGCCGGTGGCTTGACATGGAATGACGGAAACGTCAATCAGGCCGCTATTACGGAACATTATAAACGCATGGAGCGGGATGGAATTCACGCCCATACCGTGGCGTCGGCCATTGAAATCGGTCATCCGGTGAATTTGAAAAAAGCTCTGCGGGCCTTGCACACCATGAACGGAGTGGTGGCGCAAGTGACCGATGAGGAAATTCTTGAAGCCAAGGCGCTGATTGGTCGCTTTGGCTTCGGCTGTGAGCCGGCCAGCGCCGCAACCATTGCAGGCCTTCAGCAATTGCTGGCCCGCAATATTATTTCCCGCCATGAACGGGTTGCCTGTGTACTTACCGGCCACGGCCTGAAAGATCCCGACGCCACTGTATATTACCACACGGGTGTAAACACCAAGCTAGCCAAACAACCCGACGCACAGGCTACCTGGGGGCACATGAGTAATCAGCCCGTGAAAGTCGCTGATGATTTGGACGCCATTGTGCAGGCACTGGGTCTGGATAAAGACACGCTTAACAACAGCCGCAGCACGGGGTACGTGCCAACACCTGTGGAATTACCGTTCGTAGAATATTAAAGAACGCGATTATACGGCTTCCCTAAACCTGACAGGCGGCAGTGCTCGAGGAGAGTGCCGGGCCGCGGTGCTTTTATGGCGTGCTCCACCACCGGCAGAGCCGGCGGTTTTGTGAAGTTTATCCGCACGGGGCATTGCCTGGAAATATTGCCTGGAAATATTGCCACACCCGTTGCCCGACAGACCCTCCGTGATTCCCTCCGTGATTCCTTGCTTTTTATTGAGTTTGCTTGTAACTTCGCCACGTCGCCACGCCCCAGTTTAAACCTTCCTTGGAGCACCGCCGATGCCGGATACCGAACGAAATCATACCAACCTCGCCTGTAGCCAATCAACCCAGGCCGCGAAATGTCCTCAATCGGATTCCTCGCAAGGGGACTCTCGGCATAACCGAAGGACCTTTCTTAAAACGCTGACTGTTGCGACTGCCGTTTACAGCGCAACGCAAGCTGTCGGCGGTATCGACGCCGCCGATCGGAGGGGGTCTCCAGCGCTGCCCTTGATCAATGGGAGCATTGCGGTGGGCGCAATCAAGCGCTTAGCGCACGGTGTGGAAATAACGCTGGCGACGGGAACACTTCGCTTAATAGTTTATTCTTCGCACGTGATACGGATATACATGTCTCCGCGCGGTGATCCGCAGGCAGATCATAAAAGCATGGCGGTGATAAAACAACCGGTGACAACAGCCTGGCATCTGCACGAAACTCCGGAATATATTGCACTTTCCACAGCCGTGGTGACCGCCCATGTGGACCGGAAAACCAGTGCCGTGACATTTTCCGATTCTGCCGGGCGAAAGCTTCTTTCCGAGGTTGCCACCGGCGGGAAGTTTATGACGCCGTCAAAGTTTAAAGACGTTGAGACCTTCCGCGTGCGGCAGGAATTTGATTTACCTGCCGATGAAGCGCTTTACGGCCTGGGCCAGCATCAACAGGGCGTTATGAATTACCACGGAACGGTTGTCCGCCTGGAACAATCCAATCGGCATATAGCGGTACCCGTGCTGCTGTCGAATTACGGCTACGGGATATTCTGGGATAATCCGGCAATAACCGAAGTCAACGCCGGCACTGCGGCGGTGGAATCAATTCCTCCGGAAAATCTGATCGATGAACACGGGCGCAGCGGTGCATTAACGGCATACTATTTTTCCGGCACCGACTTTCGCAACCTCGTGGCGACCGGCCTGGACCCCCACCTGATGCTCAACTGGCAGTCTGAGGCTGCCGAAGCAATAGCCGCCGGTAAATCGCCCAAGCCGTTTTCCGTCCGCTGGAAAGGGCGAATTCGAGCGGCGGCCACCGGTACCTATACCTTCTCCGCCACGATCAACGGGGATTTCGAGCTGCAGCTTGATCATCAGGTAATCCTCACGCGGTTGGATGGGCATCCTAATACTACGCTTACCGGCAAGATTCATCTTCAGGCCGGCCGAGAATATGACCTGGACATGCACTACGTGCATCACGCCGAACGCACGCAGATGGCACTGAAATGGCAGTTGCCGGCAACGGCCCAGCAGGCCCGGACGCTAAGTTGGTCATCGGAGGTGGGCGATTGCATAGATTATTATTTTATCTACGGCCCGACGGCAGATAACACCATCGCGGCCTGGCGAGCGATCAGCGGAGAGGTGCCCATGCTGGGAAAATGGGTTTGGGGATACTGGCAAAGCAAATGTATGTACAGCAGTCAGGCGCAAATTCTCGGCGTGGCTGCGGAATACCGCTCCATGAATATACCCATCGATGCGGTAGTTCAAGATCTGTTTTACTGGCAGCCCGCGCCGTGGGGTTCCAATAAATTCGATCCGCTGCGCTATCCGGCCCCGGCCGATATGATATCCGAGTTACATCGGGAAAATATTCATCTGATGATCAGCGTCTGGGCGCAGTTCGCCCCGGGATCGGCCAACTATCGGCAACTGGAACAAGCCGGCGTCCTTTACACCTCGCACTGCAAAGACCGCTATTACGATGCGTTTAATCCGCGGGCGCGCCGACTTTACTGGAACGAACTTAAAACTCAGTTGTTGCCTCTGGGAGTAGATGCCTGGTGGCTGGACGCGTCCGAACCGCAACTCTGCAATAACTGGGGAGAATTTGCTGATATTAAAACGAATGCAGGATATGGCGCGTTTGTTTATAACGCCTACCCGCTGATGCACACCACCGCCGTATATCAGGGCCAGCGTGAGGCCACCTCCAGTAAACGGGTGATGATTCTCACGCGGTCCGCCTGGGCCGGGCAACAGCGTAACAGCACGGTTGTCTGGTCAGGTGATATTCCCGGCACCTGGCAGGTGCTTAGAGAGCAAATCCCCGCAGGCATTAATTTTTCCCTTAGCGGCCTACCTTACTGGAACACCGACATCGGCGGCTTTTTCAGCGGCGATCCGCAGGATCCTTCCTACTGTGAACTGTTTATACGATGGTTTCAGTTTGGTGCCTTCTGCCCGATGTTTCGCGTACACGGAACCAACTACGCCAAGGAGATGTGGCGGTTTGGTCCGGCAACCATGACCATTCTTGAAAAGTTTAATCACTTGCGCTATCGGCTGCTGCCCTACATTTACAGCGTGGCCTGGATGGTCACGAATCAGGGGTATAGCATGTTGCGCGGCTTGGTTATGGACTTCCCAACGGATCGTCCCGTGCTGGATATTCCCGATCAATTTATGTTTGGTCCGGCCATCATGGCCAGCCCTGTCCTGCAGCCCCACGCCACGTCCCGTAGCGTTTATTTGCCGGCCCCTACGCGCTGGTACGACTTCTGGACTGGGGAACAGCACAGCGGAGGGGCGTCGATGAACACACCGGCGGCACTTGATTGCATGCCGTTGCACGTTCGAGCCGGAAGCATTTTGCCGCTTGGCCCGGTGGTGCAGTACGCGGCACTGCCGGCAGACCCCTTGGAAATTCGCGTGTATCCCGGAGCGGATGGCACATTTACTTTGTACGAAGATGAAAATGACAATTACAATTATGAGCGCGGCGTATATTCGCAGATTGCCTTTACCTGGGATGATCACAACCGCACTTTTTCCATCAGCCCGCGCCAGGGACAATTCCCCGGCATGATGATGCGTCGCACGTTCCATATTGTGCTGGTCCGCCCGGGCCAGGGAAATGGTGTAACAGCCGCGCCCCATCCGGATCATATTATTCACTACACCGGTGCCGCAGTGGTAGTGAAAATTTAACGGTAACGCCGGACTTTTTTTCGGTTCAGGCTCGTGCGGAAAATTGCACACTATTTAGTGTTGGCGCGGTACCACGCAATGGTTTTCGCCAAGCCATCTTCCAGTGCGGTCTGAGCCGAAAAGCCGAATAACTTTTTGGCCAGGGTGGTATCGAGGCAGCGCCGGGGCTGGCCGTCGGGCTTGGAAGGATCCCAGCGGATTTCACCCTTGAATCCACAGAGCTTGCCGATCAATTCCGTCAGGGCGCGGATGGTGATTTCCCGGCCCGCACCCAGATTCACCGGTTCAGGAGCATCATATTTCTGCATGGCTGCGACAATTCCCTCAGCGCAGTCTTCCACATATAGAAATTCACGCGATGCCTGCCCAGTACCCCATGCCGTAATAAAGGCACTGTCGGCCCGCTGGGCTTCAACAAATTTCCGGATCAACGCCGGAATCACGTGCGACGATTGCAAATCAAAATTATCGCCCGGACCATATAAATTCACCGGCAAAAGATAAATGGCGTTCAGGCCATACTGTTGACGATACGCCTGGCACATGGTCAGCAGCGCTTTTTTGGCAATGCCGTAGGGAGCATTGGTTTCTTCGGGGAAGCCGTTCCACAAATCACTTTCCTTAAAAGGAACAGGCGTGAATTTGGGATAAGCGCAAATGGTCCCTACCTGCACAAACTTTTTTACACCCTGAATCCGGGCCGCTTCCATCAGATGCAAGCCCATGGCCATATTAGCGTAAAAATACCGTCCGGGGTTTTCCCGGTTCGCCCCGATTCCGCCCACCTGGGCCGCCAGGTGCAAAATAATTTCCGGCTTCACGCGCGACACCATCTCCTCCGCGGCCTCCTGCCGGGTCAGATCACAGTCCTTGCTTCGCAATATATGTATATCCGTTGGAGCCACGCCGGCGGCTGTCAGTTTGCGGGTAATGCACTGTCCCAAAAATCCTGCTCCACCGGTAATTAAATATCGCATGAACGCCGTTCTCCGCACGCCTTACTTCCAATATTCGTCTGACACACACATCAGAAGCGAACCAGAAGTGCCGCGATTTTACCGCCAGTGCTCCGCAATGGAAAATTACCGCCAATCGCGGTAGCCGAAAACAAAGGTACCTGACACCTTTGTTTGCCCAATGGAAAATTACCGGAAAAGGTACCTGGTACCTTTTTTTTGGGCTGAAGTGGAAGGCGGGTTACCGGAAAATTATTACAGTCTTCAATCAAAGTAAATCGTGGGCCGATAACCTCCCTCACAGATGTTTCGCACTGTTGTGCGAATAAATGTCAGTTGTTTTTTTCAGGAGAAAACCATGAAGCTTCCATTTTACGCCACCGTTTCGCCGTGCCGAACGCCGGGAAGGCTAATTGCTTTAGCTGCCGTTGCAGCGCTTAGTACGGGGTTGGTTTCCCAACGCAGTTTCGGGCAGGCGTTTACCGCCGGTGAAGTTGTTGTCAGTCAGATCAATTATGTCGGAGCGGATCCCACCAATTCGGTGGTGCAGGGAATCGTCAATGGCGATCTGGCAGCCGGCACTTCGGGCAATACATTTGCCGATCTCTTTAATGATCCGACTGTTCCCGGCGTGCAGGGAACCGAAACGCTCGCGGAATACAGCGTGGCGAATGTTGAATCCAATGCGGCGGTCGGGGCATTGCAGAATACCATGAATCTTCCCGCCCCCTCCGCCGCGGATACCGGCGTGGGCCTCACGGGCAGCTTCAGTTCAAAATCCGAAGGTGCCCTGATGACCTCCACCAATGGACAGTATATGACTATCATTGGCTATCAGGCTCCCGCCGGGGCAATCGGCGTTTCGAATTCGTATACTACGGGGGCGGTTCCCAGCCCATTTCCGTCCAACGCCACCACCAACGTACTATACAACCGCGTGGTTGAAGAAGTCGGATCCAATGGATCCTATACTACCGGTGCGACGCTTACGGACGCATACAGCGGCGATAACGCCCGCGCCGCGATCAGCGTTAATGGGCAGCAGTTTTACACAGTTGGCAACGCCGATGGCGGATACACCAACACCGTTGAGAGTCTCGGTGCCCGCTACTCCACACTTGGGGCCACGACTTCCACCCTTTTGGGCACCTACAATCCGACCCCGGATAAGTATGATAATTTCCGTTCCGAACAGATTTTCAACAACACTTTGTACGTCGCCAAAGGCAGCGGCGGTAAGGGACTCGATGGCATATTTCAGGTCGGAAACACCGGCACGCTGCCCACAACTTCCGGCAACACCATTACCGCGTTGCCCGGACTGACCTTTACCGCCAAGACCAGCAATTTTCATCCCTTTGGATTTTTCTTCGCCAATGCCAACACTCTGTATGTCGCTGACGAAGGCGCGCCTACCGCTCCAACCACCAACGGCCCCGGCACAATCACCAATTCCACCGAGGCGGGATTGCAGAAGTGGTCTTTCAAATCCGCTACCCAGCAGTGGATGCTGGATTATGTGATGAGCAACGGGTTGGACCTTAACACGCTAAAACCGATTTCCGGCTACACCTATACTGACGCTGCAGGGAAAACTGAAACGGTCTATTCCGCTGTAACGGGCCTGCGCAATATGACCGGCGTGGTCAATTCCGATGGCACCGTTACCATTTACGCCATTACCGGTAACACCAGTATCGTTTCCGGCGGTGAACCGGACCCCACGAGCCTTGTGTCATTGACTGATCCGTTGAGTGCCATGTCGCTTTCCACCAGCAGCCAATATGACACATTCTCAACATTGGCAACCAGTTCAGTGGGCGACGTATTTCGGGGTGTGGCCTTAGCCCCAGCCGTGCCAATCAGTAGCGTACCAGACCCCGCCGCGTTGGCGCTTTTAAGCCTTGGTGCAATTGGTGCGATGTTTCTCCGCCGCAGAACAGCGCACTAGCACCCTGATATTGCTGCCATCTTCAAAGTGCAAACCGCAGGGTGGTGTTTTACATCGGTGGAACATCGCCCTGTTTGCGTTTGGGACACCGTGAATACAATCCTTTTGGATTAACACCGATTAAATTCCGGAATCTCACTAAGGGCAACTGCAGTGCGGGATGGGGTATCATCCCGATTCCAACTCGACGCTGCCGCATCGAGCTAAACGCCTTACCAGAACACATGGCATGTCCGATACACCGCCATTTACTCCACGGCGGCTGCTTTGGGGCGCTTGGCGCGCGGCGATTTTGTTTTCCCGGGTTTGGCTTCCGCTGTTTCTGCTTCCGCGCTTGCGGATGGCTTGGCTGCACCAGCTTTTCCACCGGCTTTCACAAGGATATCCGCCGGTGGCCATTGGCCTTCGGTGTTGAGTTTCAGGAATTCTTCCAGGCGTTCCGCGGGCAGCGTCATGCGACATTTGGGATAACCGGAGCAGCTTATAAAATCACCGCGTTTGCCGGACCGCACCAGCAGTTCCTTTTTATTGCATTTGGGGCACTTGAGACCCGTGGGCTTGGGCGGCGGTTTAGGCGGTAAAGGCAGACCGGTTTTGCGATCCACCTGCTGTAATGTTTTGCACTCGGGGTAACCGGAGCAACCCAGGAACGGCCCGAAGCGGCCGATGCGCTTGATCATGGGCTTGGCGCAATTGGGGCACTTGAAATCGGTGACTTCCAGTTGAACTGGTTTGCCTTCCCGATCCACGTTCATGGCCCCGTCGCATTCCGGATAGCGTGAGCAGGAAAGGAACATTTTACCGCGTTTGGAAAGCCGGTACGCCATCATGGCACCGCACTTCTGACATTTGTATTCCGATGGCGTGGCCTCCGCGCGGGCGTGGGTCATACGGGTTTCTGCGGTGGCTAAATCTCTGGCCAGCGGCTCATAAAATTCACGAATGACTTCTACCCAGTTTTTATTTGCCTCCTCAACGCCGTCAAGTTCCTCTTCAATGCGCCGGGTGAACCCCAATTCCATTAAATCAGGAAATCCTTCAATGAGTTTTTCGGTAACTTTAATTCCCAGATCAGATGCGAAGAACCGCCGATCGCGCAGCAACACGTAATTCCGATCTTGAATGGTTTGAATAATCGACGCGTAGGTGCTGGGGCGGCCGATGCCTTCGGTTTCCAAAGCTTTTACCAAACTTGCTTCGGTAAACCGCGGCGGCGGACTGGTAAAATGCTGCGTGGGAGTAAGATCCAACGGTGCCACACGCTGCTGCTGGGCCAATGCCGGCAATACCTGATCATCATTCCGCGACCAAACCCCCGCCACGCGGGTAAAGCCGTCAAATTTAAGGGATCGACCGGTGGCCTTAAATAACGGCAGGCCGGCGGGGTCAACGGAAGCATTTCCGGGAGGTCGGCATTCGATCATCGCCTCGGTGACCAGCCATTGGGCGGGCATCATCTGACAGGCGATAAAGCGTTTCCAGATCAGATCATATAAGCGAAATTGCTCATCATTAAGGGCCATGCGCACATCAGCTGCGGTGAGGCTGGCGTCCGTGGGGCGGATGGCTTCATGGGCTTCCTGAGCGCCAGCACGTGACGAATAAAAGTTAGGCTTTTCGGGCAGATATTGCGGCCCAAAAGCACTTTCGATATAACCGCGGGCCATTTTCAACGCATCGGCGCTGATGTTCTGTGAATCCGTACGCATGTAGGTAATTAAACCTACCGCCCCCTGGCCCGGCAGTTCCACGCCTTCATACAACTGCTGGGCAATGCGCATAGTGCGCTGGGCACCAAAACCCATTTGGTTACTGGCCGCCTGTTGCAGCGTGCTGGTGCTGAACGGTCCGGGCGGACGAGATGTGGAGGGCTTGGTAATCAATGAACGCACGCGAAATTCCGGCGCTCCGGGTCCCGGTGATGGAACCGCGCCGGAAACCGTCGTAAGCTTTTGGGCTGGCCCCTTGTTGGGAATGCCGCGCGGACCGTTGGTGCCGTCATTATCAACGGCGGCAATTTCCACTTGCCGCAAGCCGACCGCAGTCGCGGCGCGCTGGGCATCAGCGACATTCTTAGGATCAAATTTTTTGCCGTCAAATTCCACCAGTTGGGCTTTGAAGGCCTGGTTTTCCGTAAGCCATTGGCGCTTTTCCGCCCCGGATGGCCCGCCGGCCGGGGCTGAATCCGTACCGTCATCGGCATCTTCTTCATCCGGTACAGATAAAAATTCTTTCCATTGCCGGGCCAGAGCCTCGGCGGCTTTTAATTCGGTGGTAAAAACCGCCTGAAGTTTCCAATATTCATCCGGAAGAAAGGCATTGATTTCCCGCTCCCGATCCACAATGAGTTTGACTGATACGCTTTGCACGCGCCCGGCGGATAATCCGCGTGCCACTTTTTTCCAAAGCAGCGGCGAAACTTTATAGCCCACCAGCCGATCCAGAATGCGCCGGGCCTGCTGGGCATTTACCTTGTCCAAGTTAATCAGGCGCGGATTTTCAAACGCCTTGAGAATGGCAGCTTTTGTAATTTCGTTGAACACCACACGCTTCACAGCACGTTGATCAAGATTCAGCGCCTGGCTTAAATGCCACGCGATGGCTTCTCCTTCACGGTCCAAGTCGGTTGCCAGATAGACTTCATCCACCGATCGCACGATGGATTTCAATTCACTGACAAGTTTTTTACGGCTGGAAAGCACTTCGTATGTCGGTTCAAATTGGTTTTCTATATCCACGCCGATGCCCTTTTCCGGCAAATCACGGACATGCCCCATGGAGGCTTTGACCGTGTAGGAGGCACCGAGGTATTTGTTGATCGTTTTGGCCTTGGCCGGAGATTCCACAATCACCAGCGCCATGCCGCTTTTTTTTATCACTTTTGCCACTCGTCGTTTCCAATCCTTAAGAGTTACTTTGCCGATCGAGCTTTTGTCGATCCCCTGACTTTTTACAGGCACATAGTACGGATTATTTCCAATCCGCATCGCAATCCCATTGGTGCAACTTCGGCTCGCCGAGGGCTTTGCGTCCAATATTTATCACAAGCTTCTGGAAAAAAGCAAATTAATTCGCAATCACAAATCTGCTTTTCTCCTGGGCTTGTGCCCCATTTCCGTGCACTATTTTAGTGCGTAAATAATGAGCATACAATACCTTATAAGACGATCTCAGGTTGGCAATCAGCGGCTTTTCGCCAGGGATACGCCATCTTCACCCGTTTCTTACCGTCTCAAAACATAACATTATCACCGCCAGTTCACAATATGATGTGCCTGATCCGCTGGTATGCCGGCTTGGGGGTTTTTATGGGAAGGTCAATAATACCAGAAAAAAAATGAGTTTTTGGCATCTATTTTGCTCTGTGTTATGCCGATGTGGAAAAAGGTTTGGTTTTTTTTACACCGAGGCGCGTTAACGTGCGTATAGTTCAATAGAGACGCGCCGATGTCCCGTAACAACGGGCAAGGAGGTTTTATGAATGGCCCGCATGGCCCGGCAATTTTGGATTTAAACACGCAGGTGGACCTGTTAAGCCCCACTGGGCTATACCGCCTGCACGATTCAGATGCCATTGCATCTAACATCAAGCGGTTATTCGGGTTTCTGAGATCGATTCGCTGTGCGGTAGTCAGCACCCGGCTGCACCATACCATTATGCCGGACCGCTCGGCACCTCACTGTGTATGCACGCCCGGAAACCCCGGTTATAACAAACTTTCTTTTACTTTGCTTCCGCAGCGCACCGAAATGCCCGTTGATTGCGGCACGGATCTGCCCGTGCAGACTTTTCACGATGCCCGGCAATATATCTTTGATCTGCCGGACCCGAATCCCTTTGATTCTCCCCGGCTTGACCGCCTGTTATCAGAAACCGAGACCAACACCTGGCTGATTATTGGCGGACCGCTGGAATCATCCGTGCGTATGGCCGTGATGGGACTTTTGCAGCGCCGCAAGCAGGTCGCAATTGTTAAAGACTGCATGGGCCAACGCGATCCGTATGAAGCCGAGATGGCCATGCGCCAGGTGGAAAGCAAAAATATTCAATGGCTGACCGTGGATGAGGTTATTGAACGCTGCAGCCGCAAGCCGGTGCGGCGATCCCGGCTTTTGGCACGCGTGGCACACCGTACACGCCCGGCAAGCGGGGCCGCTGCAACAAGCTATCGCGGACGATCCAGGACCGTTGTCAACGCCTATCGCCTGCGCGATTAACCTGGTAAAGCCGGGGAGTTTCAGCCCACCGCTTCAAGGCGGTTCCAGCACCAGCGTATTACCGGATGGATCACGTAAATTCAGCTTGGAATCGTGGCGTGTGGAAGGGATATTTCCATCCCTTACAGCAGATTCAATACGACTCCATATTTCCCTATCCGGTACATGTATAACCACATGGCTTAATCCTTGGGATCCGGCAGGCGCTGCAGGACTGCGACGGCTTTCCCAAGTATTAATACCGATATGATGGTGATAGCCATGATAAGAGAGAAATGCGGCTGAATGTCCAAAACGCAATTGCAACTCCATACCCAGAATGTCTCGATAAAATGTTTCCGCAGCGGCCAAATCCGACACACGTAAGTGCACATGGCCCATGATTGTTCCGGCGGGAAGCTCCGATCCGAGAGTTTCCGACGCTTTTGTCTGGGCCAGTAAATCGGCGAAATCCAGCGGGTTGGTCGCCATGGATAATTGGCCGTTTGTGCGCGGCCAGTGATCGCGCGGGCGGTCCCGATAAATTTCTATTCCGTTGCCTTCAGGGTCCGCCAAGTAGAGTGCTTCACTGACCAGATGATCCGCTGCCCCCTGCAACGGCACACCGTTTTGCATGAGATGTCGCAATTGTGTGGCCAGGGCGTTACGCGATGGCAGTAGAATCGCGAAATGATATAACCCCGTCGTCCGTCCCGGATGCGTGGCCTGTGGATTTTCCTGGAGTGTCAGCAAAGGGCGATTGTCTGCCGCCAATACTGCGGTATTGGCGGCAGACGGCAGAAGTTTTAATCCAATATTGCGCTGATAGAATTCTACCATTGCCGCAAGATTCCGCACCGTAAGTCCCACCGGACCCAACACTGTTTTATCATCGATTGCCATAGTGCCTCCTGACAATAAGTTCACATATAAACTAAATACATCATAGGCGGTCTGTGCAGATAATCAAATGCGATGCCGTGATGAAAGGTAAAGCGCCGCCAGCGTCATGTTCTATCAACAGTGGCTGATGGTTCTGAAGCCTTAGGAGCCTGTCGGAGTAATCGCCGAGTTGCGATCCCGGCGCGCCGGGATGATTTCTGGCTTCTTGGGGCATCGTCGCGTCATATAGCACCGTGGTGATAACCCGGTGGTTGGTTGGCGACACTGGATCAACCACCGGATTATCATCCGGTGCTCTACTTATGCTGCTCTGGTTTTTTTTCGTCGCAGCAATGGTAAGGCCGCGAATCCCAAGGCCATAATCAACAGCGACCCGGATTCTGGAACGGCTTGAAATTTATAGGCCAGGGCATAGGAATCCGTGGCGGAGGCCCATGCGGCTGCGCCGCCATTGTCTAAAACTTCCAGGCGATAGGTGCCGGGAAGCAGATTCAGTGTAAAAATCTGCTGCACGTTATCCACGGAGCTGGCACTGGACGCCAGAAGCGAGCCGGCGGAGTTGTAGAGCATCAGGTCCAGGTTGTTAAGCGTTTCGTTGTAGCTGACCACAGAGCTTCTTGAAACCAGTTGCTGCACCTGAGCATTCCACACCAGGGTGCTGGTAAGATCATACGCCTGATTGGCACTGCTCAAATTAAACGTGTAATTTGCCGTATTGCTGGTCCCGCGGCTGATGGATGAAAAATCCCATCCTTCGTTCTGTGCAAGGGGTGCCGGTGAGGCGGCGGTGCGGCCGGCCAGTAGATTGGCATAAGAATTGGCAAGATTCACAATTCCCGCCCCGTAGCGCGGATCCAGCGGTGTGGTGGCATTGGCCACGGGTGCGTTGTACGTGTAGGAGTCATTGGTTCCCGTGTAACTATTGGTCCAGCCACTGGGTTTTACTGCCCCATTAAGCAACAATGCTTTAATGGTGCGTTCATCACTTGCCGCGGTGGAATACTGACTTTGACTCAAGCCATCGGCAGTGGAATAGCCATCCGCGGCTATGCCCGCCTGCACCATCGCTGCTGTGGCACCAGCCACCACCGGCGTGCTGTAACTGGTTTCGGGACCGGAGGCGACGATATCCGGCTTGGAGCGGCCATCATTGGTAGGCCCCAATCCGGTGGCTTTCGAGGAATAGGGATATGCGCCAACGGCGATGGAATTGTAAGCCGTTGCGGGCGGATTGATCTCACTGGGCGTGGTCGTATACGTGGCCGACCCATTGCCGACGGCAGAGACAAAAATAGTGCCATGGATATTGGTGAAATTATCGTAAGCGGCATTGACGGCGTTAATCCAGGTTGTGTAGCTGGCCGCGCTGACGTTGTTGTTACTTTTGGTTTGATCGGTAAAGCTCTGATTGATGACTTTAACATTTTGCAGGCTCAACGTTTGTGAGGAATTCTGCGGCGGGCTGGTGTAACTGACATGTTGAGTATTAAAATTGGCGGGAGCCGTGTTGGTAGTGCCGGTAATGCCCAGGAAATACCCCTGAAATGCACCCGCGTCAATATTATCCACACTTGATACGCCGGTGCCGTAGCCGCTGGAGCCATAAAAATAACTCGCCACGGTGTCCGCATGACCGGAAACTGAATCGGTATAAGTTGTCGTGGTGGTGCCGCTGGTGATGTTGTAGGAATAGCCGGCGCTGGAAGAAAGATAGCCGTTGAAGTCCATGTATGTAAAAGGTGCGGAAGACGCGATGGAACTGGTGGACGGCTGCACTTCAAACTGATCATTGGTTGCGGCGGCCGATCCCTGTAACAGGTTTGCTTCGATTTGTGCTACGGCCACGCCCGCCCCATCAGGCAGGACGGTTCCGGCATGTGTCGCTATCGGCAATAATACCGAGCCGGAGACACACGCAGCGGCCACTATGGCGGTGCGAATCTTTCGTGCTTCCCCAGCGGCCGAGATAACTGCAATAGCTCTGGTTTGTTTTGTGTCTCTGTGCATCAGCGTCTCCATCCAAAAAAGTCCATATCATTTAGGGAATTATGTTTTCATCTGGCATGGCAAATACCAAATGGCCTGCGGGCAGAACTACCGCCAAGGAACTTAAAGAGTAATCCCGAACGGCAAAACAGTCAAGTATATTCGTAAATATGAATATAAAATCGGTGACAACTTTACTATGCGCCCGGCCGGGGCCATTCATGTTTCACGATGTCGCCGGTCACGGACGCAAACTGAATACGACGAAACCGCGCCAGCGCCATGAGCGGAAAATACAGGCGATACAGATGATATTTCAGATAGAAAACCCTGGGAAAACCGGTTCCCGTAAACCACTGCTCATCCCAGTTGCCCTCAGGATTTTGCGCATCAATAAGCCAGCGGATGGCTTTCTGCACCGCCGGATCATCCACGCCGGAGGCCGCCAGCAATCCCATGGCCCCCCACGCCGTTTGTGATGCGGTACTGGGTCCACGGCCCTTGAGTTCCGGATTTTCATACGTCTGGCAGGATTCGCCCCAACTCCCATCAGGCTTTTGACATGAACGCAGCCAATCGGCAGCCCTGCGGATGAACCGCTGATCCATTTTCTCGCCGACAGCATTTAAGCCGGTAAGCACCTGCCAGGTGCCATAAATATAATTAACTCCCCACCGCCCAAACCAGCACCCTTCTTTTTCCTGCGTTTCTTTGAGAAAATTTACAGCTTGTCGGACCGCAGGATGGTTATTGGCTATACCGCAATGCCCAAGACACTCCAGCGTGCGCCCGGCAATATCCGGGCAGGATGGATCCTGAATGGCGTTATGATCAGCAAAGGGAACATGTTCTAAAATCGGACGGTGCCGGGTGCGATCAAAGGCCGCCCAGCCCCCATCGTCATTCTGCATCGCCAGAAGCCAATTTACTCCGCGGGTTACTGCCGACTCCGCCGCTTTGCCGCCCAGGCGTTTCAGCGCCATGGTCACCATCGCGGTGTCATCCACATCGGGATAATGCGGATTATTAAATTCAAAATACCAGCCGCTGGGTTCACAGTCGGGGCAATTTTTCATCCAGTCGCTGCCCGTGCGGCATTCCTTGGAAAGCAGCCACTCCGCGGTCTTTTTGGCCACAGAATCGTCCGGCTCCATACGTGTTTCCGCCAGCGCGTGCAGTGCGATACCGGTGTCCCACACTGGAGACCAGCAGGGCTGAATGCGGATGGTATCGCCTTCTTCGATAAACAGGTCACGTAAATCTTTTTGGGCTTTGAGCACCACAGGATGGTCGTCAGCATAGCCCAGGACGCGCAGGACAATAAGAATGTAGACCATGGGCGGGAAAATGGCTCCCAGGCCGTCACAGCCCTCCATGTGTTCCAGCAACCACTTTTCCGCTTCGCGAATCGCCAGGGGCCGCAGCGGCGTGATGGCCGTTTTTTCATAGCGTTTCAGTGATAAATCCAGCAGCAGAAACATTTCCCGCCAGCTTCGCGGCAAGCCCTTCAACCGCCCCACCGTGCTGTTAGCCGCCTCTGAATCGTTAAAGAGTTCGGAAATGCCCTTTTCCATGGGTAATTTGCGTATTGGACGATAAGCACTGACGATTGCCAACGGCAAAATCATCGTGCGGCTCCACGCGGAAACGGCATATAAATTAAAATAAATCCATTTGGGTAAGAGGATAATTTCCGGTGGAATGCTGGGGCAGGCGTCGTAACTGATCTGTCCCAGAGCGGCGAGATAAAACTTGGAAAAGCTGTTGCATTGCTCAGCTCCGCCCAGATGCCGAATGACTTGGCGAGCCACTCGCATGTGCGGTGCCTCGGGGTCATCGCCCATAAGTTTCAGGGCAAAATACCCCTTGACGGTACCGCTTAGGTCACTGTTGCCTCCCGGAAACAGACTCCAGCCGCCGTCGGCCTGCTGAATACTGCGAAGATAATTTGCGATTTTCGGCAGCGAGGGGTCCAGTTCCTGGCTTAGAATAAACTTGAGCATAATGTATTCTGATTCGAGAATACTATCCCCCTGCAGTTCGCCAACCCAATAGCCTTCACGCTGCTGCTTGGCAAGCAAAGCTCCTGTAGCACGGTCAACGGCATTGTCCAACTCTTCCGATGTCAATTCCATCGGATCGATCATCGTACTTAGGTCAGCCTGGGAAAGGGCTTCCAAGGCCTCCAGGGAGGGCTGGGGCGATGCCGCAATTTCGCGCAATACCGGCGGCCCAACCACCACCGCCGAACGTGTTTGTCGACTATTTTGCAACTTCATCCTCTATTACGTCCGGTATCACCCGACCGGATACGGTTAATTCCTTCCGCCAAAGATCAAAACGTTAGCAGAACTTGCGCCTATCGGCAAGAGGCACGTCTTCTCACATCTGTGGCCCGGCTGCGGGGAAAATGTTTGAGTTGAAGGGTTTGCGTTCCACAATCGTCAAAGGTAGTATCCGTTTAACGTTGTTTTCGGAGGGCGGGAGCATCTTTTAACGTAAAGGTGCCAACATGGCCGGAAACCTGGCGGAGGTATTGCATCTCGCCGATGCACAGCGGCACGCACCGCAGGAAAAGGAAGTGTTGCGCCGCCATGGTCTGCAACTTGCGCAACAAGCACCGGACCTGGCGGGACTGCTATGGCAATGGCTGGCGGATAATTCTCAAAGTGCCAAATACATTAACCGCATGACGGAAACCGAGGGGCAGATCCTCCGATCGCAAATCGCCGAACATTTCAGCATGTTATGCCTGAGGGATTACGACGGCACTCGAGCGGATAATCAGATTGCATTGGGCGCGTTGCCGCAACGATTGGCTTTAAACGAGCAATGGATCAGCGATACCTACAAAGCATTGGGTAAATTTCTGGAACCGGTTCTGGAAAAGTTTCCTTCCCAGGACCGGGAGTTGCTCCGCAGCGCCCTGCACAAACGATTGCAACTGGATGAAGGGTGCGCCCGGATTGGCTACCGGCAGGCCCAGCAGGAGAGTCTCCAGCGGCATGAAGCCCTTTACGAGGCCGTCCGATTTGCCAATCAGCTGCTGACACACCACACGGACGCTGCGCTACTTTTGGAAAGTATTGTCGATACATTGGCGCATCACCTTAAAGTACCGCTGCTGGGAATTGGATTTATCAATCCGCGCACCGGCCACATTCAAATACGCGCAGCCGCCGGGCCGGCCAAGGCCTATTTCAGCAATATCACGTTGTCCGCTTCCGATGCGGTGCCGGAAGGGCGCGGGCCGGGCGCACGGGCCTTAAATTCCAATAATGTTCTGCAGGTTGATAATTTTGCCGAGGATCCAACCTTTGATCCCTGGAGAATTCAGGCCGGTCGATTTGGTCTGACGGGCAGTATTACCGCACCGTTTAAAACCCGGCGCGGACAACATGGATTTCTCAGTATGTACCGCACGGCCGAAATCCCGTTTCCCCAAGGGGCTGCCAAACTGCTGCATCAGTTGGCCCGGGACATCGGCGGCGCGCTGGACCGCATTCATGCGCAGAGAGAATTGCGGCGGCTACATGCATACGAAGACGCACTGGAAGAAATTAACCAGATGCTGCTGAAAAATCCCGCGCCTGCGGCGATTTTCCGGCTGCTGGTGGAGACCATCGTAGCGCATACCGACGCACCGATTGCCTACGTGCGGCTTATTGATCCGCGCACCGAGCTTGCCGAAATCGTCAGTCACTGCGGCAAAGCCGCCGAACGGATGCTGCAAACCCAATGGTCGATAGATCTTAAGGGTCCTATGGGTAACGGCGTGACAGGCAAGGTGTATCGGACCGGCAGGGAATATGTCGTACCGGATGCCTTGGCACACGCGGATTTTGCGATCTGGCGGGATTTTTTGAAGGGCCTGAAGCTGCGCGGGGCGGCAGGTTTTCCAATTGGGGAAAAAGATAAAAAGCCCGAAGCGGTACTTTTTGTCGGAAGTCGACAGTCCAGCTACTTTAGCCGCCCTATTTTAAAACTTCTTAGGCGATTGGCGGGCAACGCTTCTCTGGCGCTTTCCAGCTACCGCCAGCGCGAACGCTTGGAATATTTAAGTATTCATGACTCGCTTACCGACTTGCCCAACCGCGGCTATTTTGAGCACGCCATTATGGAATCTCTTGGCCGGGCGGATCGGTACAATCGACAAATGGCGATTGGTATTCTGGATATTGACGGGTTTAAAGAAATTAACGATACGCTTGGACATGCCGCGGGGGATGATCTGTTGCGCGTGGTTTCCCATCGCCTGGCGACCACCATGCGAAAGGGCGATGTGGTAGCACGCATCGGCGGAGACGAATTCGGCCTGATTTTAAGCATGGAAGACGGTGCTGATTTAGGCATAGCGGCCGAGCGGCTGCTGCAGGTGCTTGATGAGCCGGTGAATTGGCAGGGCCAGAATATCACCGTCAACGCGCGGATGGGATTCACCGTTTATCCCATTGACAATTCGGATCGGGAAACATTGCTGCGGCACGCCGATGCAGTTTTATATTCCGCGAAAGAGGGGAACGTCCGTTTTGAAGTGTTCCAGAGCGCCATCGCCGAAAAAGTTGAACAGCGCTTTCATGCCCGACAGAATTTTCCCGCCGCCGTGAAAGATGGCAAAATACAATTTTTCCTCCAGCCACAGGCCAATATGCGGCACGGAAAACTTGACGGTCTGGAGATGCTGGCACGCTGGCGGGAGGGCGATAAATGGCTCTCCCCGGCCACCTTTATGCCGGTGATTGAAAATGATCCGGCTCTGATTTGTCTGCTGGGAAGTCTGGTGATCAAAGAGGCCGTGGGGCTGCGCCGGCGTTTGCTGGCGCAAGCACTGGATTTGCGCATCAGCGTGAATATCGGATCGCGGCATCTGCTGCATCCCAATTTTCTGAAGGATTTGGATGCGGCTTTAGCCGACTGTACGGATCCATCCTTTCTTACTCTGGAAATTACCGAAGTCACGGCCCTGACGGATATGCCCTTGGCAGTCCAGCGGCTTGAGGCGATTAACCTGCGTCACGTTTCCACCAGCCTCGATGACTTTGGAACCGGCCATGCCTCGTTATTGTACGCCGCCTCCCTGCCGGTGAAGGAACTCAAGCTCGGACAGGAATTCATGCGTGGATTATTAGTCAAAAACGCCCACGCCTCCGTCACTATGGCGGCCTTGCAATTTGCGGAACTTTCCAACACCCGCTTGATTGCCGAGGGAGTTGAGACGCCTGAGCAACTGGCGTATTGGCTGCGACTCGGCGGTGAAAATATCCAGGGATATTTCTTAGCCCGCCCCATGGAAGAAGAACGGTTTATGGCTTGGGCTGCGAGCTTAAAGCTCCCACCGCAACCCTCGCCGCCGCGCTACGCCTCACCGGACCTGCAACTGTTGTCGCGGCATGTATCGGTTACTGAGCGACTCATGAGGCTGCGTGAAATGCGGACCGCTGGAATCCCCGATCCGTTGCCCATGGACGTTCCGCCGCTTGAGAGTTGCCCAACCGGACTTTGGATTCAGCAGCGCCGGGCTGCGTATGGCCATCTGCCGGAGTTTACAGCCATGGACAAAGCCCACCTGCAACGCCATGAGCTTTTAGCCCCCATTCATCATGACACGTCGCTGGAACTGCTTGAAGAATGGGGTCAAGTCATACAAACCCTGATCCTGGCCATCGACCAGGAATTGGTCCGCAGGACTGGATCATCTGGCACGCCGCACACTCGTTGAGGTTGTTATAGTTGGCATGGTCAATCCCACCTGCAATCACCGGCGATTTTCCTGATTCCGTCAACGAACGCCTTAAAACTGGGCGATCGGCTGTTCTCCGGGTTAAGGCAGGGGCCAATATCCCGCGAGCCGCTGACCTTTTGGTAGCGGTGAGCTGTCAGTTTGAACAACTCCTCGGCGGCGTTGGCGATGGAATCCGGATCGCGATACTTTTCCTTCTCCTGTTTTTCAGCAAGCCCTGGAATACGCAGTGCCTGTTCTACTGCGGCCAGGTCCGCCAAGTACCAGCTTTCCAACTCATGGCAGGCAATGCGCACAAGAACGCCGGTGCGTTTAGCCTGACGGCATTTCGCAACCAGCCCTTTTTTGACCACACGGCAATCGTTGGAATCCTGATCCCGCAGAATCACGAAGCGCGCGTGAGGGGTGCGGTAATGTTGCAGTCGGCGGACAATCTGTGTTTCCAGATCGCCCTTGCCTTCAAAAACGATGTAACGCGCCGTCCGGTCTTGCGGTATGAGACGCGGGAGCAAGCCCTTAAGCATTTCTGCTGCGGATTGCTCCTCCAGAAAAAAGACCAATTCGCTCATTTGGGATCCGCTCCCCCAAAGAAGCCCTGCTTCCAGAGGTATCCCATCATGTCACCACTTTTCATATATTGGCGGATCTGCCGGTCTGCCGAGGCCCGTTTTACCACCGTATACCCTTTTTCCTTGACCAGCCAGAAAACCTCATCGAGGCCACAGGCATTGAGAAAATCCGGTGAATGGGTGGAGATGAAAACCTGGCCGCCTCGATGCGCGTATTGGCGGAATTCCTCAGCCAATTCGGTCAGCAGCCGGGGATAGAGATGGTTTTCCGGCTCTTCCACGCAAAGCAGCGGATGGGGCCGGGGATCGTAAAGAAGGATGAGGTAAGCCAGCATTTTGATCGTACCGTCAGAAACATGCCGGGCTAAAAATGGATCGGCAAATGCACCATCCTGAAAACGGAGCAATACCCGGCCTTCTTCGGTGGTTTTAGCGTCCACATTGGCGATTCCAGGCACACGATGCTTCAGGCGTTCGATAATCGTGTCAAAAACATCCCTGTGACGCTTGTAGAGAAACTCTGTGACCAGGGCCAGATTCTCCCCCTCTTTTGATAGGTGCTCGGCGTAGCCGGCCTCTTGCTCCGGCCGGGCTCGCTGGATATGAAAATCGGAAATATGCCAGTTGGATATCAGATCACCCAATGCCATCGCCGCCGGAAACTTTTTGAACTGTGCCAAGCCCTTGATCGCTAATGTGTCCGGCGACTTAAGCGTTTGTTCCTCTCGCATCAGTTCATTTTCACTTTTCACCTTGTCGGGTTCATTGGTAACAGCAGTTCCCTGGCCATTTTCAAAATCCAGAAAATGCCAAGGTTGCCCCTTGCTGCCCCGGCGGTATTTGAGCACTTCGCGCGTTACGACTGGTCTTCCCTCCATTTCATCAATGGCCAGCGTATAGGTAATTAGCGGCGAATTATCTTTCACCCGGAATTTCAATTCAATTTCAATCGGGCCTTTGGAATTGCGACTGCGCGCCTCCTGGAACCCCCGGCTCCCGCCCAGCCGCGTCAGGGCGACGGGAATATCCTCAGTTATAGCATCTTTCAGAAACCCAAATACACTTAAGAGCGTGGATTTGCCCGTACCGTTGGCACCGACTAACACACACATGCGCGGAATGGTTTTAAGCTCGGCATCTTGAAACGCCTTGAAGTTCTTGAGTTTGATCGATTCAAGTTTCATGAGGCAAATTCCTTTCCGGTTTATTGTCGGCCATGCCGAAATTGTACGACAAAAGCGACCCGATGTAATGCCGTCAATTTTGTTCTATTCGTGGGATGGTGTGATTGTTCCCAGCGGCACGGGACTGTGTTGATCCGGTGGCTGAACCCGGTGTTTGATTCGATCGGGGCGATCTGCGTTAATGGGTTGCTGCACCGCCGGAGGGAGCCGCTTCAGGAAGATCACCTGCACGCGTTGCGGAGAGAGGAAGTTTCCCCGGCGGATTATGATCCAGCGATTGCGACGGGGCCAACTTTTCAAATGTGCTATAAATGCGTACTATATGTCCTGGAATTGGTCTGTGAACCACAGAATGTGGAGAATGCTGTATGAAGCTTGAAGATGTCATCGAATTGCACCCGCCGGAACTTAAAGCTTCCGAAAATATCTTTTTACCCGCCGTGCTTTCCGGCTTGGGAAGCACCCTGGTGCATCTGTTTAGATCAGTCAGCGGTGATGTACGCACCATGCAGTACCCCGAAGAACGCCGGGAAGATAAACCCGTTCTGGAGCAAGGCATGGATGTGCAGCGCTATCGCGGGGTACATCGGCTTAACCGCGATGAGCAGAATCGGGTTAAATGCGTGGCCTGTTACATGTGTGCTACAGCCTGCCCGGCCCATTGCATTCACATTGTCGGAGATGCCGCCCCGGATTCCTGGCCGGACCGCGAAAAATATCCCATTAAATTTGATATTGATGAGTTGCGCTGCATCTATTGCGGGATGTGTGAGGAAGCCTGCCCGGTCGATGCCATTGAATTGACGTATGAATACGACATTGTCGGCCTGACACGCGAAGAGATGGTTTTTGACAAACAAAAACTCCTGGCGATTTACGACCAGACCATTAAACGCAAGCCAATGTAAAATATATATTTTGATTTGCGAATAATGTATTGTTATCGGGCATTAATTTCTCGTAAATTGCCCTCGCCGCTCCCACGAGCTTTGGTTGCTCCCCCGCTGCGGGTAGAATACAGGGTTGAAATTGCTACGCGCAGGGTAACGCGTGAGGCGAGTTCGGACCGGGGACAGGTACCGCGTGACGGTAAGGTCATGATTATTTAGCTATGAGGCGGCGGCGCGGGGCCGCCCGCAAAGATATATGTGGTTTGAAAAAAAAAGTTTGCGTCGTCTGGCAGTAGCCGAAGACGCCTCCCCACGGCAGCGATTCTGGAAAGATGTTACTTGGCCCCAGTGGACATTCATCATTCTTACCGCGCTGTGCTTTGCGGTGCTGCTGGTACTGGAATTGATACCCAATACCAAGCCGGTCTGGCTTGGCACGAAAGCTCCGGCGACCATTTTATCGCCTGTGACCTTCAGTATTCCGGATCATGCCGAATTCAAAGCCCTGCGCCTGCAAGCCCGCCTTCATACCAATCCGGTGCTTAAGCTTAATGACCAAGGCAAGCTTCTGGAGATTATCGGCACAGAGCTTAACAGCCTGCCATATGATGTTGCGGCTCTAAACTCACCGATTAACCTTTCTGAACCCTTGCGTACCCGATTTCCGCGCCTGACTGCCAATGCCTTGAAATACCTGCACCGTATTATCCAGGACAATGAATTTCCGCAGTATTCCGGGCAGATCAAATTATTAGTCACTGAACTCAAGCAGCGCCCGGTGATTGATCAGAAAACGTTGGAAGCCATTGCGCGAACTCCTGCTGTTAATATCATCGTGCGCACGACAAATAACAACAAAGTCCGGCAAACCAGAATAAAACTCAATGAGCTGGGTGTATTGGATGCTCGCGGCCAGGGGTTCCGGCCGATGGTGGAGCGATGTCTGCCTGAACCCTTATGGAATACTGTTTCCGCTTTTCTGGCGGCCAGGAAAACGCCTACGTTTATTCTGGATCGCGCCGCCATGGCCCAGTTGGCCTCCGCTAACCAGGCGGCCATTACCATGCCACAACGGGTTTTTCATCGAGGCGAGGTGCTGGTTCATGCGGGGGAAATTATCACCCCGGGAATTCGTATGAACCTGCACGTGGCATACAGTGTGTGGCACCAGCATCTGGCCAAGCGACATCCCTGGGCATTATGGGAGCACCTGCTGGGGCTTTATATGCTCACGGGCGTACTGTGCGTTATCGGGGCTATTTATATTGGATACCGCGTACGGGAACCCGGCTTTCGCAGAGCGCCGGCCCCCGCTATCTTACTGCTGACGTGTGCTGCGGCGGCCAAGATTACGCTGGTGGCGGGGCTGGCGGGTTGGATTTATCTGCTGGGCATGGCACCGATTTTACTGGCGGCGCTGATTTTCGTGATCGCCTATGATCAGCGATTTGCCATGGGCATCTCAGCGCTTAACGCGCTATTGGTAACGGTGGTGGCCGGGCAGGACTTATGTTTCTTTATCGCGGCGTTTGCCACGTCCGCCATTCTCATTTTTTGCCTCAGCGAAATCCGCACCCGCACGCAACTTATTCGTGTGGGTCTGCTGGCCGCACTGGTCGCGGGGGCGACGGTTCTGGGATTTGGCTTTTCACGTACGCCACTGACCCAGGCGGTTCCTCTGGATTGGCTCTATGCGGCGCGGCAACCCGGAACAGGGATTTTAATAGACCAGGCCATCTGTGCGGCCAGCGCGGTTTTCGCCGCCATCTTTATCATGCTCGGTTTGCTGCATTTCGTGGAAAAGGTTTTCGGTCTGATTACGGCGATGACCCTGCTGGAACTTTCTGATACCAATCAACCGCTCCTGCGCCGCCTGGCCATGGAAGCGCCGGGCACGTTCAGTCATTCGCTGGTGCTGGGTTCCATGGCTGAAGCCGCAGCACGGGAACTGGGCGCCAACAGCCTGTTGTGCCGCGTGGGAGCCTACTACCACGACATTGGAAAGCTTCTTAAACCCGGATATTTCATGGAGAATATGAACGCCGGCCAGAACCGTCACGAAAAACTCTCTCCGGCCATGAGTCTGTTAATTGTGGTGGGCCACGTGAAGGACGGTTTAGAACTGGCGCGGGAATATCGCCTGCCGCTGGCCGTGCGGGATTTTATCGCCGAACATCATGGCACTACCATCGTTGAATATTTCCTTCACGCCGCCCGTGAAAAGCAGGCGCGCGAAGCCCTTACTGGCGGCCTGGCTTCGCAGGTGCATGATACCGAGTTCCGGTATCCCGGTCCTAAACCGCGATGCAAGGAGACGGCCATCCTGATGATCTGCGATGGCTCGGAAGGAATGATCCGCTCCATGCCGGAACCCACCGCTGCAAAAATCGAGGGGGCGGTGCATCAAATGATCACCAAACGCCTCATGGACGGTCAATTTGACCAGTGCAACATCACGCTTTCAGAACTGACGATCATTGAACAATCTCTGGTTCGCACTCTGGTAGGAGCTTATCATGGTCGCATGCCGTATCCCAAGACGCTCGCCATTTCCCGGCCTGCGTAAGGAGGCGTCATGAGCATTGAAATAGAACTGCTGCCCCCGACTGATCGTCGCATCAGGCAAGCGATGCCGTCTGAACTGCGCCGGTGGATTGGCGAGCGTGCCGAAACGGCGGCGCGGTTACTGAACATAACCAGCGGCAACTGGATTATTCACCTCGTGAATGATAAGCGCATGATCCGTTATCACCAGCAGACCATGAACCTTGCCACGGTCACCGATGTATTGACATTTAACTATACTGACACGCATCTTCCCGGCGCTCTGCCGGATATTGAAACTATTATCTGTGTGGATGAGGCCCAACGTCAGGCAATCCTACAGGATCATCTTCTGCCGGAACTGGAAATACTGCTTTATGCCATTCACAGCTTGCTGCATTGCGTGGGCTATGACGATTTAACGCCACGCCAGGCGCGGCGGATGCACCGCCGGGAAGATGCACTGCTGCGGCAGATGGCGCTGCCGGCGGTGTATTACAGTCCGGATCCTATCGCCGTCAGGAATAAGGCAGCGAAGCACGGCGCGGCTGGCGCAAGAATTTCCGCCAAGCGGAAAAAAACGCGCGTTAAGGGGAGTCGGCGATGAATTGGCCTTTGCTGATTATCGGCGTTTCTTTAGCGGGCACGTTGCCCGCGTCTACGCTGGCGTATGCCCTGCGTGCAATGTCGCGCGTCACGCTGGAAAAAGAATTAATTAAACGCGGGCGGCAGGCCGGCTTGGATCAGCTCAATGACCAGCGGGAAAATCTCGCGTTAACGGCATCCATTGTCCGCATCGGCTTTAATGTAGCTTTGGCCGCCGCCACGCTGTACATGTTCAGCGGTGCCGCTGCGCCGGATCAGTCCCCGCTGCGATTTTCCCTCGCCGCTGCGCTGGCCGGCGTGCTATTGCTGATTTTTTCAGTGGCGATACCCAATGCGTGGGCTATCTATGGCGGGGAAAGTCTCATCGCTGCAACCTGGCCGGTGCTGCGTGTCGTCAGCGTTCTAGCGACTCCGCTGGTTGATTTCCTGAAATTATTTGATGAACTGGTGCGACGGTTGGCCGGCATTGACCCGCGGCAACACGCCGATGAGGAAGTTGCCGAAACCACCGAAGAAATTCTTGCCGCCGTCTCCGAAGGCACCGCCGAGGGCGCGGTGGATGATGAGCAGCGGAAAATGATTGAGGGCATTATCAGTTTCCGTGATTTACAGGTGGGGCAGATCATGATGCCCCGCACGGATATGATTACCATCAGTATCACGGAGCCGCTGGACAAAATCCGCGACAAAATTTTACGCGACGGACTTTCCCGTCTGCCGGTCCATGACGGCAATCTGGATAATATCGTCGGCATTCTTTACGCTAAAGATCTGCTGCAGTTTTTGGGTACCTCATCCGCTGACGCCGGCACACCGGAAATTCGTAAACTCATGCGACCGCCGCTGTTTGTTCCGCATTCCAAACCCCTGCGTGATCTGTTGCGGCAATTCCGCGCTCAACGGGTTCACATTGCCATTGTGCTGGATGAATTCGGAGGTACCGCCGGGCTGATTACCAGCGAGGACATCCTTGAAGAAATTGTTGGAGACATTGCCGATGAATATGAAAAGCTACCCGCATCGCAAATCCGCCGCCTGGATGACCGCACCGTGGAAGTGGATGGGCGCACCAATATTACCGACTTGAACCGCGAGCTTGACTGTCAACTGCCGGAGAATCAGGATTATCAAACCATCAGCGGTCTGGTCATTCATGAGTTAGGCACGATTCCCGGCAAAGGTGCCGGGGTCACTATTGAAAATATCACTATCACTGTTACGGAAAGCGATGTTCGCCGAATCAAAAAAGTTGTACTCCAACTGCCCCGGCAGGCAGAACACACAGCCGAGATCGTCACGCCGGAGCCTCAGGCCACGTGATTATTTTCCGCGTTTCAATGGCGAATACATTCTCGCGTGCAAGGGCGGATCGTGCGATGACCAACGCGTGATTCTTTTTCGGTATGATAATATCTTTGGCCCGCGGATCGGTTAGACTGTGGAAAAAGGAACCGCATGACCCGTAATAGAGCAATCAAACGTCCCAATCGCAACGAAACTTCTGTGCTGCGGAATAAGCCCACCGCCCCGTCGCGGCCTGATCCGCAAACGCTGGAAATTGTCATCTGGCCTGCACCCGTGCTGACCCAACGGGCCCAGGATGTGGGAACGATCGACGCGTGGCTGTTACAGGTCATTGAGCGCATGAAGCACCTGATGGAATCCCATGAGGGCGTGGGATTGGCGGCACCGCAGGTCGGGTTGCCGTTGCGCCTGTTTGTGATGGCGGAAAAAGCCAAAGCCGAGCAGGCCGTTGCCGTCATTAATCCTGTGCTGGAATTAGATTCGCAAACCGAAGAAGCGGAGGAAGGGTGCCTGTCCCTGCCGGGAATTCGCGGGCAAATCATGCGGGCGAAAAAGATCACCCTTTCGGGATATGATGTCAAGGGTGAGCCAATTTCCATGCCGCTGGAAGGATTTCCCGCGCGCATTGCACAGCATGAAAACGACCACCTTGACGGCGTGCTGATCATCTCCCGCATGGCCCCCACCGCGCGAATCGCCATTGGTAAAAAGCTGCGCGAATTGACCAAGCTATCATGAGGACTTCAGCGACCTGTCGTTTCCGGCTGTAGCGCAGGCTCTGTCGCGCCTGGCCCGCAGCGGCCGGATTGAGCGCCTGAGCAAGGGTACCTACTACCGCTGGCGACAAACCCGCTTTGGTAGAAGCCGCCCTGATCCAACACTCATTCGACAACTCGCATCCCGGCGGAACAGCATTTTTTCTTCCGGTTTCACGGTTTGATGTTGGACTGCTGGCCGGCCCGCCCAATGCCCGGTCCTGGCACGCCAAGGAGCGCCGACGACATGAAACTCTTTGAGCATCCGGATTTTGAACAAGCCGTGCCTGGTGCCCACTCGCATTTTCGTGGTCGTGGTTTACGGCAGGTTCAGCGTCGCTTCACGACGATCCAAAATCTCCTGTGATACCCGGTGGGAACAGGGCTTGCCATGGGGTGGACGGGGAAACGGATTTTCCCGATGTTGCGTCCCGTGATTATTCAGGGCGCGTGGCAGGACTTATGGCACCGCGAACTGCCTGCAACACAAACAGGGTTTGAATATAGTGACCGTCGTTGATGCGATCGATAATTCTGATTTTGCGATGGGTCTGGCGGGCAATGGAAGTAACTTGCCGGGCAAAGACGCCTTCATCCCGCGTGAGAATGTAGAGGCGATGCGGACTGTGTTCTGCGATGGCGGTCAGTTGGGCGGGAGTTTTCATCGGTAGAATTTCATCGGCATAATACAACACCCCCAGCCACATTCGGTCCCCCATGAGTGTATAAATCCGATGGCCCTGAACTACGGCCATCATTTGCCGGGTTGCCGCGCGATAGCGGCTGATCTGATATCCTTTGCCATCCACGTAAGCCCAGTTCATCGCCAGCATAAATAGCCAACCCGCCAGCGCATATATCCAGAAAGCACGCTCAAACCGGCGACTGAATTCCCAACGCCACAGTACCACTCCCATGGCCATGACCAGCAGCGCTACGGCCGCCCAGCCAACAGGAGTCAACGCTGCCAATCCGGGCTTAAGCAAGGATGCGGCCTGCAGGGCGGTCCAATGGCCGGGAAAATTTGCGGATGGGTGCTGCGCCAGCATGACAACAGGAATGAGAATTAACACCAGCACACCGGCCCCAATGAACATGATGCTTTGTGCGGCCAGAAGAATTTTTGCCGGTGGTTCCAAGTCCAAATCTTTTTTCAACCGGGAAAATTCCTGCCACAGTGCGCCAATCAGCAGCGCCGCAAAGGGGAAATTCTGGAGGGCATAGCGCTGCTTTTTTTGTGCCGGAATCGTCAGAAAAATCAGGCCCAGCACCAGGACGATCCAGAACATCCAGCGACTGCGGCGTTCCTGCGGTGTCGGGGGCGGATCAGATTGTGTGGGCAAAAACGGTAATGCCAGGCCGGCGATCAAGGCTGGTGTCCAGGGAAAGACCCATGCGATCATCGCCAGATAATACCATCGCGTATCGGGCAGCACGCTGACATAGCGGCGAAATTGCCGGGTCCAGATATCCCAGGCGCTTCCGCCATATTCAGTGTGATACCGTACGGTTACGGCAACAAGCCAGGGGGCGAACACCGCAATAGAAACAATCAGTGCCAGAAGAATGCCCAGCCAGCAGCGGCTGTTTTTGCGATGCTCCCACAGCAGCCAGAAGCCGAAGGGCACCAGCACGTACATCGGCGGCACCGGCCCCTTGCTTAATACGGCCAGCCCCAGCGCGACGCCGCCCAATCCGGACCAGACCCACCAGCGTTTGGGATATTCAGCTGCGGCCAGCAATCCTAAAAATCCCAGCGTGGTAAAGGCTGTCCCGTAAATATCATAAGACGCCATCCGAGCCTGCCGGATGAACACCACCATAGAAGCCAGGGCAATGGCGGCCAACAATCCCAACCGCCGATCACGGGAGGTCACACACCCGATGCCATAGGTAGCCCAGCAGGTAACCAAACCCAGCAAAACCGAGGGCAGGCGAACCACCCACAGGTTGTCGGTATGAAACAGCATCGCCAGGGCGGCAGGTATCCAAACCGGCAGCGGCGGCTTTTCCAGCCGCGGCATGCCGCCGAGCGTGGGAATCAGCCAGTGGCCATCACGATACGCTTCGCGGATGGGCACCAGATTAAACAATTCCATCATCGCGGTGGCTTGGCCGTGACCCAATAATTCCAGGAACAGCGGTAGTGCGAAAGCGGTGATAATCGCCAGGGCAGCCCAGTGCGGAATATTCCAATCTGCGGCCGTCACCATATTGTCCGTAGAGTTGGCGGAGTGAGAGTTGGAACTGGAAGGTGTTTCGTTCATGCCGGCCCAATATGATCATGCGAATGTCTTAGTTGCAGCAGCGGCTTGCCGGGCCGCCCACGCCAGACCTGCTGCCCGTGACGGATTTCCCGCACGGTATACACGGGCTTACGTTGAGCTTCGAAATACACCCGCGAAATCAGCTCGGCCAGCAGTCCGGTGGAAAAAAACATCAGCGCCATCATAAACAGCATGGCACCCAGAATCAGCAGCGGCCCGTGCGTCGTAAGAATGCTGTAACCGCGAATTTTTTCATAAATTAAAAATAGACCAATCAGAAAAGATCCCGCCAGAGAAATTAAGCCGATTTTCCCAAATAAATGCAGCGGCCGCGTGAGATAACTGTTGAGGAATTTAATCGTCAACAAGTCCAGCATCACGCGAAAGGTCCTGCCGATTCCATAATTGGACGGGCGATAGGGGGCGTTAATATTTTTAATGGGCACTTCGGCAATAGTGGCACCGGCCATGGCCGCCAGAGCCGGGATAAAGCGGTGCGAATCACCATACAGATTCAGGTGCTCAATAAGATCGCGGCGGTAGGCTTTGAACGTGGTACCGAAGTCATGAATCTCCACCCCCGATATTTTTCGGATCAGCCAATTGGCGGTTTTGCTGGGTATACGCCGGAGAAAAAGGCCGTCAGCCCGGCGTTGCCGCCAGCCGGAAACGACATCATAGCCTTCCTCAATTTTGGTAATGAATTTCGGAATTTCATCCGGGTCGTGCTGTAAATCACCGTCCATGGCGATAATGATCTCCCCGCGGGCATGGTCAAACCCGGCCGCCAGTGCGGGCGTTTGTCCAAAGTTTCGCCGCAACCGAATGACCAGCACATGTTCATCGGTCTGCCCCAGGCTGCGTAGCTTGTCATAGGTTGAATCGGAGCTGCCGTCATCAATAAAAATAATCTCGTAAGGCTTTCCCAGCGCGGAAAAGTTACGCGTCAGGGCGGCGTAAAGCTCGGCGACGGAGGCCTCTTCGTTATACATGGGAACAACCATGGAATAATAGGGCTGCGGCGTGACATGCTGCCAATCTGTCGGCGGGGGAGCCAATTGTGTTGAAATCATTTCCATATTAACTCCTGCCGGAATCTGCCGGCAGGTCCTTCAATTCACGCCGGGCCGTTTTCACTGGCCGCACAGATTATAAACCTTACTGACTGCGTTGGACATGCGCATAGTAGGCAGTGTTAAAGTCGCTGCGGCCGGCACGGCGGGCATCGGGAAGCAGGCTTCCGATGTACACGACCTTCCGCCGCAGAGCGATGGCCGCCGCCCCGGCACGGTGTTTAAAGCCACGCACCGAAATTACGCATTTGAAATTTTGCGGGCCATTTTCAATCGTGACGCTGACCCCGTGCCTGGCAATAAACCCGGCGGCATGTTGCGCATATCGGGGCAGCGTGGTCAAAATAACCAGATACCACCGATTTGGGGAACGAACAACCTGCGATGCGGGCACTACCCGGCCGCCGGATACGCGGCGCGTTGGTTTTGCGGGTGCCGGTGCCGGCGTTGAACCAGTATAATTAAAGGGCAGTAGCTGCGGCTGCACAAGCCCCGGCGTCGGCGTGCCAGGGGTTATGGCCACGGGTTGCAGCGGCTGACGTGCGGCGTGATGGCTGGTGGAAATAATGATGATCACAGCTAGAATCAGTGCCACAGCCCCTGCAATCACCACCAGTATCCAGGGACGGAAGCGGGCAAGGATCTGGTCCAGCAGAACGGGGTCCGCAGACGACGGCGATCCGGAGGCTGGAATCTGCGATTCCGCTTTTGCCGCTGAGGCGGCCGGAAAAAGCGACGCTCTGGTCGGCGGCGGCCGGATTGAACCGGTGGCCGGTATGCGCAACGGCGTGCGATTATTCATGGAGGGTGTGGATTCCACCGTCGGAGGCTTGGGCATCGCCGCAGGAGTCTCCTTTTTAGGGGTTTTCTGGGCCGTCCTGCCCAACACTTCATAGAGAGTGGCGGCATCTTTTTTTCTATTTGTCGCCATGCAACACCTCGAAAATTCGCCAGCCTGAAAATTCGTGCCAGTCGGATATAGCGTAATGTATCGGGCCGGAGCGGTAACTACAATCGCCGGAGTGAATATTTTTTTCAATTCCCCCGTTCAATAAATCAAGTATCATGGAATAACCAATGGCAATGGAATATCTGATGACCCTGTTTTTTCTTCATCCTGAACTGCTGTTTCTTCCGGCGCTGGTCGCCGCAGGAGGCTGGTTTCTGCTGCCTCGAAGGGGAATCACTGAGCACCCATTTACCATACTGGAATTCTGGCCGGAGGAATCCTATAAGGTTGCGGGCCGGTGGAATGCAACGCCGGATTGGCCATGGATATTGATTCTCATAGCGGCGGTGCTTGCGGCATTGGCATTATGTTCACCGCGTCTGCAAACGGCCAAGCTGAAACACCCAGCCGCACCAAGCGTAACGCTCCACGCCGTGGGCCGGAGCATTCCGCAGGACACCCGAACTCTGGATGTGTTTATTCAGGGTCGCAATATTCCGCGCGGTTCTGATTACCAGGTCATCCTGACCGGGGGCGGGCAAATCCTGCAACGGACGGTATCCGCGGAAGCGTTGAAAGCAGGAATCGACATTTCTCCGCTTAGGGCGACTCCCACCATTACCATCGTGGTTAAGCATAATCATCGTGTCATCGCCCAGGAAATATTGCTGCACATTTCAATGGTCAGGATCATTGCCGGGCATTTTATCGGCACACCGCCAACCGCGTTTCTGCGGCTCTTTGCGGCCCTGCCGCAGGTGACTCTGCACGGCAACGCGACCGATCGCAGCATCTGGATCGTTCATCAGGGCCGCTTTAACCCGCGCATCCTGCACGGCGTTTCCAACAGCACCATTGTTCTACTGGGTCCGACGCCTGGCCCGGGGCTGTCACCGCGCGCGGAAATGACTCTGCACCCAAGCACTCCCCTGACCGCACTAAATCATCACGGGTTCATGCACGCGGTAGTTCTTTCCGGTGTGATGGTGCGGAAACTTTTTACAGCGCGATTGGATTCGCATTGGGAAAGCCTTATCACCATTCAAGGCCGCCCCTGGCTGGCGGAACGGAATGATGCGACCCATGGGCAAACGTGGCTGTGGGTTGCCGGGCCAATGGATTGGACCACCTGGCCGGATCATGCTTCTTTTGTAATTTTTTTCGCCAATGTCCTGGCACATCTGCAAAATACGGCCGGCGCGGACACGCCGGGCAACTGGTGGAGGGCCGCCGCCTCACCGACACCGCGCATACCGCACCGGCCAACGGTTGCACGACGGTCAACGAATCTTAATATGGCTCTTGCCGTTCTGGCATGCGCCTGTCTGCTTATGGCAACAGCGCCGCTGGCATGGCGCACCCGGACCGCATAACCTCAACCGGAAAAAGACTACCATCCATGAACGCACAGGCGCTGTCAATGCCCAAACAGGCTGTGCAGATTATTGATGATGCCGGGCGCGTTTTTAAGCGTATTGCCCAGATCATTGCCGATATTCTTCAGCGGTTTAGCGCTTAAATGCAGTTGCGGCTTGCTGGTGGTGCCGTCAATACTTAACGGGATGGGAAGGGTAATCCCGGCCCCGGTGATATTTACATCCTGATGCAGGCTTTGATCCAAACCCACCCATCCGGAGAAGTCCATTCCAAAACTGACCAGCAGCACCTGGAGATTCTGATAATAGATTTTCCCCTTTTTGAGATCAAATGTTGTCGGACGAATGCCGCTGTCTTTCATCACCATGCCTGATCCGCCGTTGCTTATCAGCGGCCCCATACTGCTTCCGATCATGGAAAACAGCGGAGAATCAGAGGAAATATGCGTAGCGCTGACGGTGCCGGTGAGCGTCCCTGTTTTTTTAAGCTGTGCGAATGCCAGCGGCAGTGTCGCCTTCTGCAACTGCAGATTGACTAATCCGGAAAGCTGCACGCCCCCGGAACCGTTTCCACCGCCCCACGCCAACGGCAGGAAATTCAGCAAGCTTCCACCCATGGCTTCATTCATGTGCACCTGATTCACCAGCGACAGGCTGTGGGTAAGAATATATTCCGGCGAAGCGAGATTAAAATCAATATGTCCGCCCGTGTTGAGTGTCCCTTTATTGGCAGGTATCGCGCTGGGGATTAATTGCAGAATACCGCTGGATTGAACAAATGGAATTTTGCCAGGCCCAAGGGTCAGGCCGTCGATGGCAATTTTATCAAATCCTAACGACGTCCGGCCGATGACCAGCTTACGCAACTGGCGCAGACCCTGGTCTGCCGTAAGTTGACCGGTAATTTGCAATTTCATGGTGTGCTGGCCCGCCATGGTCAACCCGGCGGGCAGCATGGGGCCAAGCAACGCCTGGATTCGCGCCAGATCGTAGCTGAACTCGCCCTGAATGTTTTCCGGTGATTTATACGACCATGCTATCACGCTGCCTTTGTTAAGTTGAATGGTATTACCGCCGGAACCTGTCACGGCGTGCTCTGATACGGTGCAGTCATTCAGACATGTAAATGTCGTAGCGACTGGATTAAGCAAACCGGAAACCGCCAACGCCAGATTATCCGGCGGCAGATTGGCACTGGCACCGGGAATAACGAGTTGGTAATTGTTCACGCCGCCGCGAATCGTGAGGCTGACCGAGGAACTTGGAGGTGTTGCTGATCCTGCAGTCTCCGCCGCCCCTTGAAGCGCCAAAGCCCCTTGAAGTTTTGCGCCGCTCTTCAGTTTTCCCAATGCTTCCAATAAAGGCGCAAATTTCTTGAGATCGGCATGGAGGCTGAACGCCGGAACTGTTGCCGTCATGGATGCACCGGTTTGCAACGTCATAGGCTTTGAAACACTTAAATCCATGGCTCCATCGGACGTGTTCATTGCCAGAGAGGAAATATTTATATGTGTCGCTTTGCCCAGCAACGCCTGACATGCCATATCCAGGGTTAATTTTGGTTCCATAAATTCTGCGGTAGAGGCCTTGGGTGCGGTATTACGGAAGCTTAGATTATCCATTTCCAGATGCAATTTGGATATCTTCACAGAACCCGGCTTATATGCTGCCGTAATGACCGAATTCGTGACCGTTCCGCCAAGATCATCGTGTGCCGGCACCGGAGAAAACATGGCGACCATCTTCATCACAGCAGGCAGATTGATGGCGGCAATATGGACTTGCGCCAAAGGCACAGCCCACCCAGCGGAAATTTTTTGTACATCCACGTTGCTGCGGGGAATGCTGATTTCCCCACTTTGAATACTAAAGGTGCTGTTAGCACCGGTAATGGCACCGTGCGGCGAAAGCAGTGTTCCAGCGGAATGGATCTTCACCGCAGGCTCGGTGATCACCGGCCGGCCCTGTCCCAGCCCCAGGGCCACGCTGTTAAGCGCCACGCTGAGATGATAGGGAATTTTCTGCGCGAATATATCCGCCGTCGTCGCGTTGACATCCAACGTGCCGGCCACACTGCGGCCCTTAAGTGCGACAAAAGGAGCCGCCTCCTGCACCAGATTGGCCAGCACCGCCTGCATGCTTAAAGCGTATGATCCATGGTTTTGTCCGGTCACCAGAACATTTAACTGCGGCGTACTTTCCGGCCTGCCGGTTGCGGTTGCCGCCTGATCCAGCATACCTTTAACCAGATTCCACTTAGCACTGGAGCGCTGAAATTGAGCCCCCAGCACCACCGGATTGATGATAAACGGCGTTTTTTTCCATGTGCCGCGCAAATCAGTCAGCGACAGCGTCTCCCGGCCCGTCGATTGCTTGCCCGTGCTGGTTAAATCACCCTGTAGACTCATCGTGCCGTGCCGCAACCGCAGCGCCAGTTTTCCCAGGCCCAGCGTGTTACGAAAGCTTGATGCGAACCATCCAAGATTGCAATAGCTGCTTACATGAAGAGCCGATGCACCCCAGTTAGCTTGATTATTCTGGATGGCTTTAAGTTCCGCCAAGGTGGCATTACCGGATAAGAGCATACGCAGATTCGTTGATTGCAGCCCCACGGAAGCAACATGAAACCGATTTCCTTTCCATGAAATATCCAACGGCAGCGTCACGGTGCCCATTTGCGGCCGGTCAGACTTCAACAACGTGCCGCCTATCGCGCAGTTGATAATGGTCAAAGGTCCGGAAATTTTCCCTATGCCCGCCTCAGGGGCGTTGACAGAAATTTTCCCGTTCACCACGCCATGAAATACGATAGACTTACTGGTGCGCGGTAAAATCTGGTCAATGGCGGTCAGATTCAAATGACTCACCAGCAATTTAAGTTTGCCGGTAAGCTGATTCAGGGGGAGAATTTTCCCATTTTTTATGGCTGTTAAATCCGCTACCAGGGAAAAGTCCGCCGGCTTGGCGTTTGCCTGGGCAATGTGCAGATGAACTGCGGCCACAATCGGCTTGCCGAGGGTGTTAAAGGCCACCGTGCCGCTGGCCGCAGCGGAGCCATTCGGTGCGCCGTTGGCCTGTGTCCAGTGCAGCGGCAGAATGCTGATTTTCACCGCACTGGCCAGCGGCGGCAGCGATCCGGAAAGCGTCTGGGCATGGGCGTGTGCGGGCTGCCCCAAACGAATCGCCATCGCCACCGTGGTTTGTCCACCCATAAAATGTAGACCACTGGGCAACGTGATCACATGCGGCAACGCTGCAAGCGTTTGCGCCAGTGGAGCCGACGCGGCAACATTGAATACCGCGGGCTGATCAGAAACTTTCTGACCATGCAGCACCGCCAGCACCGTGGCAATCGAGCCATGGCCGGTGACGGCTGCCCCGCCCAGCGCGGTCTGAATGCCCAGGGCACTAATCTGATAGTTGCCGCCCCGCCAGGACGCATGAACCGGAATCTGTACCGTTCCAAGCTGCGGAGAATCGCCTTTTAACATCGCGCCAGAGAGTGCGGCATGATTCACTAGAATGTGACCATGAACCGCACCCGTCCCCACCGTAGGAATATTGGCCGCCAAGGCCAGGGTCAATTCACCACTGGGCGAGAGCTTTACCCCGGCCATGCTTAATACCGGTTCCAAGGCCACGAGATTGAGCTGCTGTACGCCTGCGGTGAACGTGCCGGTCATGTCGGCGACGGGCATGATTTGACCATTGGCCAAGGCATTGATGGCAGCCGCCAGATGAATTTTACTGCGGGCCTGATTTCCCAGCCCGGCAGCGGTATCCAACTGCACATCGACCGGTTTATTGTCTATGGTATCCAGTACTACGACCAGCCGTGTATGCTCCGCGTGGAAAGGCTTTAAATTCGGTGCGGTAAAAGACGCCTGTGCCAGATTCAATGTCAGTGTCGTGTTGATTTTCGGCAGCGTGGTGGCAGGACGGGCGGTTGGAGTGGTTCGCGGTGCGGCCGTCTGCGTGGCCGCCGGAGATACCGCCG
Source organism: Planctomycetota bacterium (assembly GCA_021808105.1). Lineage (GTDB taxonomy): Bacteria > Planctomycetota > Phycisphaerae > WQYP01 > WQYP01 > JAMDCX01. Next base: position 41,399 of record JAKBCC010000002.1, read on the forward strand.
TTGGGCGTGGATTGGCCAGCGCCTGCATGATATTAAGCTGATGGTTGCTGTCTTGATTAAGCGTGAGCGTCTTAATATCAATGGCGATATTTCCCAGATTATGCCAGTTGGATAATAAGTTCAGAATGCTGCGGTGCGTGAGGATATTGACATCCCCGACTACCACATCACCATTGGGGTCCTTAAGCATGACCCGATTGAATTTTGCCGGCGTAAACCATCCTAATGACATGCGCCCGATTTCCACGCTGCCGCTGATGCGGGAGTTAACTTGCGATTCAATGAACCGCACCCCCGGCCCCGTGCACAACATGCTGGGGATCGCCAAAATCAGTAGTAGCAGCACTACCAGCACTATTCCCACGACCAGAGGCCAGCGCCGCCGCCGGCGGACGACTGCGTTTCCCCCTGCGTTGGGGGCTTTGGTTGCTCCCCCGCCGGAGTTACTTGCTGCGCCGGAATTCATGGATGGCTTATTATCAGTCATGACTTAAATCCTGTTATCACATAATTTCAGCACGCCACCGCCGGGTCACGGCCGCGGTAACGCGCAACATTTCATCTGGCAACCCGCAGTCATGGCAATCGCCATGCTGACCCCGCAGGAGCCGCTTCCCTATAGTATATCGCATCCCCCCGCCACTTGCCGGATGTGGCCTAATAACACTATCATTTGGAATGGCAAGATTGGCAGCAAGGTTTGGAATAACCGAATTTTTAAGTCGTTCTGCCGCATGGATTGGAAATTTACTCCCATGATTGAATTTAACAATGATCTGCTTATCCCCCCCTTGAATCAGCACACCGGCTATCGCCCCGGTTTTGATATTCACGCGGTGATTGACGGCAAGGCCCGCCTTACCGAGCAGCAGATGGATGAACTGTATCATCACGCGCCGCTGATGGATCTGGGCCGCTGGGCCTTTGCCGCCAGTCAGCGGATGCACGGCGAAGATTACCGCACCTATGTTATTGACCGGAACATCAATTACACCAACATCTGTACCGCCCGCTGCACGTTCTGCGCTTTTAAACGTAATGACCCTGAAGCACCGGATGCCTATACGCTTTCCTACGAACAAATTTACGAAAAAATCCGCGAACTTATCAGCATCGGCGGCACCCAGATTCTGATGCAGGGCGGCATGAACCCAGCCTTGCCGATCACCTATTATGAAGACCTGCTCCGCGGCATACGGGAAAAGTTCCCCAGCGTGCATATCCATGCGTTCAGCCCGCCGGAGTTTGTCGAATTTTCCCGCTTTTTTAATCTACCCGTCGCAGAGGTTCTCGCACGCTTTAAGGCCGCTGGCCTGGCGACAGTTCCCGGCGGCGGCGGTGAAATATTTTCCGATCGCGTGCGCAGTAGAATCGGCCCGGGCAAATGCACCGGCGATCAGTGGCTGGATGTCATGACCGAAGCCCATAAGCTTGGCATGCACACCAGCGCCACCATGCTCATCGGTCACATTGAAACCATTGAAGATCGCATTGACCACATGAGCCGTGTTCGGCAGCGGCAGGACTGGGCCTTGGCCAACGCTGCCGCGCATTACACCGCGTTTATCCATTGGACCTATCAGCCTGACAACACGCCGCTGGATAAGAAACGTAAATGGAATCCGGATGCGGGCGTACCGTTTGAGTTCGACAACGGCCGCACCGTCAGACTGGCCGATGCCAATGAATATCTGCGGATGCTGGCGCTGGCCCGGCTGTATCTGGATAATGTAAAGAACCTGCAAAGCAGTTGGGTGACCATGGGCCCCAAGATCGGGCAATTGGCCCTGTTCTTCGGGGCCAACGATATGGGCAGCGTGATGATGGAAGAAAACGTGGTCAGCAGTGCCGGCACATCCTTCCGCCTGTCCGAAGAAATGATCTGCCGACTCATTCGCGACAGCGGCTGGATTCCCGCCCAGCGCAATCAGTTTTATGAAGTGCTCAAACGCCATGACGGCCCGCAATCACCGGATTTGCAACCACGCCAGGCCGGCGAATTTGCCAGGCGCCAGCATCAGATCACGCCCGAAGCCGCCGCACAATATAAAGCGATCGAATTAACCATCAGCGCGCCGCGCACGCGGGCGGAGGAGAAGGCGGGAGAATCAGGAGTTAGAAGTTAGCATCCGGCATTGTCGTTGGCAGGCAGTTTTGGCGCGCGGCAAATTTGAGATTTCAAATTTCAGATCCCAGATTTCAAATTTCAGATCCCAGATTTCAAATTTCAGATCCCAGATTCCAAATTTCAGATCCCAGATTCCAAATTCCAGGTTCCAGGTTCTTGCTCACGACAACGCCAGACACCTCCAGCAATTGTTCACCGGTAAGATCTGCCCAGAAAGCGCGTGCCGCCGGATTTTTGTAAGGCGTCCGTGGGCGCTGGTTCAATGCGGACCTGATCATAAGTCAGCAATGTCCCCTTGGCGGCTTCCAGGCTGACGATTGCCTGGGAATAATTCACCATGGCCTGCACTTCCGCAGACTGCGCGGAGGCCAGATTCTGCTCCGCGGTTAATTTGAGATTCAAGAATGTCGGCGTCAGGCTTACACCCACCTGTTGCTGTACATCCAAAGCGGTAAGCACCTGACCGGCGGCAATGCGAGCCTGCCGTTGGGCCTGAATTTGCTGATAACTTGAAAGCATGGTCCTTAAAGCGATTTTCACCGATAAAATCACGCTTTGCGCATCGAACAGCATTTGCGTAAGGTCCTGCCGCCGCACCAGACGCTGTTCATGGTAGCCGGCCTCGGCAGCGCGATTGCCTATGGGAATCGCCACCTGCAAACCAGCGGCATAACTCCAGAACCGTGCCGGGCTGATCGTTTGTGTGAACGCATTGCCAAAGGCCTTGGAAAGGCCGTTGGACTGCGTGGAAAGTGTCAGGTTCGCCTGCGGAAGCAGGGTATTGGCGGCAACGCGAACATTAATATCCGCCTCATGAAGTCTCAGGCGGTCTTCCCGCATGAGGCTGCGCTGCGCAAGCGCGGTTGAAATTTCCTGGGCCACATTGAACATGACTGGTTCCGTGATGGGTTTGTCCGTCGGAATCAGCAGGATGTTACCGCGAAGATTCAACTGCGGATCATTGAGCAGAGATTTCAATTGATCTGAGGTGGTGCGCAAATTCGCCTCAGCGGTAATCAGCGCCACGCGACTTTGGGCCACCGCGTCACCGGCCTGAGCCACCTGCACGGAACTGGCGTCAAAAATTCCGCGCTTTTTAATTTGTTGCAGCGTACGGCGCGTGCTGACCAGCAACCGCTGGTCAATTCGCAAATTGGCATCCGCCTGCGCCAGAAGATAATACGTCAGTTCGACATTTTTGATGATCGCCTGCACCTGACTGCGAAATACGGCCATGGAAATCCGCTTATTGCTCCGGGCAATATAAATGCCCGACTTTACCACATCGGATCCAAACCCCCGCAACAGCGGCTGCGAAATAGCCAACGCCAGATTATCCGCGTTCGATGGATTGATATCCGGCTGAAAGCCCGGTGTTCCGGAAACATTTAAAAAATCATTGGTGGCGGAAAATTGGGCCGTTCCGCCCCATCCCAAGGGCTTGCTGACGCCTACCTGATTCGCCCAGGCTAATGTATTGCTGTTACCCGCCCCCGGCACCGCTCCCCCGGCCCCGAACTGCGTACCGGATGTGGTGGGAATATCGGTTCGCGTTACGCCGGTGGAACCAAAAATCGTCGCATCAAAGGCGGCTTGGGCCTGCACCAGCAGCGTCTGGGAAATAGCCGGAGTATACGCCTGCACTTTTATCGCCAAGCTGTGTTCCAACGCCATGGCCACCGCATCCTGCAGCGTCAGTCGATAGACCGGTTCGCCCTGATACAACGCCGAAGCTGATTTTCCCAATGTTGTCTTTGACGCCGGTGCCACAGCGGCGGTAGCACCGGCCGGCACTACCGCCCCACCATGATCCGCTGCGGGAATCATGGCTTCATGCACCCCTTGATCGACGGGTGTCACCTTTTTCTGCACGTTGTAAATTCGGCCATCACTAACGTCGTGCGCCAGTACCGATTGCGCATAGCTATCCCAGGAAGAATTGGAGTTTCGCGACTGCAACGGTGATTCACAACCGCCCAGAACGCCGGCCGCAAAAAAGGCCGCCGCCAGCATGATCGCCGTATGCCGATGATGGATGATTTTAATTGTACCGCGCCGCCTTTCCCGGCCCGTCTGTTCACCGCCATCGGTGTCGTGCCGCGCCGCCGGCAAAGGAGGGGTTCCCAACAGTGAACACAACCGTCGTCGCTTGAGAACTGACATGAAAAGCCTCGGTAATGTTCACATTGCGGATCACGTCAAAGTGGTTCAGGATCGATGCGGATATTTTTTTCGCCCGCCGCCTTTTTTTCCTGATATTTTTTCAGCCACGTCTGAAAGCTTTTGCCTGCCGCCGGGTCTTTACCGGTAAACTGAATGCTGGCAATATCCTCATATCGGATGGTGGCGCGATCGGTGGAATCTTTGATGATCATCCGCAGATTCCATTTAGCGGTATCGGATGATTCCGCCTGCCGGTCAAAAATATATCCTTCCACCGCATCGCCCCGGCGATTAACAATGGTTACATCGCCGCGATAGCTGAAGGCTTTTTCCACCACGTCCCGGACCACCGGCAGGGAATCAAGCTGGGGGTTGTACCCCTCCAGATTTTCATACTCTGTGGCCGGTGCGTTATCCGTGGAAGCCGGGGCTGGAGAGATAGGTTCTTGCGTTGTCATATTAAAATTTTAATCCGTTAAAAGCACGAGTCTGAAATTAAACGCCGACCTCGTCATTGGCCCGCGAAGCGGATCGTTCCGTGTGATTGTCGGATGCTGCCGTCTTACCGGCGCTGACGCTTAAGGGGATGAAATTGTGACGCGTGTTTTGCACCGGCTGCTGCAGCGCCTCAAGTGCCTCACGGTTCACATAACTGCCGCCAAAAAGTGTGGCCCGCGCGGTGGCCAGCAGGCCTCGCAGGGATCCAAACGTATCATTGACCGCACTGGCTTCATAACCGCTGTGAACCATGCAATTGGTGCAGCGCGGATTGCCCGATTCTGCCCCGTAATGATCCCAGTTGGTGGTTTCCAGCAATTCGCCAAATGTGTCCGCGTAGCCGTCCTGCAGCAGGTAACACGGTTTCTGCCAACCGAAGACGTTGTAGGTGGGCATTCCCCACGGCGTGCAGGCATACGACCGCTTTCCCATGAGAAATTCCAAAAACAGCGGGCTTTGATTAAACCGCCATTTTTTGTCCCGATTACTGAGAATCGTGCTGAAAAGCGTCCGGGTTTTGGCCCGTCCCAGAAAGTGCTGCTGATCCGGAGCTTTGTCATAGCTGTAACCGGGTGAAAGCATCATGCCTTCCACCCCCAGTTGCATCATTTCATTAAAAAACCCGCGAACGCTGGCCGGGTCGGCACCGTCAAACAAGGTGGTATTGGTTGTGACCCGGAAGCCGCGCTTCACCGCTTCCTTAATGCCTTCCACAGCAATATCATATCCGCCTTCCCGGCAGACGGAAAAATCATGGTGTTCCTTCTGGCCGTCCAAGTGGACACTGAAGGTCAGGTATTTCGAGGGCTTGAAAAGATCAATTTTCTGCTTAAGCAGCAAGGCATTCGTGCACAGATAAATGTATTTTTTACGGGCGATTAACCCCTCAACAATTTCTTTAATCTGTGGGTGCAGCAGCGGCTCGCCGCCGGGAATACTGACCATGGGGGCACCGCATTGCTCAACCGCGTCAAAGCATTGCTCGGGCGTGAGTTGCGACTTAAGAATATGCGCCGGATACTGAATTTTTCCACACCCCGCGCAGGCCAGATTGCACCGGAACAGCGGCTCGAGCATCAAGACCAGAGGATAGCGTTTCCGACCTTTGAGCCGCTGGGACATGACATAAGTTGCAACAGTCCACATCTGAGAAATTGGGACGCCCATGAGTTCCTTTCCGGCCCGCATTTCTATCGGCCAAAAGCATAAAATTCCCGCCTGCACGCTAATTCACCGCCCGCGCGCGGCTCTTCCGGCAGTCATTATTCGGAGGCAAGCACGTCAAACCGCAACAGCCTTCCAAGGAGCCTGTCCGAGTGCAAAATCATACCCGCCCGCGCCAGCCCCGCCAAGCGCTACGCCAGTCCTTGGCAGCACACGTTTTTCACTTATGCGGATTGCATCTAATCTTGTTGGCATAAGAACGCGCGGCGATTCCAAGGCAACGCCAGCAAATCCTGGAATTTGGAACCCGCGGCGCGCAACCCAAGTCGCCCCTTTTGACACACTTTTGTCAGTGGCCGAGAAAGCTGCCAGAATTTAATTGACACACCTCGGAACCCCGCCCATACTCACACGGCATTTATATGGGATGACCATTCGCCAGAGAAGGGGCGACCAAATTTGTAACGGTTGGGCGATGATGGAATTTAACGAGAAATTCAAGGTCCTAACCGGCAATGACCCGCTGCGGTGGCAGTGCCGGCTATATGCCCAGTGGCGGGAAAACAAAATAAATCCGGTCATTGACCTGCCCACCGGCATGGGCAAGACCGCCGTTATCGCAATCTGGCTGATTGCTCGTGCTGATGCCAAGACGGATTCGCACCGCTTGCCGACACGTCTGGTTTATGTTGTTGATCGGCGCACAATAGTAGATCAGGCAACGGCGTTGGCCGAGAAAATCCGGAAATGCGCCGCAGAGGCCGACCTTGACCCTCCCACGATAAGCACACTCCGTGGACAATACGCTGACAACCGCGAGTGGACTTGTGATCCGTCAAAACCTGCGATCATCATCGGAACGGTGGATATGATCGGCAGCCGATTGCTTTTCAGCGGCTACCGCAGTTCCTATAAGCAACGCCCGTTGGACGCGGGGTTGCTGGGGCAGGATTCGCTGTTGATTCTCGATGAAGCCCACCTAAGCCAACCATTTGCAAGATTATTGCATGATATTGGAAGCGACGGACCTTTCCAAAAAGGTGGCAAGCCCATGCGGGTAGTGCGCATGTCCGCGACGACCGTTACGTACCGCCAGGACGCATTTCGCCTTGAGCCTTCTGATTTAGAGGGCGACAGGGAGAGCAATGTTATCGTCAAAAGGTATCACGCGTTAAAGCACTTGCGTATAAGCGAAGGCACCGCGGACGTGAAACCTGAAATAGTAAAAGCGGCAACAGAACTCGCTACGGATGGCTTCCGCGTGGTCGTCTTTGTGCGATCTCCGGATGATGCCCAGAAAGTCGCCGACGCGATAAAAAAAGCGATGGAGAAAAAGAAAACTCCGGCGAACGCCGTAGAGGTATTAACGGGCACCATGCGCGGCCTTGAACGTGACGAACTAATGGAAAAGCCAGTGATGAAGCGGTTTCTGAAACCGGAAAATCAACCTGGTGCCGGCTCCGCAATTCTGGTGTCAACCAGCGCGGGCGAGGTCGGGTTCGACCTGAACGCCGACCATCTGGTCTGCGATGCCGCACCGCTGGATTCCATTATTCAGCGCTTGGGCCGGGTAAATCGCCGGGGAGAAGCCTGTGCCACCGTGCATCTCTTTGCGGCCAACCCCAGGAAGAAAAAAGAATCCGAGAAATGCGAGGAAGGCGGCTCCGCTGCTCACACCTATGAAACAGCGGCACTCAAAACAATCGAAATACTTAGGCAGCTCCCCAAGCTGTCGGACGAAATATTTGACGCCAGCCCGAAAGCCCTCGCCGACCTGGAAAAACCGGTGGATGCCCTAACCCCCAAACCGACGATTGTTCCAGTGACGGATATTCTCCTCGACGCCTGGTCCATGACCACGATCGCCGAGCCTATGCCCGGACGGCCGCCGGTGGCGGACTGGTTGCGCGGTATCTCCGACGAGGATCCGCCGCAAACAACCATCGCATGGAGGGCGGAACTGGATGTGGACGGATTCGGTGACCTCGACATTAATGACATTGAAGAATGGTTTGATGCCCACCGGGTCTTGCTGCATGAAACACTGACCGTTCCAGCGGATAAGGCCGCGAAACTGCTGGCGGAACGGTGGGCGAAACTGGCTGATAAAGTCCGCAAAGATATCGAAAGCCGTCCATGCGTCATTGATCAAGGCGGCCTGCGAACCATCGCGGTCAAGACATTACTCGAGCGCCTCGGGAAGAAGCCGACGCCGGACGCGCGCGATATTCTTAACGCCAATCTCACTCTCCCGGCATCTTTCGGCGGCATTGAACGCCACTGGGGCTTGCTGGATCCAGCGGCACCAAAGCTGGAGCCGGATTCCAGTGCCGAGGCTCTCGCAATGGCCCCAGATGTGGCCGACGAACAACTACCAGAAAACAACCGCAGGTATCGGCAGATCAAAGTGGACGAATCAGTGGAAGCGCTTTGCGGCGAAACACCGGAGGATTCCGAGGATTATCCCAAGTTCGTGCTGGAGCTACCATCCGACGACGATTCCGTGCGCCGACTCATCAGTGTGGTGCTAAAACGCGACCGTCCGGAATTTGGATCACAATCGCAGGGGCTCACGGATCACGTCGCCGCAGTCGAGAAGCAGGCCAACGATATCGCCGGACGGCTCGCGCTGGAAGCACCCATTGCCGCCGCCCTTCAGTTAGCAGCGAAAAGGCACGACTGCGGCAAAAACCGTGTGATATGGCAAGATGCCGTCGGCGGCAGCATGGAGAATCCACTGGCGAAGTCCAGCGGACGCATGCGCCCCATTGCCGGCAATTATCGCCATGAGTTCGGTTCCCTGCGCGAGTTTCGCGACGGCCATCGCGAAAATCTTGACCCGGAAATATTCGACCTCGCGGCACACCTGATCGCCACGCACCATGGCCGCGCGCGGCCACACTTTCCCAAAGGCGGATTTGATCCGAAGGCCCGCACAAAATCACCCGATATAGCCACCGAAGCGATGCGCCGCTTTGCGCGATTGCAGCGCAAATATGGCTATTGGCGGTTAGCATGGCTGGAAAATTTACTACGTTGCGCCGACGCGCTGGCCTCGGCGGAAAACGACAGGGGTAAAAATGCCTAACCCAATACCAAACATCACCATCCCGGTCGACCTAACCAACCCCGGCCAATTCTTCGCCTGCTGCGGACTGCTGGAACTGGCCGACCGCCTCTGGCCGGGCGCGGAGGGGTGGTTCACACCTGGCGCAACGTTTTCACTTTTCTCTGATGTTGTCGCCTGCAATCTATCCGCGATACTCAAGGCTCTTGCCACCGCAACCATCCGAGCACTGGATCAGGATGATAACGCTTCGGCAATCAGGCTCGGCCTCGGCAAGGCATCCATGTTGCTTGACTGGTGGCGCGACGAAGTAGCCGGCGGACAACGCCTGAAGACGTGGGCTGGCCGACAATCCGGACCGCAAATCTTCAAATTAATGGCGGAAAACATAGCGGATATTACGGCAGAGGATGCCGACAAAGCTTTCGATTTTTCCGCAACTGTGTTCGATGTTAAGGATGGAAAGACCAAGAAAAAAACTATTTCTCCATTTTATTTTGACGCCCGCCGTTCGGGCACCGGTTTGGACGTTGGCTTTTCCGCCGATGAGCAGCAGATGTCCGTCCGGGAATTTCCGGTTGTGGAGACCCTGGCACTGGTCGGAATACAACGGTTCCGTCCCCGCACGGACGAAGGAGCACTGCGGTCATTCGTATACGCTGCGTGGCCCGAACACTTGCCGCTCATACCTGCTCAAGGCGTAGCTTGTGGCGCTGTGCAGCTACCATCCTGTGAGTACTTCCGATTTGCCAGGCCCTCACGTGGGGGCGAATACGTATCCATGTTTACCCGCGCTACGCGCGAAAGGAGATCACATGCCTGAAGCAAGAATAGAGCAATATGACAGTTGGCTGAAGGAGGACGGGCCGGTAGCAATCGTAATCCGGCAATCCCTGGCACCGGCAACTCAACCGGACGACACTATTTTCCCACCCAGCTACGCAAATCCGTCGCAGAAAAAGGGGGACCCCCCAGTTTACAACATCGATGGTGAGGGGGCCGCGTCGATCTGTGTGCTCGACAGCATCCCATCCCAGGCGAACCGCCTGGAGCCGATGTTTGCTTCCGATAAATACAAAACGCTGGTTCCCCAGGTTCAAATAAAATTTAGGGATGGGTTAATTCGCAACCTCTTGGAGATCGGCCATCGCATTGCCGATGCCGCATTCCGCGGCACCACGCTTGGGCCTACCATTAAAGTTGCACTCGCAGATTTTCAAAAAGGTAATGCGGTCACTCTCGCAAGGCTCGCGCCAACGTCGCTGGTCTTCGGCGCGTGGGATTCGCGTGACAGCCAGATCAAGATTCCGCGGCTTATCAATGCGATTATTCGAGCCAGAAACGTGGTTCAACTCAGACGCTCGGCCCAGTACACTCCCGCTATCAGCTACGAGCGCGAGGGGCTTCTGCCTGATGGTCTTGCAGAAAAACCCTCCGAGGTTGGTTTAGCCGACGTGCCTTCAGTGCACGTGATAGGAGGGGTACAGGTCAACGGTGAAATCGTCCGCGACGCGTCGCTTAACCTGGCCTCACTGCGCTGCCTCCGCGGTACTACTTCCGAAGGGACGCTGAAGCTACAACGGTACATCCTTGGATTGTGTCTCATCGCGATGGCCGCAGAACCGGATCTGAATTTGCGGCAAGGTTGCCTGCTCACACTGAGCCCGGAAAAGCCACCCTCGTCTCAGCTCGTCACACGCAGCGGCCAACGCACCGACTGCAAGCTCGACCCCGCAAATGCGGTCGGATTCGCGCAGATTGCTGCGGAACAATTTGGCGTAACACAAGACCATGCAGCGCCAATTACCTTTGACCCTAAAACGCTGAAGGATTGGCTCGACGCGGATAAGAACGCGAAGAAGATAAAGAAGGAAAAGAAGGCCAAGGCAATCACCGACGCGGACAGCATTCCTTCCGATGGCACCAGTTCTAATGTCGAGGCAACCGCTTGACCAAACTCCTCCACATCACCGTCCACTGGCTGGATGACCGCTACCACGGCCTGCTGGGACGCGACGGGCCGCCGGAGTGGCCGCCATCGCCCTATCGGCTGTTTCAGGCACTGGTGGCCGGGGCTGCACGCGCTGGTAAGCTTAATAAACTGGCACGACCACTTCACTGGCTGGAAATACAGGCCCCGCCGATCATTATCACGCCGCCTTCAGCACCCGGCCAAATCATCACCCGATATGTCCCCAACAATGATGGCGATAAGAAACCGGACCGGCAGGCTCGCCTGACCGGGAAAACCTTCCGCCCCACGATCATGCTTGCTGATCCGTCGGTTCACTACCTCTGGGAATATGATGCCGCCGCCGTTGAAATCGACGGCATCGTGGATGCGGCACGATCCCTTATTTGCCTCGGCTTGGGCATTGATATGGCATTCGCTGACGCCAGTTCAATTACAGAAGAAAAAATCGACACCATCAACGGGATTCGCTGGCTGCCCAGGGCCGGGACTTTCCGCGATGAGGGCATGCTTCGCGTCCCGCGCGATCAATCGCTTAGCGACCTGATCTGTGCCCACCAATCCGCACTCGAACGCATCGGACATGACGGGATCCTCAGATCGGTGCGAAAGCCAATGGCTTTTGATACCGTTCTTTATACCAGTTCCGAACGGCCACTTGGAAGACCCTATGAATTATTTAGCCTCTGCGACGCGGAAGGTGAGTTTTCGCCGGAACCGCAGGCTAAATTAATCCACGTCGCCGGCATGGTTCGCCGTGCCGCAATTAAGGCAATGGAGGGGTATCCGCCCGGTGTTCCCGACCCCGCGAAATGGATTGAAACTTTCGTCGCCGGGCACCGCAATGGCAACGACGATCACAAACAATTTTCGTACATCCCACTGCCCTCCATCGGACACGAACATGCCGATTGCAATATTCGCCGCGTGATGATCGTCGCGCCTTTCGGAGAAGACGCCAACCTTGCGCACCTGGCCGAACAACTTGACGGCCACCCGCTGGAACGTGAGGGTGGCGGCATCGCCCCGACCCTCCGCCACTTGCGCCGCGACGGTTTCACTGCGCAATACATCAGGCAATCCAGGGTTTGGGCAACGGTAATTCCCAGTATTCTTCCCGGCCATGACGACCATAAGCCGGCCAAAACCAAAAAGCTGCTGGAAATAGCATTGCGGCAAAGCGGTGTTGAACAGCCCTGTGAATTCACATGGAGTTCCATGCCCAATTTTCGGCACAGCATGCCCGCATTTAAACATGACCGCCGGGGAAGGCATCTGGGATATTTCCGGCCAAACCATCTGGAAAAATTCACCCTGGTTCACGCCCGTCTGACATTCACAACCCCCGTCCCCGGTCCCATGATCATTGGTGCCGGGCGGCATTGTGGGTTTGGGGTCTGTGCCGTAGTGGATGCCGCCACCCGTGATGCGGATTTTTGAAGGATTGTGATATTGCCCGCACCGCAGGCGGATGCGGCTAACCGGGAATACCGTGAATTGGCGAGGGTGCCGGTGGTGTTGATTTTCGGAAATTCCGTTATGTTATTGGGGGTTCCGCACCGCAGGCGGATGCGGCTAACCGGGGGCGTGTTCGCCGGGAGGATTTTATGATTGTGGCCTATCATAGTATTTTCTGTGCCTACGGGTTCTGGTTGCCCAATGATCCGCGCGGGTCATGGTCGGATTTTGTCGGGGCATGGGAATTGTTTCTCGCCGCCGGGCCGGCGACGCACTGTGGTGCCCGGCGTTCCGTCGCCGGGGCTGCCCACGATCGTGCGGTTCGCGACGCCGGAAAAAATGCCCTTCTTTATCCGCCCATGCGTTTTGATTTTCGGCAAATCCAATCCATTGCCAATGGATTTGCGGTCGCGTGCAACGACGCTGACTTCCATGTTCTAGCCTGCGCCATCATGCCCGACCACGTCCATCTTGTGACGCGCCGGCACCCCCGCGACATTGAAACCATCGTCGGCCACTTCCGCAGCCGGGCCACCAAAGAACTGGGGAAAAATGCCATTCGGCCCGACCAGCCCATCTGGGCGAAAAAAAGTTGGAACCGTTATCTCGATCCGCCGGACGTGCGGCCGGCAATCGCCTACGTCAATAATAATCCCCGCCGCGCCGGCATTGCCCCGCAATCCTGGCCCTTCGTCGAACCCCTCGGTTAGCCGCATCCGCCTGCGGTGCGGGTCTTGCCACTGTTCCCCTACGGTTAAACATCACCACCCACGTCCCCCGCCCCCCAATTATCGGCCCCTGCCGTCCCATAATCTCAAAATATTTGCCCTTGCCCACACACATGTTCTATTCTTGATATGGATACGCATTACCAGAATCTCGGACGGCCTGAAATTGTCGGGTGCATTTTTTAACGCATGGCGCGAACACGTTTTGTTTTCCGTTGCCGTGGTTCTTTCGGAGGTTGGGACATGGACGAATATTTATGGCCGGCGCGGCATGTCGCGGAATACGCCTATTGCCCGCGTTTATTTTATGTCCCCGCCATTTTCCGAACTGTTTCAAGCCAATGGGCGACAGCGCCGTCCGCCGCCTGATCCGATCAATGCCGTACTTTCCTGGGGATACACCATGCTGGTCCATGAATGTGTTTCCGCGTTGCGCCTGGCCGGGCTGGAGCCAATGATCGGCGCGTTTCATAAGCCCCGGCCCGGCAAGCCGGCTTTGGCGCTGGATCTTATGGAGCCTTTCCGGCCATTGGTTGCGGATTCGATCGCCATTTCCACGTTTAATCGCGACGAATTAACCCAAGGCCATTTCATGCAAACCGCCGCAGGTTGCTCGTTAACCGATGCGGGGCGGGGAGCTTTTTTTGGAGCATGGGGCCGGCGGATGGATACCGAAGTGACACATCCGGTATTTGAATACCGTTTAAGTTACCGCCGGATGATGATGCTTCAGGCGCGGATGATTTCCGCGTGGCTGGTTGGTGACATCGCAACGCTTTCGTTTTTAACGACACGGTAGTGCTCAGGGACGGCTGCACATTGGGATTGACAGAGTACCGGGAGAATATGATGCGGCGCTGTTATTTAGTGTGTTACGATATTTCCGACGCGAAACGCTGGCGACGGATTTTCCGGGCCATGAAGGGCTACGGTGAGCATTGGCAGTATTCGGTTTTTTTCTGTGTACTCAAGGAAATCGACCGCGTGCGAATGCAAAGTGAACTGGAGGCGGAACTGAATCTCAAGGCCGACCAGTGCATTATTATTGACCTCGGTGCGGATGAAGAATCCGCCCGCGAAGCGGTGGCGGTGTTGGGAGAAAGTTTGCCGAAGGCCCAAATGGGCGTAGTGGTTGTGTAAGGCCTCTGTGAAACGCGCGTTAAAACGCTGCGTGCAATCGGGAGCTGGAATGCGCAGGCATAGTCTGTGGCAAATCATGTAAGGGCATGTGCTGGAATCACGGGGCGCGGCGGCAATTTTTCCGGGCAACGCGCCGTGCGGATAAACTTCACATAGCCGCCGGCTCTGCCGGTGGTGGAATGCACCACGTTCACACCCCGCTGCCGCAGGACCAAACGGTGCGAGTTGCCCATGATTTCGCCGTATTTCAGTCCCGCCCGGAAAACTTGCCACGCCCGAACCACGCGGGGAAGAGGGAATTTTGTGGTGCAAGTGATTAGCGGTGGTATAATGCCGCGAAGTTTGGTGCCGCCGGGCGTGAAGGCCGAAAAAGGGTGGCGGCAAGTTCCTTGAAAAGTGCATAGCGAGTGCGCCGGTGATGATGGGGGTGTCCGGGCGCGCTCGCGGAGCCGCAAGTTATTAGGAGAAAGGCGTTTATGCGTAGCGAAATGCCCAGAAGCTGGGTCAAGCCAGTGCCCTGTCCACTCGCACTCGCAAAGCGCGGCGTAAAGCCGTATAAAAGAGCCACTTGCGAGGCGCGGGCTTTCCGCGGCTCATGAGCCGCGGCCCCATTGAAGCCGAAAGCGTGGTGACAAAGCCGTAGCCGGCAAAGTACTTTCCGCGGCTCATGAGCCGCGGCCCCATTGAAGCTATCGACGTGCCCGCCGCCGGAAACATCAGGGGGACCTTTCCGCGGCTCATGAGCCGCGGCCCCATTGAAGCCTAATCGGTTGTCACCTGTCTATACTGGAAACATGCTTTCCGCGGCTCATGAGCCGCGGCCCCATTGAAGCCGACTACGGCGGTCAAGATAATAGCTATGAACATACTTTCTGCGGCTCATGAGCCGCGGCCCCATTGAAGCTTTGTTGGCGAGCTTGTAGCCCATGATTTTGTCCCCTTTCCGCGGCTCATGAGCCGCGGCCCCATTGAAGCCGACATTTACCAGATGAGCGACTCGGCGTTAGCAAACTTTCCGCGGCTCATGAGCCGCGGCCCCATTGAAGCCTTGGGAATTTCAAATATTTCGGAGCTGGTGGCGGCCTTTCCGCGGCTCATGAGCCGCGGCCCCATTGAAGCCACCGCCGCCGCCGCCCGCCGGGCGATCCAGTCCGCCTTTCCGCGGCTCATGAGCCGCGGCCCCATTGAAGCGTGACATGCACCAGCTCCGCGTTAAAGGCGGCCCCCTTTCCGCGGCTCATGAGCCGCGGCCCCATTGAAGCAGTATCTGGCCAAGGTGGATCCGACCGCAGCCGGCGGCCTTTCCGCGGCTCATGAGCCGCGGCCCCATTGAAGCGCCTGTAAATTTCCCGGCCAGATGGTGTTCCAGTCTTTCCGCGGCTCATGAGCCGCGGCCCCATTGAAGCAACTCCTTAACTGTTTAATCCGCGTGTACTCGCACCCTTTCCGCGGCTCATGAGCCGCGGCCCCATTGAAGCAGATTTTTGACGATTGCCTTGGCGTGCTCGACGCACTTTCCGCGGCTCATGAGCCGCGGCCCCATTGAAGCATCAACCATCCGCCGGCGGGGTTCGCCAAAGGGGGCTTTCCGCGGCTCATGAGCCGCGGCCCCATTGAAGCAACAGTGCAGTCTCCGTCGCGAGAGCCCGTTGATC
The DNA here is from genome assembly GCA_021808105.1 of Planctomycetota bacterium. GTDB lineage: Bacteria > Planctomycetota > Phycisphaerae > WQYP01 > WQYP01 > JAMDCX01. The sequence continues at coordinate 57,372 of JAKBCC010000002.1, forward strand.
TTTCCGCGGCTCATGAGCCGCGGCCCCATTGAAGCTGATATCGCACCAGTGCACCGCGGTGATAAGCCGGTGATCTTTCCGCGGAAAACGTAACGGGGACGTACCTAATTATTTGACCTTGCACCTAACCGGGCCTGTCGCCGCCACAACCACCCCACCAACCCACTTCCGCCCCCCAAAATCCCACCCCATCGCCACCCCCAAACGCACCGCCCATCACTGAATGTACTGAATGTACTGCCCAATACTGATCAATACTGCAATTACTGCCGTAGAGTCGAGAAGTGGCGCGGTGGTTTAGGTTGGGCATAGCGGTTTGCCGACCCTTTCGGTTGCCGGTGCCTCAGTGTCCCATCCATGCTGCGTTTCCACTTCCCGCTCATCGAACCGGACGGGCGAATTTCTCGCATCCGGCTCTCGGAGTAAGGTGGTCTTCCTTCTGCTTTCGCACACGGATGGCTGCGTGCAGACGCGTCATGTTCAACAGTCCCAATTGCGTATGCAGGTATGCATCCGAATGCGACTTGTAACTGATCTGTCTTTGCTTGTATTTTGTCCGCAACCACTGACGCATCCGGTGGCAGGTATGGGCTTCTATGGCACGATAGGCCTTGCTGACCGCACCGAGTTGAAAGTAGCCCGCCCATCCACGCAGTACGCGGTTGAGTTCGGCTGCCTTTTCCTCCGGTTCCTGCTGTA